>CAZESK010000027.1:16099-30407 GCA_964515155.1 uncultured Bifidobacterium sp.
CACGAGCTGAACCGCCAGATCAAGATTCGTATCCAAGTAGGCAACTTCGAGGCTGCCTGCCGGATGGTCGAGGCGAATGTGGGCATTGGCGTGGTCCCGTATTCGTCGGCCCACCGGCATGCGAAGTCCATGAACATCCGCACCGTCGACATCGTCGACGATTGGTCGGTTCGCAAGCTGCAGATCGTGCTGCGCAGCATGCAGTCATTGCCGCTATTTGCGCGCGAGCTGGTGGATTTGCTGGTCAGCCAGGGGGCGGCGGCGGAGCAGGCCGAGGCGTAATCCAGCCAAAGCCGTACTTATAAACTTCCGAATTGTCCGGCCTTCGGCGCTGGGCCACACTTTCCGGCATCACTTCAATCCAGTCCGGGCGCCACCGCGCCCGGCTGTTGCCGGAATATTCATGACTTATCAAGACGATGCCCATCAGGACATCCGTGATGCGGTGCGCGACTTGTGCGCGCAGTTTCCCTCCGAGTATTTCCGCGAGGTCGATGAGCAGCGCGGCTACCCGGAAGCCTTCGTCGAGGCGCTGACCCGGGCGGGCTGGCTGGCTGCGCTGATTCCGCAGGAATACGGTGGCTCGGGCCTGGGCCTGGTCGAGGCCTCGGTCATCATGGAGGAGATCAACCGCGCCGGCGGCAATTCCGGCGCCTGCCATGGTCAGATGTACAACATGGGTACGCTGCTGCGCCACGGCTCGACGGCGCAGAAGGCGTTCTACCTGCCGAAGATCGCGAAGGGCGAGCTGCGCCTGCAGTCGATGGGCGTGACCGAGCCGACCACCGGCACCGACACCACGAAAATCAAGACCACGGCCGTCAAGCAGGGCGACCGCTATGTGGTCAACGGCCAGAAGGTCTGGATCTCTCGCGTTCAGCATTCAGACCTGATGATCCTGCTGGCGCGCACCACGCCGCTGGCCGAGGTGACGAAGAAGTCCGAGGGGATGTCGATCTTCATCGTCGACCTGCGTGAAGCGGTGGGCCGCGGCCTGGAGGTTCGGCCGATCCGCAACATGGTCAACCACGAGACCAATGAACTGTTCTTCGAGAACCTCGAGATTCCCGCCGAAAATCTGATCGGCGAGGAGGGCAAGGGCTTCAAGTACATTCTCGACGGACTCAATGCCGAGCGCGCACTGATCGCCGCCGAGTGCATCGGTGATGGCTACTGGTTCATCGACAAGGTGACGAAGTATGCGAATGAGCGCGTGGTATTCGGTCGCCCGATTGCGCAGAATCAGGGCGTACAGTTCCCGATTGCGAAGGCCTTCGTGAACATCGAGGCGGCCAGCCTGATGCGCTACAAGGCCTGCGCCTTGTTCGACGCCGGCAAGCCCTGCGGCGCCGAGGCCAATATGGCCAAGATGCTGGCAGCCGACGCCTCGTGGGAGGCGGCCAATGCCTGCCTGCAGTTTCACGGCGGCTTCGGCTTCGCGTCGGAATATGACGTCGAGCGCAAGTTCCGCGAAACGCGTCTCTACCAGGTCGCGCCGATTTCCACCAACCTGATCCTGTCGTACATCGCTGAGCATGTGCTCGGGATGCCGCGCTCCTTTTGAAGCGGAGGCCGTGATGAAAGACACGCTGTCACCCGAGCTGCAGCTCGCGCACTTCTGCGCCAACCTGCGCTTCGAGGATATTCCCGAGCCGGTGGTGCGCCGTACCGAGGATCTGCTGCTTGACTGGTTCGGTTCGGCGCTGGCGGGCAAGGCCGGACGTCCGGTGCAGGCGATTGAAGCGATCGCCCGTGAGCAAGGGCCGGGCAGCGGACGTGCCGAGGTGTTGATCTCGCGGCGCAAGACCTCGCCGCTGTTCGCCGCCATGGTCAATGGCGCCGCGTCGCACTACGCGGAGCAGGATGACGTGCACAACGGTTCGGTGTTCCATCCGGCGGCAGTGATTTTTCCGGCTGTGCTTGCTGTTGCCCAGGATCGTGGCTTGTCGGGGCGCGAGCTGCTGACCGCGGCCGTGGCTGGCTATGAGTCCGGCATCCGTATCGGTGAATTTCTCGGGCGTGCGCATTACAAGATTTTTCACACCACGGGCACGGTCGGTACGGTGGCCGCTGCGGTGGCAGTCGGCCGGCTGATCGGTCTGGATGCGCAGCGCATGCTGCATGCCATTGGCTCGGCCGGCACGCAGGCCGCGGGTCTGTGGGAATTCCTGCGCGATGCGGCCGATTCCAAGCAGCTACACACGGCAAAGGCGGCCTCGGACGGCTTGCTGGCCGCGCTATTGGCCGAGCAGGGCTTTACCGGCGCGCGCCGGGTACTGGACGGGCCGCAGGGCATGGCAGCCGGCATGACGCGCGATGCGCAGCCGGCCGCGCTGACCGACCGTCTCGGCGAACGCTGGGCCACGATCGAGACCTCGTTCAAGTTCCACGCCAGCTGCCGGCATACGCATCCTGCGGCTGACGCGCTGCAAAAGGTGATGCGCGAGCATGGGCTGGCGGCGCCGGATATTGTCGAAGTCATCACGCATGTGCATCAGGGCGCGATCGACGTGCTCGGTCCGGTGGTTGATCCGCAAACCGTGCATCAGGCGAAGTTTTCCATGGGTACGGTGCTGGGCCTGATCGCCCATGCCGGCGCGGCGGGCGTGCATGAGTTCGAGCAGCGCTATGCTGACGCCGCCGTGGCAGATTTCCGCGTGCGGGTAAAAATGGTGCTCGATGAGGAAGTCGATGGTGCCTATCCGACACGCTGGATAGGTAAAGTGACGGTGCATACCCGCGAGGGCCGTGTGCTGCAGGCGCGGGTTGACGAGCCCAAGGGCGATCCGGGTAATACCTTGTCGCGGCCGGAGCTCGAGACCAAGGCGCTGGCGCTGGCGGCGTTTGGCGGGGCGGCGACCGAGACCGAGATGCGGCAGGCGTTTGGCCGGCTGTGGGGGATGGCGGAGTTGGGGGTGGTGGGAGATTTGTTGCCGGCGGGGTGATGGTCGGGTGGATGGCCCAAGCGCCCAAGCGCCCAACCCGCCATGGTCGATAGGGCGGATAGAGCGCAGCGAAATCCGCCGGCGAATGCCCTATGTGCCCTCCCCGCCGTTTCGAAATTTTTAAATAAACGCTTTAAAAATCCCGGCTTGCCCTGCGCCGCATCGTCGGTCAGACTTCGCCCACAGGACAATAATGCATAGCCTCGAAGCGCCCCCCGCTTCGTTCGAGGAGACAAAACGATGACAAAGCACGCGTTGAGCCGGCTGTTTGCCGGCGCGGTGGCCATGCTCGCCGCGGTGTCGGCTTTCGGTCAGGGCAAGCCTGCCGAGCTCAAGGTCGGCATCACGACTTTCCTGTCCGGCCCCGCCTCGGTCTTTGGTGTACCGGCGAAGGCTGCGGCCGAGCTGTACATCGAGGAGCTCAATGCCGCCGGCGGCGTCAATGGCGTGAAGATCGTGCCGACCTTCATCGATGAGGGTGTGGGCGCGGACAAGCTGCTCTCGGAATACCGTCGCGTCGTGCAGGAGGGCGGCACGCGCGTCATGCTCGCCTCGATCTCGAGCGGCAATTGCAACACGCTGGCTCCGGTGGCCGAGGACTTGAAGGTGCTCAACATCATGTGGGACTGCGGCACCGAGAAGGTCCTGGAAGACCGCCGCTTCAAGTACGTGGTGCGCACTCAGGCCAACGCGACGACCGAGATGGTTGCTGCGGTGCTCTACCTGCTCAAGCAGAAGCCGGACATCAAGTCGATCGCGGTCGTGAACCAGGACTATGCGTGGGGCCGCGACTCATGGGAGCTGTTCCGCAATACGCTGCTGGCATTGAAGCCGGATGTGAAGATCGTCAGCGAGATGTTCCCCAAGTTCGGCGCGACCGACTACTCAACCGAGATCAGCCGGCTGCAGGCGCTGCGCCCGGAAGTGATCCTCTCGACCGCCTGGGGCGGCGACCTTGACACCTTTGTGCGCCAGGCTGCACAGCGCGGACTATTCCGTCAGTCCCTGTTTGTGCTGCCGCTGGCCGAGAGCTCGCTCGAGCGGCTCGGCGCAACGCTGCCCGACGGCGTGATCGTCGGCGCACGTGGTGATCATTACTTTCTGCATCCCGAGCACAAGAACAACGCCAAGCTGAATAACTTCGTCAAGAAGTTCCGCGAGAAGACGGGCGCCTATCCGATCTACCCGGTGTATCACATGGTGCAGGCGATTGACGGCCTGGTGGCGGGCTACCAGTCGGCGGCCAAGGCGAACAAGGGTAATTGGCCGTCGGTAGAGCAGGTGGCCGATGCACTGCACTCGATCGAGTTCCGTGGTCTGACCAATACCGTGAAAATGCGTGAGGACGGACAGGGTCTCGAGGACCAGCTGATGGGCATAACGAAAAAGACACCGGAGTACAAGTTCCCCACGCTCGAGAAGATCGCCGTCTATCCGGCCGAGATCATCACGACGCCTGTCGGTCAGAAATCGCCGGCTTGGGTCAAGACGGTCAAGCCGGGGCTGATCAACGACCCGCGCATCCGCCAGTACTAGTCACCGATGCCGCAGGAACTTTACATCCTGGCCGTGCTTGACGGCCTGTCGTATGCCGCGCTGCTGTTCCTCGTCGCGCTCGGCATGACGCTGGTGTTTGGCGTGATGAACATCATCAACATGGCGCATGGCAGCTTCTATGCGCTGGGTGGCTACATGGCCGCCAGCCTCGGCTTGTGGGCCGCATCGCTCGGCCTGTCGCCGGCCTGGTCGCTGCTGATCCTGCCGCTGGCGGCGGTCATCGTTGGCTGCGTATTCGGCACGCTGATGGAAACCTCGCTGATGCGGCGTATCTATGCGAAGGATCCGATCCTGCAGCTGCTGATCACCTTCTCGGCCTTCATGATCTTCGAAGACCTGCAGAGACTGGTCTGGGGCGTGCAGCCTTACTTCGTCTCCGATGTTGTGAATTGGCTCGGCACGGCCGACGTACTCGGCATCACGTACACCCGCTACCAGCTGCTGGTGCTGCCCGGCGTGGCACTGGCTGTGTTCATCGCACTGCGCAGCTTCCTGAAATATAGCTCGGTCGGCCGGCAGATCGTGGCCGTCTCGCATAACCGCGAGGTATCGACAGCGCTGGGCATCAACGTCAAGCGTATTTCTCTCCTCACCTTCGTGGTCGGCTCCGTGCTCGGTGCGCTGGCCGGCGCGCTGGCCTCGCCCACCGTGTCGTGGGTGCCCGGCATTGGGGCGGAGATGATTGTGCTGTCCTTCGCCGTGGTGGCCACCGCCGGGCTTGGACAGATCGAGGGCGCCCTCGTGGCCGCCATCCTCATCGGTCTGGCGCGCTCGTTCGCGGTCTACCTGCTGCCCGAGATCGAGGTGCTGGTGCCGTTCCTGATCATGGTGCTGGTGCTGCTGTTCCGTCCGCAGGGCCTGTTCTCGGTCGCGCAGGCGAGGAGGGTGTGATGCGCAAGGCCCAGCTCGCTGTCCTGCTGCTCGCTGCCGCTACCTTGCTGTTGCCGCTGGTGGCGCCGTGGATGAAAACGCCGCTGATTCTTGGCACGGCCTTCGGTATTGCGGCGCTGGGTATCTCCATCCTGATCGTTTCCGGCCAGATTTCGTTTGGCCATGCCTTGTATGTTTGCCTCGGCGGCTATGCAGCGGCGTTTGCGCTCAGACGCTGGACTGATCTCGATAGCGCCTTGCTGTTGGGGCTCGGCGCCGTCGTGGGCGCGCTGGCCGGGGCCGTCATTGGTTCCTTCGTGGTTCGCTACCGAGGCATTTTTTTCGGCATGCTGAACCTGGCACTGTCGATGGTGCTGTACGCGGCGCTGGTCAAGTTCTTCGAGCTTTCCGGCGGTTCGGATGGTTTGCGGCTGGATCGCTCTCCGTTCTTTGGCGTGACCATGGAACGCAGCGCGTTCGAGACGACGCTGCTGGTGTCTTCGGTGGTGCTCGCGCTGCTGCTGGGCTGGCTGGTGCAGCGCTATCTGAGATCACCGGCCGGGCAGGCGCTGGCTGCCATCAAGACCAATGAAACCCGGCTCGAGTATGTCGGTATTTCGGCCTACCGCACGCTGTGGATAGGCTATGTGATCTCGGCGATGCTGTGTGGCTTGTCGGGCGCGATCTTCGCCATTGCGCAGGGGCTGGTCACGCCGGAGATGGGCTACTGGGTGCGCTCGGGCGAGATCGTGTTCATTGCGATTCTGGGGGGTGTTGGCCATCCGGTCGGCGCTTTCATTGGCGCAGCTATTTTCGAGTTCGTCAAACTGTTCGCCGCTGCGTATCTGACCGGTGCGTGGCAGATGGTGCTGGGTATTGTGCTGATTGCGATGGTCTTTCTCGCGCCGCGCGGCGTCTCCGCGCTGCTGGTGGCCAGACGGAGCGGGTCATGAGCGCGCCGCTGCTGCAGACGCGCGATCTGCGCCTGGCATTCGGCGCAGTGGTAGTGGCTGACCGGATCGATTTCGAGCTGCACGAAGGCGAGCGGCTGGCCGTCATTGGCCAGAACGGCGCGGGCAAGACCACCTTCATCAATATCTGCACCGGCCTGATACGTCCGGACGGAGGCCAGGTTTTTTTCAATGGCAGCGAAGTCACGCGATTGCAGCCGCGGGTGATCGCACGGCGCGGCATGGTGCGTTCGTTCCAGCTGCCGCAGCTGTTTTCTGAGCATACCGTGCGCGACTGCCTGCGCATTGCCGCCGCCGGCAAGCAGGGCACCCTCGGCCTGTGGACGGCTTTGTCGGAGGCCGTGCCGGCGCGCGAGATCGACCGCGTGCTCGGCATGGTTGGACTGACTGAGCGTGGCGACGAGATCGCCGGTGCGCTACCCGAGGGGCAGCGCAAGCTGCTCGACATCGCGATGGCGCTGATACTCAAGCCGCGCCTGTTGATTCTGGACGAGCCGACATCGGGTGTTTCTACCGACGAAAAGCACGGGCTGATGGCAACCATCATGGCAGCGCTGGATGAAGAGAAGGTGACGGCGATCTTCGTTGAGCATGATGTCGATATCGTGTCGACCTATGCGACCCGCGTGGCCGCCTGGATTGCGGGCAGGGTCGCGGCTGACGGCAAGCCGGCGGATGTGCTGGCCGATCCGCTGATTCGCACCGAGGTGATCGGGGAATGAGATGCTGAGGATCGAGAAACTGAGCGCAAGCATTGCCGGCATTCCGGTGCTGCGCGGTATCACGACCGAATTCGCTGCCGGCGAGCTGTTGGCCGTGGTGGGGCGCAATGGCGCGGGCAAGACCACGCTGCTGCGCGCGATCATGGGCCTGCTCCCGGCTGCCGGCGGCCGCTTGCTGATGGAAGGCGAGGACATCACGCGCAAGCCTGGCCATGGCCGTACCGCGCTGGGTATTGGCTATGCGCCGGAGGATCGCGTGATGTTTCCCACGCTCTCGGTCGAGGACAATCTTCGCCTGCCTTGCCAGGTGCTGGGCTTGTCCTCGGCGGAGGTTGACCACCGGCTTGAGCGCGCGCTGGAGGTTGTGCCGCAGCTCAGGGAGATGCTGCCACGCTCGGGTGCGGCGCTGTCGGGCGGGCAGGGCAAGATGGCCGCGCTCGGCCGTGCGCTGATGGTCGGCACGAAGCTGGTACTGCTGGACGAGCCCTTCCAGGGATTGGCGCCGGTGCTGGCGGCGCAATACGCGGAGTCTCTGCGCCGGCTGCACGAGATTGCCCCCGAGCTGTGCATCGTTGTCACCGAATCCAATCGCAGCCTGTTGCGCGACCTGCCGGACGCCACCCTGACGCTGGAGCGCGGCGAGTTGATCGCTGATGCCGTGCAGGCCGGCCACTGAACAACTATCCCAAGGAGATCCATCATGCCGACCCTCTTGATCGACGGCCAGTGGCGCAGTGCGTCCGACGGCCGCACGATTGACGTCATCAATCCCTGCGACGCGAAGGCGTTCAAGACCATCGACCGCGGTACCGCGGCCGATATCGATGCCGCCGTGAAGGCAGCCCAGAAGGCGCTCGACGGTGCCTGGGGCCGGATGACGGCGACCGAGCGCGGACGCATCCTGATGAAATTCGCCGACCTGATCGTGAGTCATGCCGACGAGATCGCGCTGATCGAGGCGCGCGACACCGGCAAGCCGATGACCGTGGCGCGTAACGACATCGTTGCCGTGGCGCGCTACTTCGAGTTTTACGGCAGCGCCGCTGACAAAATCCACGGCGAGCAGATTCCCTACCTGAACGGCTACAACGTGCAGGTCGTGCGCGTGCCGCATGGCGTGACCGCGCACATCATTCCGTGGAACTACCCGGCGCAGATGTTTGGACGCACGCTTGCACCGGCGCTGGCCATGGGTAATGCGGCGGTGCTCAAGCCTTCGGAAGATGCGTGCCTGTCGGGCATCCGCCTGGCCGAGCTGCTGATGGAGGCCGGCTTGCCGGCCGGTGCGCTGAACGTGGTGACGGGTTATGGCCACGAGGCCGGCGCCGCGCTGACCGCGCATCCCGGTATTCATTTCGCGACCTTCACCGGTTCGCCCGAGGTGGGCGTGATGGTGCAGCAGGCCACCGCGAAGAATGCCGTGCCCTGCGTTCTTGAGCTGGGCGGCAAGTCGCCGCAGATCGTGTTCAATGATGTCGATATCGAGAAGGCGGTGCCAATCATTGTGAAGGCGATCACGCAGAATGCCGGGCAGACCTGCTCTGCGGGCAGCCGCCTGCTGGTGCAGCAGGATATCTACGCGTCGTTCACGCAGCGCGTGGCCGAGGCGTTTGCGAAGGTGAAGGTGGGTACGCCGGAGATGGATCTTGACTGCGGTCCGATCGTCAACCGCAAGCAGTTCGAGCGCGTGAATGGCTTCATTCATGATGCTGTGGCCACGGGCGTGCCGCTGCTGGCGCGGGGCACGCTGGCCGATGGTCTCTCGCCGGAGGGCTTCTTTGTCGCACCGGCGCTGTTCGGCGCGGTGCCGCGCGATCATAAGCTGGCCTGCCAGGAAGTGTTTGGCCCGGTGCTGGCGGCGATGCCGTTCAAGGATGAGGATGATGCGATTCAGCTGGCCAACTCCTCCGAGTACGGCCTCGTCTCCGGCGTATGGACAGAGAACGGCAGTCGCCAGCAACGGATGGCGGCACGACTGCACACCGGTCAGGTATTCATCAATTGCTACGGTGCCGGCGGTGGTGTCGAATTGCCGTTTGGCGGTATGAAGCGCAGTGGTCATGGCAGGGAGAAGGGCTTCCTTGCGCTCGAGGAGTTCAGCACGACCAAGACCGTGGTGTTGCATCACGGGTAGCCAGGATGATGGCGGATGTCGCCTGCGGCTCTATCCGCCCTATGGCCCCTGAAACATAAACAAGGGAAGAATCGCGAACACCCCAATCGACCATAGGGCGGGTAGAGCGTAGCGAAACCCGCCGGAAAAACCCGCCAAGAAAACACCGAAAAACCCAAACACCCAAACACCACAGGGCAGGCAGACCGATGCGACAACGCCGTGTCCGCAAGCCCGCCAACCAACCGATTAAAGGAGACACCATGGGACAACTCACAGGCAAAGTCGCCATCATCACCGGCGCCGGCAGTGGCTTCGGCGAGGGCATGGCCGAGGCGTATGTACGTGAAGGCGCGAAGGTGATCATCGCTGATTTGAACGCGGCAGCGGGCGAGCGTGTGGCCGCGACACTGGGTGCGCAGGCCAAGGCCGTGGCGACCGATGTCGCTAACCAGGCCTCGGTTCAGGCGATGGTCAAGGCCTGCGTCGATACGTTCGGCGTACCAGACATCGTGATCAACAACGCCGGCACCACGCACAAGAACCAGCCCATGCTGAACGTGGATGAGAAAACCTTTGACCGCGTTTTCAACGTGAACGTGAAGTCGATTTATTTCATGGCGCATGCGGTGATTCCGCTGATGCGCGAGCGCGGCAAGGGTGGCGTGATCATCAACGTGGGGTCGACGGCCGGCATTCGTCCCCGTCCGGGTCTGTCGTGGTACAACAGCTCCAAGGGCGCGGTTAACCTGCTCTCGCGCGCGATGGCGGTTGAACTCGCACCGGACAATATCCGTGTTAATGCACTGTGCCCGGTGATGGGTGCGACTGGTCTGCTTGGTGATTTCATGGGCGTGCCCGACACGCCAGAGAACCGGGCGAAGTTTGTCTCGACCATCCCGCTGGGCCGCTTCTGCGAGCCGCGCGATATGGCAGCCGCCGCGGTCTTCCTTGGTACCGATGCCGCGGAATTCCTGACCGGTCTTGAGATGCCGGTCGACGGGGGTCGTACGATCTGAGTTTCACCAGGAGCCTGAGCATGAAGACCCGCGCCGCTGTATTGCACGCACTCGACAAAACCGCGCCTTTTGCCGACAGCCGGCCGCTGGCGATCGAGGAGATCGAGCTCGACCCACCGGGACCCGGCGAAGTGCTGGTGAAGATGACCGCAGCCGGTCTCTGTCACTCCGACTTGTCGGTGATTACCGGTGTGCGCCCGCGACCGGTGCCGATGGCCCTGGGCCACGAGGCCTCGGCCTCGGTGATGCAGGTCGGATCCGGCGTGCATGACCTGAAACCGGGCGATCAGGTGGTGCTGGTATTCGTGCCGAGTTGTGGCCACTGCCTGCCGTGCATGGAGGGCCGCCCCGCGCTGTGCGAGCCGGGTGCTGAGGCCAATGGCAAGGGCGCGCTGCTCTCGGGCGAGCGCCGCCTGCATCTCGGTGGACAGGCTGTCCATCATCACATGGGTATCTCGGCCTTCGCCGAGCATGCGGTGGTGTCGCGCCGCTCGTGCGTGAAGATCGAGCAGGACATCGACCCGGTTGAGGCCGCGCTGTTCGGCTGCGCGGTGCTGACCGGCGTTGGCGCGGTCGTGAACACGGCCAAGGTGCAGCCGGGCCAGAGCACGGCGATTATTGGCCTGGGCGGTGTCGGCATGTGCTCGCTGCTCGGTGCGGCTGCCGCGGGCGCGAAAGATATCGTTGCCATTGATCTGCACGACAGCAAGCTCGCCAAGGCAAAGGAGCTGGGCGCCACCTTCACGGTCAATGCGCGCGATCCGGACGTCATCGCGAAGGTGAAGGAGGCCACGCGCGGCGGGGTCGATTTTGCATTCGAGATGGCTGGTGTGGTGGCCGCGATGGAGCTGTCCTACCGGATCACGAAGCGCGGCGGTACCACCGTCACGGCCAGCCTGCCGCATCCGCAGCACCAGTGGCCGCTGCAGCAGGTGAGCCTCGTGGCGGAGGAACGTACCGTCAAGGGCAGCTACATCGGCTCCTGCGTGCCGGGGCGTGATGTGCCGCGCTATGTCGGTCTCTACCTTGCTGGCAGGCTCCCGGTGAACAAGCTGCTCGGCGAGCGTTTGGCGCTGGCCGATATCAACCGCGGCTTCGACCGGCTTGATGCCGGCGAGAGCATGCGTGACCTCGTGGTGTTCTGAGGCGCGTGTCAGTGTTGCTGCGACCCTTTCTGACCTTCCTGCGCTGACACCACCGGCTGGCTGGGCTGGTCGAGCGCCGGCTTGGGTTTGCCCTGGGCATCCGAGAGCCGGTACTTGGTGCGGCGGTCGCCCATCAGGTCACGCAGTTCGCGGATGCTCATCTGCGTGACCTCGTGCATGCGGATCAGCAGCGATGCGCCGACCGGTAGTGTCCGGTGGCGAATCTTGCTGATGACGGGCGGTGCGACCTCGAGCGCCCGCGACAGCGCCGCGTCGTTTTTCAGCTTCATCCGCTCGCGTAATGTGTCGAGCAGATGGTTCGGGTTGTAGCTTTCCTGTGACGCTAGCCCGTGTTGCTGCGTCTGGTGCCGTTGCTGATGTTCCATGGTGATCCTCAAGGGTCGGGGGTTAATCATCGTTAGCGCAAATCTCGCTTGCGTAAACGACATGACCTCTTGGCATGGAACAAGTTCCGCCCGAACATCGCTGATATGCATTTTTTGTAGACGCGCCGCAGATTTGCTTACCAGAGGCCGTATCGAAGGCCGTGGGTAACGGGTGGTCTCCAGGTCGCGAACGGGTCGAGCGAGGCCACGCCGAGGCCCATGCCGAGCGCAGCGTTCTGCGCCTGCATCGCTGGCAGGTCGCGGTAGGCCTGGGCCAGTGCACGCATCGCCGGTGAGCCGAGCAGGGAGCTCATGCCGGCACTGCCGAGCTGAGCGCTAATCGGGGCTCCCAATGCGCTGCCTAGTGCGGTGCCGAAGGCGGGCAATCCTTGCGCGGGTGCGATGCCGACGGCGCGCATCACGTCGGGCAGCCCGAAGCCCGTTCGGCGCTGGTCGCCCAGCATCAGCGGCTGACAGGATTGCTTGATGATCTGGAACAGGCGCTCGACACGCTCGGCGTTCCGCAAGGATCCTGCACCCCGGAAATCAGGATGATGCGCCAGCACCAGTGCCGCCAGGCCGGTCACGTGCGGGGTGGCCATTGAGGTGCCATCCCACGCCGCGAAGCTGTTCTCGGGCACCGACGAGGTGATGGCGACGCCGGGCGCGCAGACGGCAATCTCGGGGCCGAAGCAGGTGAAGCGGGCCGAGAAGAATCCGTTTGCATCGACTTGCGCGGTCAGTGTTTGCGCGTGGTAGCTGTCGGCGGGGAATTCGTTGACGCGGCCGATGGCGGCCACCGTCAGTACATTGGGCGATGAGCCCGGATACTGGACGGTACTGCCCGAGTTACCGGCTGCCACGATGCAGGCCACACCCGCTTGCCGCGCGCGGATGATCTGCTGCTCCAGCGCCTCCGAGGGATCGGCGCCGCCCAGCGACAGGTTCACGACATCGATCTGCTGCTCGATGCAGTATTCGAGGGCATCGATCAGCTGACTGACCTGGCCGCCGGGGAAGAGCTTGCAGGCGTGGATCTCGGCATCGGGCGCAAAGCCGCGGATGCCGGTCGCGGAGTCGAGGCCGGCGATGACGCCGGTGCAGTGCGAGCCATGGGCGATGCTGTCGATGTTCCAGGTAGAGCGGTCCACCGCCTTGTTGACGATGTCATAGCCGTGGCTCACGTGGGTGAGGTCCTGATGGCTGTTGGCGCAGCCGGAGTCAATGACGGCGATCTTCACGCCCTGTCCCCGGTAGGTTGACGGCAGCTGGTCAACGCGCATGGCGCGCTGCCCCCAGGTCAGTTGCTGTTGCTGCGGGAAAGACTTGAGGGTGGGCCAGTCTGACAGCGCGCGCAGGCCCACCACGTTCATGTCCCGATCACTGATGTCGGGACGCTCCTGGCAGAAGCTCCAGAAGTCGGCGCGCGGCTTGACGTACAGTCGCCGTACGCTGGCAGCGCTTTCGCCGAACAGGGTGAGCTTGACTCGACCATTGGCGTCCGTCACGCCGTAGGCCGGCAGCAGGCTGCCGTACAGGTAGACTTCGGCGCCCTGGATCGGTTGGCCCTTGCCCAGCACCTGAAACTCGGCGGTGAGCGCGCTGCCCGTGGTGGGCAGGTTGCAGTTGGAGAGCATGGTCTGCGGATAGTTGACATCGTAGAGCTGCAACGGCTGGTCGCGCTCGACGATCAGCTGGCCTTGCGCCTGCATGGCCAGCGCCTGCGCTTTCTCCTCCTGCATCAGCGTCACCAGCACCGCACCTTCCTGCATGCCGGTGCCGAGGCCGCCGACCGCTTGTCTCGGGCCGACCCTATCGATGATCTCGATGTCGGGCGCATCCTTGAGCGCTTGTTCGACGACGGAGAAGCTGAGCGGCGCGATACCCATCATCTGCATACCAAGATTGCGTCGCGGCGCCACCAGGAACTGGCCCTTGCGCTGCTTGACATCGTGGATTTGCGGCTTGGTTTCGCTGGTGGTGGCGCTGGTGGTCACGGGCACAGCACCTGCGCCGGGTTCCGGTTTGGTAGCCATTGAAGTCCTTTCGGGAGTTGGCGTTTCAGGGGTCGAGCGGCGGCTGGCCGAACAGGGACAGCGGCCGGTCCGGCTCGATGTTCAGGTCACCGCTGGCGGCGAAGTGTTTCTGCAGTTGTGCGGCCATGTCGTGCGCCATGTCGAACACGGCGGTGTGCGGCGCGCCGGGCGGACCGACGGTGTCGAGCAGCCGCAGCTCAGGGTTGGTGCTGGACTCGGAGACGAAGCGCGTGAGTCGGCTGCTGTCGGTACCGCTGACGAGATAGCGCCCCCGTCCGGGGCCGCCTGGGATGACTGGCATCGTGCGTTCCTTGCTTTGGAAAACACGCAAGGCGCCGTCGGCGCCTTGCGTCGGGAGTTCAGCGGCTCAATGCAGCGTCTGCCCGCCAGCGTAGTTCTGCTGGCCTTGCGACCCGTACGTCTGCTGCTGTTGCGCGAGCTGCTGGGCGATTTGCTGAGCGAGCTGTTGCGCATAGGCCTGCTGTACCGGATCGGCCTCGAAGGGCAGCAGGCGGCCGAACTGGCTGGCGATGCCGCCGATCTG
>CAZESK010000028.1:0-23488 GCA_964515155.1 uncultured Bifidobacterium sp.
TTCCGCAAGGAGTGTCGGTTCGATTCCGACCCGAGGCACCAAAACGAATACGACCAGAAAGCTCCTGCGGGAGCTTTTTTTATTGGGCGCGCTCCGCCGGGACCGGGGTGGCCGTCGGCTGGATTGGAGGAAGGCCAGCCGTATCCGGTGCGGGCAGTTGCGGCACCGGCTGTCCGGAATCCGCAGCTTCGGCGCTTGCCGCCGCAGACGCCGGTTCGGCCGCCGCCGGGTCGCCGGGTTGGGCTTGTTCCGGCGTGGCCTGCGGATCGCTGGCCGTTGCATCAGCCGGTGTGGCCTGCGCTACGGCCTCCTTGCCGACCTCCTTCGCCGGTTTCGGCGACCGTGGTGCGCGCTGGGCAATGGCCATCAGCACCGTCGCTACCAGGCCAAGGCAACCCAGCATGATGATCACTGACAGCGGCACCGACACCACCACGGCAAGGTAGGCAAACATCAGCACGATCACCAGCGGCAGCAGCGCCAGCTCGGCCACGAACACAAAGGGGGTGACGAAGGCCGACATCAGCAGGATCATGCTCAGCCACTGCGCGGAGAAATCCGTGCTGCCGAGCAGATGCACGCCGTAGCTAAGGAACAGGAGCCCGATCGGGAAGCGCACCCACCAGAAACCCCAAAAGCGACGACTGGCCTTACGACCCTCAGTCAGGTAACGCTGTTGCTGATCAAGGGCCGCCTCGGTCCACTCCCAGCGCTTGGAACGGACCAGCTGGCGACCGGTCGACATGATCCAGAACAGCAGTCCGTACAGCCAGATCGCGGCGGGCAGGACCCAGCCCCGGTCGCCCCAACCATCGCTAAACGCATACTGTGTTTGTACGATCGCCGGCGTGCCCAATGCCACGATGGACGGCAAGGCCGCGTGATGCACACGCTCGTGCAGGCTCACGGGTATCCAGTCACCGTTGACGCCGGGTTCTTTCTTCATGAAGTGGTTCTGTGTTTTTCGGTACGTTTCCTGATTTCCGCGATCATGATCGCGCCGGTTACCAGCAGGCCGATAAATACCCCGGCGGCACCGCCCACGCTCAGGAGGTCGGACAGCCAGCCCAACAAGGACAACAGCGCCACGCCCGCCGCCACGGCCAGCACCAGCAGCAGGGGCTCGCGCCAGCACCACAGAGTTAACAGGGCTACCACCGCAACGGCCACCAGCCATTCAGCGGGCAGTTGCAGCTGGTGCAGCACCAGTGCCCAATACAGCAGTCCGGTCAGCAGCAAGGCCAGCGGAATACGGACTAGCGGATGCGCAGGCCAGCGCCATTCACGCTCATTGTCAATGCGGGACACCGGCTCAGGCAGCGGCGGCTCAAACAGAATGGCGTCGCGCCGCCAGCGGCGCTCGATCCGACGTGCTTGCCAGCGCTGCCACAGCAAGACGGGAATGGTGGTGGCACAAAGCATCAGGGTCAGTTCGATCCCGTTGGCAGCGACACCGGTGGTGTGGGCTGCGACGCCCAGTGCGACCAGTCCGGCCAGCCAGCGCAACCGACGCCACCAGCGCCGACGCGGCGGATCCGAATCGTCTTGCCACGCATTGCCTAGATCGCTTCCTTGCTTCATCCGATACCCTCGCCGTGAGCTCCGCCACCGGCGACTAATGCAGCCGCCCGGGAGAAGAGGAACTGGTTCGGGAAGCTATTCTAGCATCATGATTTTAAAGAGAAACTTTTGAGAACCCGACCCGGGTGCCCGGGACCCTGCCGGCGCAGCGTCGGGAAAGCCGGGGGAATGACTAATTTTGGGTCGTTCAGGACACTTCTTGTCGGGATAGACGAAGAATGTCATCGCGCGAACAAAGCTCCGATCAACAATCATAGGGTTGCCGGGCGCCGGAATGATGCTGTGATGAGGCTGATTTACATCCGCTTGTTCGATCAAAAACTTTTTTACTCATTCAGCGATTACATCGTTCGCATACTCAAGACAAATCTTTTGCAGATTTTCGATCATCGCCAATCTTGTCGGGCGTTATCGCCGTGGCATGGAGCTTGCCCTGAACGTCAGATCCACGCAGTGGATTTCTTTTCCAAAATCATTTGACCAGGGAGTTTCATATGACAACACACATACGCCGCCGCGACCGGCGCGCGCAGCAGGGCTTTACGCTGATTGAATTAATGATCGTTGTGGCGATCATCGGTATCCTTGCTGCCGTGGGCATACCGGCGTATCAGGATTACACGGCCAAGGCTCGGGTATCGACAGGCGTCTCGCTCGCTGCACCCGCGATGACGGCGGCCGGTGTCGCTTGCAGTGATGGAACGCTGGCCGCCCAAGGGACTAATCTGAATAATCAGGCACTCGGCCTACCGGCCAACATTAATGCAAATGGCGCTTCGGTTGCCGTCACCAGCAATGGCAATGATGCGCCAGTCATTACGATTACCTATGCGAGGGGGATCATTCCTGGTGTGGCCGACGCCTCGACAGTAGTCTATACAGGCTTATGCACCGCAAGCGGATTGACATGGACAGTGAGCGGCAGCGTTCCTGAACGCCTGCGCCCACGTACCTGAGCGGGTTAAAACCACAAAGCACCACGGGGAGCCTCGGCTCCCCGTGGTGCTATCAGCGTCGCACTGATTACAGCATCGCCTTCAACAAGCGCCCCATCTCCGACGGATTGCGTGTGACCTTGATGCCGCAGGCTTGCATGATCTCGAGCTTGGCATCCGCAGTATCGGCACCACCGGAGATTAGCGCCCCTGCATGACCCATACGCTTGCCCGGAGGCGCAGTCACGCCGGCGATGAAGCCGACCACCGGCTTCTTCATGTTCTCCTTGATCCAGTAGGAGGCATTCGCCTCGTCCGGACCGCCGATCTCGCCGATCATGATCACGGCATCGGTATCCGGATCGTCATTGAACATCTTCATGATGTCGATGTGCTTCAGGCCATTGATCGGATCACCGCCGATGCCGACTGCCGACGACTGACCGAGGCCAAGCGCGGTAAGCTGACCAACCGCTTCATAGGTGAGCGTGCCCGAGCGCGAGACGACGCCGATACGACCCTTCTTGTGAATATGACCAGGCATGATGCCGATCTTGATCTCTTCCGGCGTGATCAGGCCCGGGCAGTTCGGACCCAGCAGCAACGTCTTGCTGCCCTTTTTCTTCATCTTATCCTTCAGCGCGAGCATGTCACGCACAGGGATGCCTTCGGTGATGCATATGGTGAGATCGAGCTCAGCCTCGACCGCCTCCCAGATCGCGTCGGCGGCACCCGCAGGCGGCACGTAGATGACGGATACGTTTGCGCCAGTGGCCTGCTTGGCTTCTTTCACGTTGGCGTAGATCGGGATACCTTCGAAATCCTCGCCAGCCTTCTTCGGATTGACGCCGGCGACGAAGCAGTTCTTGCCGTTGGCATAGTCGCGGCACATGCGCGTGTGGAACTGCCCGGTTTTACCGGTGATGCCCTGCGTAATGACCTTGGTGTCTTTGTTGATCAGGATAGACATTGTGCGTTCTTCCTCGTGAATTATTTGCCGTTGGCCGCAGCGACGACCTTCTGCGCAGCCTCTTCCATCGTGTCGGCCGAAATAATCGGCAGGCCGGAGTCGGCGAGCATCTTCTTGCCGATGTCTTCGTTGGTACCCTTCATGCGCACCACGAGCGGCACCGACAGCTTCACTGCACGCGAGGCCGTGATCACGCCTTCGGCGATCACGTCGCAGCGCATGATGCCGCCGAATATGTTGACGAGGATGGCTTTCAAGCCCGGGTTCTTCAACATGATCTTGAACGCCTCGGTGACCTTCTCGGCCGTAGCGCCACCACCGACATCGAGGAAGTTCGCCGGCTCACCGTCAAACAGCTTGATGGTATCCATCGTCGCCATCGCGAGGCCGGCGCCATTGACGAGGCACCCGATATTGCCGTCGAGGGAAATGTAGGCGAGGTCGAACTTCGATGCTTCGACCTCGGCCGGATCTTCCTCATCGATGTCACGATACGCCATGATTTCCGGGTGACGGAACAGCGCATTCGAATCGAAATTGAACTTGGCATCGAGCGCGATGACCTTGCCCGTACCCGTCAGGATCAGCGGATTGATTTCGGCCAGCGAGGCGTCGGTCTCCCAGTAGGCCTTGTAGAGTCCCTGTAGCTGCGCGCGCGCGTCGGCGATAGAGGCTGGCGGTACGCCGATCTTGGCGGCGATATCGTCAGCTTCTGCGTCTTTCAAACCAGTAGCCGGATCGATCTCGACCTTGTGGATCTTCTCCGGGTGCGAAGCCGCGACCTCCTCAATATCCATCCCGCCCTCGCTCGAGGCCATCATAACGACGCGCTGCGAGACACGGTCGGTGACCATCGAGACGTAGAGTTCCTTCTTGATGTCCGCGCCTTCCTCAATCAGCAGGCGGCGGACCTTCTGGCCTTCGGGGCCGGTCTGGTGGGTGACTAGCTGCATACCCATGATCTGGCTCGCATATTCCGCCACCTGATCGGGCGATTTCGCGACCTTCACGCCACCGCCCTTACCCCGGCCGCCGGCATGAATCTGCGCCTTGACCACCCAGACGGGTCCGCCCAGGGTGTCAGCGGCCTTCACGGCCTCGTCAACGCTCATGCACGGTATGCCGCGCGGGACGGTAACGCCGTACTTTTTCAGGATTTCCTTACCCTGGTACTCATGGATTTTCATGCAGACTTCCCCCTTGTTAATCGCAGATGTTTTTCGAGATGGTTTAGCCCCGGACCACCGGTGTGATGATCCAGCGTGGGTAATATTTTTCGACCGCCGGGCCGTCGCGACGCAGCGCGTGGCAGCGGTCAAGCTGGAACGGCGGATGGGTCCCGGCGTCGTCGGCGCGACCATCGCGCGTGGGAACGACATCACCGGCGAAAGCCTGAATGGCGGCAGTGGGCAGCACGCCAGCAAGCTCCGTCAGGTGCGTGCAACCGGCGACACCGGCAAGGCGCTCGCGCACCGCATGGCGGAAACCCTTCATCAGGTTCAGGCCGATCAGTTGCTTGTAGGCCGGGCCGATCGTGTCGCAGTAGCCGGGATACGGCACGGCATCGGATACTGCTTCGGCATCGATGATGGTGAGCTGGGTATCGACCGTCAGGCGCAGCCACAGGTCATGAATGGGCTCGTTCGGTGCGCGCTGGCCGGAGGCCAGCTCGACGACACGTGGCTTGGCGTCCGTGATGCGCGCCTCGATGTCCCACAGGCCGTCTTCCCGCTCGAACGCCTGCGCGACAATGCTGCGGACATGCCGCGCCTCGCGGGGTATGGTCGGGGGTGGCAAAGGCATAAAACGTTGGGCGCGGCCGGAACAGCGGGCGCTGATGGTCAGTTGTGCAGCCTGCCGCAGTTTCTACGACTGGTGCCGCTCCTGCGGCGCTGCAAAGCTGTCGCAGTGTAGCACAGGCCTTGTCGGGCAAAACCCACGAATCCTGATTGAAAACGTGGGGTTTACCCCGTATCGCGCGAGCGCTCTTTTGCCCGCCGCATGACCGCCGAAATGGCTGCATGGGAGAAGCCCCGCTGTTGCAGGAAGCGCATCTGGCGCGCTGCATCGGCAGCATCGGCCGGTGGCTCGCCGTACTTGCGCTGCCAGACTTGCCAGGCCCGCGCCTCCTCGCCGGCGCGAAGTTCTTCTTTCAGCTCACCGAGGCGGCTGTCGTCCACGCCGTGGCTTTGAAGTTCCGACAAGATCCGGGCGCTGCCGAAGCGCGCAGACCGCCGATGAACAAGGGATTCAGCAAACCGGGCCTCGGACAGGAATTTCTGCGCCTCGAGCCAGTCGAGCAGCGCTTCCACGTCATCGCCCTCCTCCATATGCCGGGCCAGCTTGCGCGCCAGCTCCTGCCGGCTATGCTCGCGCGCGGCGAGATAGCGCAGGGCACGCGCTTTCAGGCTGGGTTTGGGACGAGGCATGGCGTGAAGGTGGTAGTGGAGGTGATCGCGGAGGTCGAATTGGAAGTCGAAATGAAAGTGAAGGACGACGGGCGGGCCGGTCAGTATGCCGGGCAGAGGTCGTGATCGTTTGCCTGGGCTACCGCCAAAAAGAAGCGGCGAGCAGGAAACTCCCCTGCCCGCCGCATGGCAACAACACGGTACTGGAGACGGCTCCTTACTCTGCCGCCGCCGGAGTCTTGGCCTTGCGTCCGCCAGCCTCGTCAGTCTTTGCTGCGGGCTCGGCCTTCGCCGGCGGCAGTTCCGGCACACCGAGGTGAGCGCGCACTTTGTTCTCGATCTCGCGCGCCATCTCTGGCCGTTCTTTCAGGTAGGTGCGCGCATTGTCCTTGCCCTGGCCGATGCGCTCGCCGTTGTAGCTGTACCAGGCACCCGATTTCTCCACGACCTTGGCTTCGACGCCGAGGTCGATGATCTCGCCTTCGCGTGATGTGCCTTCGCCATACAGGATATCGAAGTGCGCTTCGCGGAATGGGGGGGCGACCTTGTTCTTGACGACCTTGACCTTGGTCTCGTTACCGATCACCTCGTCACCGCTCTTGATCGAGCCGGTCCGGCGGATGTCCATGCGGACCGACGCGTAGAACTTCAGCGCGTTACCGCCGGTGGTGGTTTCCGGGTTGCCGAACATGACGCCGATCTTCATGCGGATCTGGTTAATGAAGATCACCATCGTGTTGGTACGGTTGATCGAGCCCGTGAGCTTGCGCAGCGCCTGCGACATCAACCGGGCCTGCAGACCGGGCAGCGAATCACCCATGTCGCCTTCGATTTCAGCACGCGGCGTCAGTGCCGCCACCGAGTCAATGACAACGAGGTCGACAGCCCCCGAGCGCACCAACGCATCGGTGATCTCGAGTGCCTGCTCACCGGTGTCGGGCTGCGAAATCAGCAGGTCTTCAAGGTTCACGCCGAGCTTTTGGGCGTAAATCGTGTCGAGGGCATGCTCGGCGTCGATGAAGGCACACGTGCCGCCCATCTTCTGCATTTCGGCGATGACTTGCAGGGTCATCGTGGTCTTGCCCGAGGATTCAGGGCCATAGATTTCGATAACACGGCCGCGCGGTAGTCCGCCGACACCGAGCGCGACATCCAGTCCGAGCGAGCCGGTGGATACGACCTGCACTTCCTCGGCGACGGCGCCGTCCATGCGCATCACCGAGCCCTTGCCGAACTGCTTTTCAATTTGCGCCAGCGCGGCGCTGAGCGCCTTGGCCTTGTCGGCGTTCGCCATTTTCTTGTCGTCCATGCGTGCTCTTTCGGTGCGGTGGGAATGGAACCGGTACTGTATAAAAAAACAGTGAAAAGCGCAAGCGGTATCTGACCCCCGGCGGATTGCCAGGTTGGCACTATACGGCACTCGGACTCACCGCCGGATGTGTTGCCGGCAACAGACAAACCCAATAGACTTCAAGCCTCTGCGGGATTCTTCCGGCCCATTGTGCTTTCACCGAACCGGCATCGCCACACCGGCTTGGTTCCCCGCCCCTCGTGACCCCTGGATTACCCCAGCATGCGTATCCTGCTTGCCGAAGATGACAGTGTGCTGGCCGATGGGCTGACGCGCTCGCTCCGCCAGTCCGGCTACGTGACCGATTGCGTCAACAATGGCGTGGCCGCCGACAGCGCGCTGTCGACGCAGGATTTCGACCTGCTGATCCTCGACCTCGACCTGCCGAAAATGTCCGGACTTGAAGTGCTGCGCAAACTGAGAGCGCGTGAATCGCGCACGCCGGTACTGATCCTGACCGCCAACGACTCGCTCGAGCAACGCGTTAAGGGACTGGACCTCGGCGCCGATGACTACATGTCCAAACCTTTCGCACTCTCGGAGTTGGAAGCGCGGGTGCGGGCGCTCACGCGGCGCGGCGCCGGGGGCGGCCCGACCGTCATCCGTCATGGTCCATTGTCTTTTGACCAGGTTGGCCGCATCGCCTACCTGAACGACCACATGATCGACCTGTCGGCGCGCGAGCTCGGCCTGCTGGAAGTGCTGCTCAAGCGCAGTGGCCGGCTGGTATCCAAGGAGCAGCTGGTCGATCATCTGTGTGAATGGGGCGAGGAGGTGAGTAACAACGCCATCGAGGTCTATGTGCACCGGCTGCGCAAGAAAATCGAAAGTGGCGGCGTGCGCATCGCTACGGTGCGCGGGCTTGGCTACTGCCTCGAAAAGATCGCCTCCGCTGCACCCCCGGCTGAGCCCGGCACGGCCTGAGCGTCGCCGTGAGTAATCATCATAGCGAGGCGCTACCGCCCGCGAAGCCGGACGACGCCGAAGACCAGCCGATTCAGCGCTCATTGTTCGGCGAGATCCTCGACTGGATGCTGATGCCGCTGCTGCTGCTCTGGCCGGTCTCCATTGGGGTCACCTACCTGATCGCTAAATCGATCGCCAACGAGCCCTTCGACCGCTCGCTCGAGGACCGGGTGACCGTGCTCGCGCAGCAGGTCAAGGAAGTGAACGGCCAACTGAGCGCCCACCTACCCTTCGCCGCGCGCGATATCCTCCGCGCAGATGACGTCGATAACGTCTACTTCCAGATCAGCGGTCCGCAACGCGAGCTGATCGCCGGCGACAGCGACATGCCGCTGCCGGAGGACGAGGACAAGCCCGTACCCTGGTCCGTCATGTTGCGCGATGCCGAGATGCGCAACACCGAGATCCGTGTCGCCTACACCTATGTCAACCTGGTGCCGACCCGCCTGAGCGAGGCG
The DNA here is from genome assembly GCA_964515155.1 of uncultured Bifidobacterium sp. GTDB lineage: Bacteria > Pseudomonadota > Gammaproteobacteria > Burkholderiales > Burkholderiaceae_D > Pernthalerella. Next base: position 8,670 of record CAZESK010000028.1, read on the forward strand.
AGGGCCGGCGAGCGCTTTGCGCTGGTGCAGGTCGGCGAGACACTGGATAAGCGACATCAACTGGCCAACCAGATCATCAAGGGTGTGATCCTGCCCGAGTTCATCATCCTGCCCATCGCGATTGCGCTGCTGTGGTTCGCGCTCTCGCGCGGGCTCTCGCCACTGACCGCGCTGCAGGACAGTATCCGCTCGCGACGCTCGGACGACCTCTCGCCGATCGACTCACGCGCGGTACCCGAGGAAATCTCCCCGCTGGTGCGCTCGCTGAACGAGATGCTGGGTCGGGTCTCGCACAGCATTCAATCTCAGAAGCGCTTCATCGCCGATGCTGCGCACCAGATGAAGACGCCACTGGCCGGCATGCGCATGCAATCGGAGCTGGCCCTGCGGCAGGACAGCCGCGACGAGATCCAGCGCTCGCTTGAGCAGTTAGCCAAGAGCTCAGCCTCGGCCACGCGACTGGTGAACCAGCTGCTGGCACTGGCACGCGCCGAGAACGATTCGCCACAGGCCACGCCACTGCAGCCGGTCGAGATGGGCGAGCTGGCGCGAAGGACGGTTCAGGAGTGGTTCATGGTCGCCCAGGCACGCGAGATCGACCTCGGTTTCGAGACCATCGACGGCCAGCTGACCGTGCCTGGCAATGCGACCATGCTGCGGGAAATGCTGAACAACCTGATCGACAACGCGCTGCGCTACACGCAACGTCAAGGCAGCGTGACCGTCCGCGTGCATGCGGACGCGGAACGCAGACTCATCATTCTCGAGGTCGAGGATAACGGGCCGGGTATTGCGCCTCAGGAGCGCGCCCATGTATTCGAACGCTTCTACCGTATTCTCGGCAGCGAGGTCGATGGCAGCGGGCTCGGGCTGGCCATCGTGCGCGAGATCGCACAGCGCCACGGCGCCGAGGTTGACATCTTCAGCAATCCCCGCAGTTCCGACCCACGCCATCCAGGCTGCCTGTTCCGCATCAGCATGCCCATGGCCGTTGGCGCTGATGCCGATGGCTACAACGGGGAACGAACATGAAGCACGGCGTGAACCTGCGCTATTGGCGTCGCGTGCGTGCGCTGACCCTCGGGCTGCTGCTGCTGTGGTTCATCGCCAGCTTTGTCGTGATCTTTTTCGCGCGTGAGCTGTCGTCTGTGTCGCTCTGGGGCTGGCCACTACACTTTTATCTAGCGGCGCAGGGCGTGACCTTGGTCTATCTTGCGATTACGGGTGTTTATGCGCTGGCGATGCAGCGTATCGATCGGCTCGCCCGGCTCGAGCAGCGGGAGGGCGGTGATGAAGACTGACAGCTTCCCTGCGCAGCTCACGCGCTATTTCAGCCTCTATACGGTTGGATTCGGTGCCCTGCTGCTGGCGCTGGCCATTCTCGAGCATCAGGGCTTCCCGCGCTTCTGGCTCGGCTACCTATTCCTGTTTTCGACTATCGTGGTCTACGCCTTCATTGGTGTGTTCAGCCGCACCTCGGAGGTGTCCGAATACTATGTTGCCGGCCGGCGCGTACCTGCGCTGTTCAACGGCATGGCGACCGCGGCCGACTGGATCTCGACGGCCAGCTTCATCGGGCTGGCAGGCGGCCTCTACCTGTACGGCTTCGATGGCCTGGCTTACATCATGGGCTGGACTGGCGGCTACTGCCTGATGGCGCTGCTGATCGCGCCCTACCTGCGCAAGTTTGGTCGCTACACCGTGCCCGACTATCTCGCCGCGCGCTTCGCCGGTCCCTATGGCGGCCATGCGATGCGGCTGCTCGCGGTCACGGCCACGCTGATCATCTCCTTTACCTACGTGGTGGCGCAGATTTACGGCGTGGGGCTAATCACCTCGCGCTTCACCGGCATCGACTTCTCGGTCGGGATTTTCCTTGGCCTGGCCAGTATCCTGGTCTGCTCTTTCCTCGGCGGCATGCGCGCCATCACCTGGACCCAGATCGCGCAGTACATCATCATCATCATCGCCTTCATGATCCCGGTCTCGTGGCTGGCGATGAAGCAGACCGGCATCCCGCTGCCGCAGGTAGCCTATGGCTCGGCGATTGCCAAGCTCAGCGCGCAGGAGGAAGCGCTGGAGGCGAAAGACAGCGAGCAGCAGGTGCGCGAGCTGTACCGGCGGCGGGCCGAGAGCTATGACGCGCGGATCGCCGCGCTGCCGCGCTCATGGGATGAGGGCCGGGCCGAGGCGCGTCGCCGGCTGCAGGATCTACAGACCAGCAATGCCTCGCTGATCGACATCAAGGCCGCGAACCGCGCGCTGGCCGCCTACCCGAAGAGCCCGGAGGAAGCCCGCCGCCTGTGGGAGGCCGAGCGCGATCGCGACCTCGCGCGCGCGAAACCGCTGCAGCGGCATGCCGAGCCTTTTCCCGGCGCCGATCGCGAGAGTTCAGACATCCGACGAAATAACTTTCTCGCACTCATGTTCTGCCTGATGCTCGGTACGGCCGCGCTGCCGCACGTGCTGGTACGGTCGTACACCACGCGCTCAGTCCCACAGGCGCGCATGTCGGTGTTCTGGGCGCTGTTCTTCATACTGCTGCTTTACACCGCGCTCCCGGCGCTGGCGGTGCTGGTCAAGAGCGAGATCTACGCGACGCTGGTCGGTGCGGATTACGGGCATCTGCCCTCCTGGGTCAGCTACTGGGCGAGCATCGATCGCGCCAAGCCGATGATCAGTGTCACCGACATGAATGCCGACGGCATCGTGCAACTGGCCGAGATCGCCCTCGACGGCGACATGATCGTGCTGGCCACGCCCGAGATCGCCGGCCTGCCTTATGTATTGTCGGCGTTGATCGCTGCCGGGGCACTGGCGGCCGCGCTATCGACCGCCGACGGCCTGCTGCTGACGATTTCCAGCGCGCTGTCGCACGACACCTATTACAAGATGGTCAACCCCTCGGCATCGAGCCAGCGTCAGGTCACGATCTCGAAGTTGCTGCTGCTGGTGGTCGCGCTGCTGGCTGCCTACACGGCCTCTTTCCGCCCCGGGGATATCCTGTCGATGGTCAGTGGCGCGTTCTCGCTGGCGGCCTCCACGCTCTTCCCTGCACTGGTTTTGGGCGTTTTCTGGAAACGCGCGAACCAACAAGGCGCAATCGCCGGCATGCTCACGGGCTTTGTGGTCTGTCTCATCTATTTGGTGCAAACCAGCCCGGCTTTTGGCGGCAGTCCGGCCAACCAGTGGTTTCACATCGCGCCGATCTCGGCCGGTGTGTTCGGCGTGCCTGCCGCCTTTGCCGCCATGATTATCGTCACCCTCCTCACGCCGCCGCCCGGCCCGCAGACCGCGGCCCTGATCACGACCCTGCGCAATCCCTGAGGTTTTTTTTGCTGGCATGTTTCTTGTTATCTCTGCAGACCAAAGCACGAGTAACGGGGTCAGGGGAACATGGCAGGATTCTTCAACGAGATGTACACAGACGGTGCCAGCCAGCCGCGCCCGCATTACCGTGAATTCCATCACTGGCTGGGCGAACAGTCGCCCGACACCGTAGCGCGCAAGCGGGTCGAGGCCGACCTCGTGTTCCGCCGCGTCGGCATCACCTTCGCGGTGTATGGCAGCGAAGCCGGCACCGAGCGCCTGATCCCGTTTGACATCATCCCGCGCATCATCCCCGCGGCCGAGTGGGCCGTGCTGCAGAAGGGTTTGAAGCAGCGCGTCCAGGCGCTCAATCTGTTCATTCATGACATCTACCACGACCAGAACATCGTGAAGGCGGGGATCATGCCGGCCGAGCAGGTGTTTCGCAATGCGCAGTATCGGCCGGAGATGCAGGGCATCTCGGTCCCGTCCGACATCTATGCGCACATCGCCGGTGTGGATATCGTCCGCGCCGGCGAGGGCGAGTTCTACGTCCTTGAGGACAATCTGCGCGTACCTTCCGGCGTGTCCTACATGCTGGAAGACCGCAAGATGATGATGCGTCTGTTTCCCGAGCTGTTCGCACGGCACAAGGTAGCACCGGTCGCGCACTATCCGGATCTGCTGCTCGACATGCTGCGCTCGGTGGCGCCCCAGGGTGTGGATGATCCAACCGTGGTCGTGATGACGCCGGGTATGTATAACTCTGCCTACTTCGAGCATGCCTTCCTCGCGCAGCAAATGGGCGTGGAGCTGGTCGAAGGTCAGGATTTGTTCGTCGACGATAACCATGTGTACATGCGCACCACACGTGGTCCACGGCGTGTGGATGTCATCTATCGCCGCGTCGACGATGACTTCCTCGATCCGCTGGTGTTTCGGCCCGACTCCTCACTTGGCGTGCCGGGACTGCTATCGGTCTACCGTGCCGGGCGGGTCGCCCTGGCCAATGCCATCGGCACCGGGGTGGCCGATGATAAATCGATCTACCCCTACGTACCCGACATGATCCGCTTCTACCTCTCGGAAGAGCCGGTTCTCAATAACGTACCGACCTACCAGTGCCGCAACAAAAAAGACTTGCAGTACACGCTCGACCACCTCGAGCAACTGGTCGTCAAGGAAGTGCATGGTGCCGGCGGCTACGGCATGCTGGTCGGACCGGCATCGACGAGAGCGGAGATCGAAGACTTCCGCCGGCGCGTGCTGGCCAAGCCCGATGGCTACATCGCCCAGCCCACGCTGGCCCTTTCCGCCTGCCCGACCTATGTCGAGTCCGGCATCGCCCCGCGCCACATCGACCTGCGTCCATTCGTCCTCTCGGGCAAGACGGTGACAATGGTACCTGGCGGGCTCACGCGGGTCGCACTGAAGGAAGGTTCGCTGGTCGTCAACTCGTCGCAGGGCGGGGGAACGAAGGACACCTGGGTACTGGAGAAATGACATGCTGAGCCGAACTGCCGACCACCTGTACTGGATGGCCCGTTACACCGAGCGCGCAGAGAACACCGCGCGTATGCTGGACGTAAATATCCAGACGCAACTGCTGCCGCAATCTGCGGAGTCCGCCGAGCAGGGCTGGCGCGCGGTGCTCGGCATCTCCGAGCTGCAACCCGCGTTCGACGCCAGATACGGGATTCTGACGCGCACGGATGTACTCGATTTCATGGTACGCGACCCGATGAATCCCTCATCAATCGCGTCCTGCCTGAGCAGCGCACGAGAGAATGCGCGCGCTGTGCGCGGTACGCTGACCACCGAGGTCTGGGAAACACTCAACACGACCTGGCTGGAGATGAACAGCCTGCTGGACGATGGCGTGCTTGAGCGCGAGCCGGGCGAGTTTTTCGAATGGGTGAAACACCGCTCGCACCTCTCGCGCGGTGTGACCATCGGCACCATGCTCAAGGACGAGGCCTTCTATTTCATCCGGCTCGGCACCTTCCTCGAGCGCGCGGATAACACGGCGCGGCTGATTGACGTGAAGTTCCATGGCGCCGACCGCGAGCTCATGGCGGCAACCGAAATGGACTTCTACCACTGGGCAACCGTACTGCGCTCGGTATCGGCTTTCGAGACTTATCGCAAGGCCTATCACGATGTCATTACGCCCGAGCGCGTAGCCGAGTTGCTGATCCTGCGCGGCGACATGCCACGATCCTTAACCGCCTGCCTGACCGAGGTCGTCCATAACCTCGCACAGATCCGCAACGACGTCTCGAGCGAGACCGAACGCTTCGCGGGCCGGCTGCATTCGAACCTGCGCTTCAACAGCATCGACGACATCATGCAGCGCGGGCTGCACGACTACCTGACCGAATTCCTTGAGCAAGTGTACGAACTCGGCAACCGTGTCAGCCGCGACTTCCTGCTTCCGCTAGCCGCATGACCACCGCCGTCCTCTCCATCCGGCATGAGACGACCTATCGTTATGCGTCGCCAGCCGGCTACACGATACAGCGCCTGCGGATGACGCCGCGCACCGAGCCATTGCAGCGCACCTTGCAATGGCAGGTAGCCACGCCGGGTAAGCGTCGGACGATCGATGATGCCTTCGGTAACAGCGGCCACATCATGACGATGACCCAGCCACATGATGAAGTCCGGATCATTGCCAGCGGCAGCGTCGAGGTACACCGTCCAGACCGAGGGCGCGTTCCCGAAAAGATGCTGATCTCACCGCTGGCGTTCACCGTGCCGACGCGCCTGACCGAGCCCACTGAAGCTGTACGCGACTTTGCGGCAACGCATCTGGGTACCCCGCGTATCGATACCACGACCCTGCTTCGCCTGGCCGACGCCATCCGTTGTGCCGTCGCCTACCGCCCCGGCGCCACCGAGACCTCGAGCACGGCCGACGATGCGCTTGGGCTCGGTGTCGGCGTATGCCAGGATCATGCGCACCTGTTCATTGCCTGCTGCCACGCGATGGCGCTGCCGGTGCGCTATGTATCGGGCTACGTGTACCCTGGCGCGGTTCCGCACGCGGCCAGCCATGCCTGGGTCGATGCCTGGGTCGATGACATCGACTATTCGGGCTGGGTGGCGGTCGATGTCACGCATGCCGCCCTGCAAACGGAAGACTACTGCCGTCTCGCGGTCGGCCGCGACTATGAATCCGTGGCGCCGGTGCGTGGCATGCGCCGTGGTGGCGGCCAGGAAGTCATGGCCGTGGATGTCAGCGTGTACCGCGCGTGAGCACGGGCTGGCGTGGCTCGCCCGGTCGGCAGGCTAGAATCGAATTTTTCACAGATCGGCAATCACCATGACCTACTGCGTTGCGATGCGCCTGAATGCAGGCCTCGTGTTCCTGTCAGACTCCCGCACCAATGCCGGGGTCGATCATATCGGCACCTTTCGAAAGATGTCGGTATTCGAGAACCCGGGCGATCGTCTGATGGTGATGATGACCGCGGGGAACCTGTCGATCTCGCAATCGGTACGGCAAACCGTGGCCGAGTATCTGTCAGCCGACGGCACGAGCATCTGGACCGCCTCGTCGATGGTCGAGGCAGCACAGATTGTCGGCGAAGCGATCCGCATGGTGTACCAGCGCGATGCCAAGGCGCTGGAGCAGTTCGGCATCGACTTCAACGTCAGCATGATTTTTGGCGGGCAGATCAAAGGTGAGCGTTGCCGCTTGTTCCAGATGTACGCCGCCGGTAATTTCATCGAGTCGCATGACGAGAATCCCTACTTCCAGATCGGCGAAGCCAAGTACGGCAAGCCCATCATCGACCGCGTGATCACACCGGCCACGCCACTTGATGAGGCGGCCAAGTGCGCGCTGATTTCAATGGACTCGACGCTGCGCTCGAATATCTCGGTCGGCTTCCCGCTCGACCTGCTGGTCTACGACAAAGACACCCTCTCGGTCGGTCGCTTCGTGACCGTGGATGAAAAGAACCAATATTTCCAGATGATCCGCTCGACCTGGGGAAAACAGCTCAAAAGCGTATTCGAGGGGATTGATGATCCGGTCTGGAATGCGGCTGCTGACACAGCATCCAATGTGCTGTCATCGGCAGACAGCTTGAATCATCCGGTGCGGGTATTGCCGCCGGCCTCGGTGGCACGCGGCGACATCAGGGCAACGCCATTGCAAACGCTGGCGCAGCACGATGTGCGCAAGCAGCCACAATAGCCGGGCGGGTGCGCGGACTCGACCAGATCACGCGACGATGGTCTGCGGCTCGTCGCCCTGGCGTTCACGGATCGCGCCGATCCGGTAGACCGTCTCGCCCAAGCGCTTGAGCTCTGCCTCGGCCGCGTCGGCCTGGTCGGCTGACACGATGACTGTCATGCCGATGCCGCAGTTGAACACGCGGTGCATCTCGGCATCGGCGACACCGCCATGCTCTTGCAGCCATTTGAACAGCGGCGGCATGGTCCATGCGTCTTTGTGCAGTACGGCGGTCAGATTCGGCTGCAGTACGCGCGGAATGTTTTCAACGAGGCCGCCGCCGGTAATGTGCACCATGCCCCGGACCTCCATCTTGTCCATCAGCGCCAGCAGCGGTTTGACGTAGATGCGGGTTGGTGCCAGCAGCACATCGGCCAGCGGACGGCCATGGAAATCAGCGTGCAAGTCAGGTTTGGCGACCTCGAGAATCTTGCGCACCAGCGAATAGCCGTTCGAATGCGCGCCGGACGAGGCGAGGCCCAGCACCACGTCCCCGGGGCCAATCTTGCGCCCGTCGATGATCTTCGCCTTTTCGACCGCGCCCACCGCAAAACCGGCGAGGTCGTATTCGCCGTCCGGATACATGCTCGGCATTTCAGCGGTTTCACCACCGATCAGCGCGCAGCCTGCTTGCTCACATCCGGCAGCGATACCCTTGATAACATCAGTCGCCGCCGCCACATCGAGCCGGCCACACGCGAAATAATCGAGGAAGAACAGCGGCTCGGCGCCCTGAACGAGGATATCGTTGACGCTCATGGCAACGAGGTCGATACCAACCGTGTCGTGGCGGTTCAGGTGGAAGGCCAGCTTGAGCTTGGTACCGACGCCGTCGGTACCCGACACCAGTACCGGCTCCTTGTACTTCTTGCCGATCTCGAACAGCGCGCCGAAGCCACCGATGCCGGCCAGTACTCCCTCGCGCATCGTACGTTTTGCAAAAGGCTTGATCGCTTCGACGAGCGCGTCGCCGGCGTCGATATCGACACCTGCATCACGATAAGAGAGGGAGACCGGGGAATTGGAAGCCATGGCGGGATGAACTGGGTGAACGGGATTCGACGACGGAAACGGTAGAATGGGTGCTCGTCCCGATGACAAGGCACCGGACAGGCCGCTATTTTACCAAAACGGTCCTGCCCGCCGATCCCGATATGTCGAACACCCTCAAGCCCGAACAACGCCAGACCCTGCTGTGGCTGTCGGTTGGCGTGGCCTTCCTCTTCCTGCTGTGGCTGCTAACGCCGGTGCTGACGCCCTTTGTCGCGGCGATTATCATCGGCTACGTGCTGAACCCTGGCGTGGACTGGATGGAGCACCGGCGTATTCCGCGCGCCCTGGGCGTGCTGGTTGCGATTATCGGGCTCGGCCTGCTGATCGCTGCCCTGGTGCTGGTTGTCATGCCCATCCTGTCCGATCAGCTGCCGCTGCTGCGGGAGCGCATACCGGCGCTGCTGGCGAAGATCGATGCAGTCGTCGGGCCGTGGCTGAAACAGATGGGCGCCGGCGGACGGCTGGATTTCGCAGCACTGCAGACGGCCATCGCGACCAAGCTCACCCTTGGCGATGGCGCGACAACGGCGCTCCTGACCTGGTTGCGCATTGGCGGTAGCGCCCTGATGGGGTGGGCGGCGACGCTGTTTCTAATTCCCATCGTTTTGTTCTACCTGCTGCTCGACTGGCACCGAGTGGTCGCCCGCATCGGCGAGACCGTGCCACGCCGCTGGAAGACCGAAGTGACGGAAATGGCAACCGAAGCGGACCAGCTGCTCGCCCAGTACCTGCGCGGCCAGTTGCTGGTCATGTTCCTCCTCGCCGTGTTTTACTCAGCAGGACTGGCCATCGCCGGCTTCGATGTCGCCCTTCCCGTCGGCATACTGACCGGATTGCTGGTCATCATTCCGTATCTCGGTTTCGGCCTCGGACTGGCGCTGGCCCTGCTCGCGGCCTTACTGCAGTTCGACGGCTGGTACGGGCTGGCCGCCGTGGCAGCGGTTTACGGGCTCGGGCAGTTCGTCGAGAGCTTCTACCTGACGCCGCGACTGGTCGGCGAACGGATCGGCCTGCATCCGCTCATCGTGATCTTTGCTTTACTGGCATTCGGACAACTGTTCGGCTTCGTCGGCATTCTCTTAGCGCTGCCCGCGTCGGCTATACTCTCGGTCGTTTTCGGCCGTTTGCGCCGACATTATCTGAACAGCAGTTTTTACAATCAATCATGAGGCAGTTGCTGCTCGACTGGGGCGCGGCCCGGCCGCAAACCCTGGACAGCTTTGTCATCGGCAGAAACCAGGAACTCGCCGCCCTCCTGCGCCGCATCGCCAACCGCGGTGCGACCATACCTGACCAGCGCTTCGTCACCCTGTGGGGAGACTCCGGTGCGGGCAAGTCACACGTGCTGCAGGCGCTGAAAGCCACCGGATCGGCACGCTACCTGTCGCCGCAGATGTCATCGCGCGATTACGCCTGGTCGGCCAGCTGCAACCTCTACCTGCTGGATGATTGCGATCGGCTCAACGAGCGCCAGCAGCATGCGGCCTTCAATCTTTATAACCAAGTGCAAGAGAGTGCCGGCCTGCTGGTTGCTGCCGCCATTGCGCCTCCAGCGCAGCTGCCACTCCGGGAAGACCTGCGGACCCGGCTCGGCTGGGGGCTGGTCTACCAGGTGCATGGCCTGTCCGACGAGGAAAAGATCGACGCGCTGTCCCAATCGGCGCAGGAACGTGGCCTTGCGCTGTCGGCCGGCGTGCTGCCCTATCTGCTGACCCACTCCCGGCGCGACATGCAATCACTGTCGACCCTGCTCGACGCGCTCGACCGCTATTCGCTGGAAACCCAGCGCCCGATCACGATGCCGCTGTTGCGCGAACTGCTGCAGCTGGACGACACTGCCACCCCCCAATGAATCTCGCGCTTTTCGACCTCGACCACACGCTGCTGCCGCTCGACTCCGACTACGAGTGGGGCCAGTTCCTGTGCCGCGTCGGTGCCGTCGATGCGGCGGCCTTCACCGCGCGCAACGCGGAATTCTTCGCCCAGTACCAAAACGGCACGCTGAATCCGGTCGAGTACCTTGAGTTCGCGCTCGGCACGCTGGCCCGTTTCCCGCGTATGCAGCTCGATGCCTGGCATGAAGAGTTCATGGACGAAGTGATCCGCCCGGCCATGCGCGACGAGGCACGCACGCTGGTCGACCAGCACCGCGCTGCAGGCGACCTGATCGCCATCATCACCGCGACCAACCGGTTCGTCACCGGGCCAATCGCCCGTGCCTTTGATATCGAGCATCTGGTCGCGCCCGAGCCGGAGCTCGATGCCGCCGGCGAGGTCACGGGGCGGTTGCTGGGTCAACCCACCTTCGGCGCAGGCAAAATAGCCGGTACCGACACATGGCTGGCCTCGCTCGGCAAGCGCCTCGGCGATTTCGAGCGCAGCACTTTCTACAGCGACTCGCAGAACGACATACCGCTGCTCTCCGTCGTCACCCATCCGGTAGCGACCAACCCGAATGCCGCGCTGGCCCGCCATGCACAATCCCACGGGTGGCCCATCGTGCAGCTGTTTAAAGAATAACGAGAGATGATAAAAAAACTCATCCGTCGCATCCTCGGCGGCGCGCCGAAACCGGGCAAAACTACCGAACCCGTGGTGTTGAGCCCGTCCGAGCACGGCATCCGGCCAGAGGACGTATCGCCGAACGCGGTCCGCGTCACGCAGACGCTGCAGCAAGCCGGCTTCAAGGCCTTCATTGTCGGCGGCGCGGTACGCGATCTCGTGCTCGGGCACAGGCCGAAAGATTTCGACGTTGCTACCGATGCCACGCCGGAAGAGGTCAAGCGTCTGTTCCGACGTGCCTTCATCATCGGCCGCCGTTTCCAGATCGTACATGTGATGTTCGGGCAAGACCTGATCGAGGTCACGACCTTCCGCGGCGCATCGTCGGAAGAAGCACCCAAGGACGCGCATGGCCGGGTGCTGCGGGATAACACCTTCGGCAAGCAACACGAAGATGCCGAGCGGCGTGACTTCACCATCAATGCGATGTATTACGATCCCGCGCGCCAGCAGGTGCTCGACTACCACGGTGGGATGAAGGACATTCGTAGCAAGACGCTGCGCATCATCGGCGCACCGGAAGCACGCTACCGCGAGGATCCGGTACGCATGCTGCGCGTGGTGCGCTTCGCCGCCAAACTCGGCTTCTCGATTGCGGGCCCGACGCGCGCACCGATCAAGGTGATGGCACCACTCATCAACAATATACCGGCCGCACGCGTGTTCGACGAAATGCTCAAGCTGCTGATGAGTGGGCACGCGATGGCCTGCCTGCAGCAACTGCGCAAGGAAGGCCTGCACCATGGCCTGCTGCCGCTGCTCGACGTGGTGCTTGAGCAGCCGCTGGGCGAGCGCTTCGTGACGCTGGCGCTGGCCAACACTGACGAGCGCGTACGCGGCGGCAAGCCAGTGTCGCCCGGCTTCCTGTTTGCGTCGCTGCTCTGGCATCAGGTGCTGGAAAAATGGAACGCTTACAAGGCCGCTGGCGAGTATCCGATACCCGCGCTGCATCTCGCGGCCGATGACGTGCTCGATGGCCAGACTGAGAAGCTGGCGATCCAGCGTCGCATCGCGACCGACATGCGCGACATCTGGGCGATGCAGCCGCGCTTCGAGCGCCGCGCGGGGAAGGCGCCGCATAAGCTGCTCGAGCATCCGCGCCTGCGTGCCGGCTACGACTTCCTTCTGCTGCGCTGCGCATCGGGTGAACTCGAGCCCGAGGTCGGTGAATGGTGGACCGATTTCATGGACGCCGATGGCCCCGGTCGCGAGGCATTGCTCTCACGCAAACCGGTTGAGGAGGGTGAACCCGCAGCCAAGCGCCGACGCCGGCGCAGCGGACGCGGTCGCAGCAATAAGGGTAACGGCGAGAGCGCGGCCGAATGATGCCGACCGTGGCCGCCTATGTCGGTCTGGGCGCCAACCTTGGCAATCCGGCACAGACGCTGCGCGATGCGGTGCAGGCATTGCGCTTGCTGCCGGACAGCGCCATAGGCGCGATGTCTTCCTTCTACCAAAGCGCACCCATCGATGCGGGCGGCGATGACTTTGTGAATGCCGTAGCGCGCATCGACACGCGCCTCGATGCACTTGCCCTGCTAAGGGCGCTGCAAACCATTGAGCGCTCTTTTGGCCGCGAGCGGCCGTTTCGCAATGCGCCGCGTACACTTGACCTCGACTTGCTGCTGTATGGCGATTCGTTGATTGACAAACCGGATCTCGAAGTACCGCATCCCCGCATGACCTCACGCGCTTTCGTGCTGCTGCCGCTGCTGGAGCTCACGCCGGGGATCGTGATTCCGGGGAGCGGATCCGCGCGGCAGTTCCTGCCCTTGGTGCATGCGCAAGACATCCGGAAAATGCCAGCGGAACGAGGATAACCGCTGGCGTGCCGCCGGCAGCGGTTGATATGCCATGACAATCACGTATCATCGTCGCCCATGAACCTGGCCAAATATCGCTACATCGTCGTCGAAGGACCGATCGGCGTCGGCAAGACCAGCCTCGCCCGGCGGATCGCGACCGAATCCGGTGCGCAACCGCTGCTTGAGCAGCCGCAGGACAATCCCTTCCTCGAACGCTTTTACCGCGACTCGGCCCGCTACGCTCTGCCCACCCAGATGTTTTTCCTGTTCCAGCGGATGAACCAACTGCGGGATCTCGCGCAGACCGACCTGTTCTCTGCGCCGGTCGTGTCGGACTTCCTGCTCGACAAGGATCCGATCTTCGCCGCGCTGACACTGGCCGATGATGAGCTAAACCTCTATCGCCAGATGTTCGATCACCTGACCCAGGAGGCACCGCGCCCTGACCTGGTGATCTACTTGCAGGCGGCACCGTCCACGCTGGCTGAGCGTATCCGCCGTCGCGGCGTACCGAGCGAATCCGGCATCTCGGAGTCCTACCTGCAGCGACTGTGCGAGGGCTACAGCCGCTTCTTTCATCACTATGACGCTTCGCCATTACTGATGGTGAACGCGGAACACCTGAACCCGATAGAGCGCAGCGAGGACTTCGCACTGCTGATGCAGCGTATCGCTGGCATGCGCGGCAAGCGCGAGTTCTTCAATCGCGGAGAATGAATCCATGAGCACGCACCCCAACCCGCAGCGCAAGAAAGTCAGCATCACAACGCTGGCAGAAATGCGTGCTGCCGGCGAGAAGATCGCCATGCTGACCTGCTATGACGCGAGCTTTGCCTTGCTGATGGAGCAGTGCGGCGTCGATACGCTGCTGGTTGGCGACTCGCTCGGCATGGTCGTGCAGGGTCATCGCACCACGCTGCCCGTGACCGTCGACGATATCGCATACCACACGCGTTGCGTTGCACGCTCGGCGCAGGTGCCACTTCTGGTGACCGACATGCCCTTTGGTAGCTACAACACGCCCGAACAGGCAATGCACAACGCAGAAATACTGATGCGCGCCGGTGGCGAAATGGTCAAGCTTGAGGGCGGTCAATGGCTGGTGCCGACAGTCAGGATGCTGGTCGAGCGCGGCATGCCGGTCTGCGCGCACCTCGGGCTGACGCCGCAATCGGTACATCAGCTGGGTGGATTCAAGGTGCAGGGCAGGACAGCCTCGGCCGCCGAACAGCTGCTGGCCGATGCGCTCGCGCTTCAGGACGCGGGGGCGTCGCTGCTGGTACTGGAGGCGATTCCGGCCTCACTGGCCGCCTCCGTCAGCACCGCGCTGGCCATACCGACCATCGGCATCGGCGCAGGTGTCGATTGCTCGGGCCAGGTACTGGTGATGCACGACATGCTCGGCGCCTTCCCCGGTCACCGGCCGAGGTTCGTGAAAAACTTCATGGATGGGCAGGCGAGCATCGAGAGCGCCTTGCGTGCCTACGTCGAGGCAGTGAAGGAAAGCCGCTTCCCGGCGGCCGAGCACAGTTTCTGAGCGCCACCCGCGAGCGTGCACCGGCACGTCATCCGCGATCACGTAACGCACCAGACGGTCGTACCGCCGTGGTCCGTGCCATTCACGACCGCTCACGGCCATTCCGGGATTACGCAGCCGTTCCTGCCCCATACGGGGGCTTCCGCCGTGGGTTGTCCTGCCCTCACCGTTCTCCTGTCACCCCCCACCACCACCGGGGAAAAACTCCCAATGTCCGCCGATGCTGCATCGAGCCGCTCGGAAAAAACAAGCGCATGAACAGCATTATTAGCCACTTGCGGCAAGCTGCTGACAGCTCCGGGAAGGTCGG
>CAZESK010000028.1:23588-29816 GCA_964515155.1 uncultured Bifidobacterium sp.
TGAACAGCATTATTAGCCACTTGCGGCAAGCTGCTGACAGCTCCGGGAAGGTCGGCGGAATCTCCTAAACTCGACCAGCAATCACAACCTTGCGCAAGGATAAAAACCCTTGCTCATGAAAACAAGATAAATCAAATGGGGCCAGCCGTCGGGAATGTCCTGCGCCAGCGGAATCGGATCACTTTCCGCTGGTCTTGCGTGTCTTCCGATGTGGCTCGGATAACGAGAAAGAGTCGGGACAAGAAGGAAAAGGGGAAGACCTCAGGCAAGCACACCGAAGCCGCCCGTCCACACCACTGGCGCCGGCCTATGCACAGCGACTCATGACCGAAGGAGCAAACCATGTTGATGACCACCGAAAACACCGATCTCGCACCCCGTCCTCCACACTCGACAGCCCTCTGGCCGCGTCGGCAGTTCCAGCAAGTCGACGTACACTACGACCCTACCTTGCAGGCCCTGTGGACCTACATGAAACCGATAGGCGTTCCCTGCTTCAACCAGGACATGCTCGAGGAACTGCACTTCGGTGCCAACGAGCTGCAGCGGCATCAAGGCAAGCATGCCCATGGCGATGAATGGGTGCCTGTCGATTTTTCAATCATCGCATCGCGTCGTCCCGGCATTTTCAGTCTGGGCGGGGACCTGAAGCTCTTTCTCAACCTGATCGGCGAACGTGATCGGGAAGGCCTGCTGAACTATGCGATGTATTGCGTTGATGGTATTTACACGCGGATCACCGGATACGATGCATCGATTATCACGATCTCGCTGGTACAAGGCGATGCATTGGGTGGCGGCCTGGAGATTGCGCTGTCGAGCGACATCGTCGTTGCCGAAGCGGGAAGCCGCATGGGACTACCTGAAATTCTGTTCAACCTTTGTCCCGGCATGGGCGCCTACAGCTTCCTCGCACGGCGTATCGGCCTGCGCAAGGCGGAAGAACTGATCCTCAGCGGGAATATCTATACAGCGGAGCAGTTCCTTGAAATGGGTATCGTCGATGTTCTGGCACCTGCCGGCGAGGGCGAGCGTATCGTCAACGAGCTGATCCAGAAACACCGGCGTCACCTCAATGGCGCACGTGCAATTTACGGCTGGCGTCAGCAAGCCTGGCCCATTACCTACGAGGAGCTGAGCAATATCGCCGTGAGCTGGGTGAACGCGGCACTCCGAATCGAGAAGAAAGATCTGAAGATGATGAGCCGGCTGCTCGCTGCACAGTGCCTTCAGCATACCCAGGACCGCAGGAGCAGGAGAAAAGGCCATCTGGCCGACTTGCTGGCTGCATGAGGCTTACCGAACGTGTGGCCCGTTATGCTGCCGGACCAGCCTGTGCCTAGGGCTGACGCCGGCAGCGTTCGGGCAGCAGATCAATGGAGCTGCGTACCGCCGAATCTGCGCATGCGGCTGTCCCGGTACAGGTCAAGTTCTTTGCACAACAGTGAGAAGCATTGCTTCAGCTCTTTGCTAATTTCATGTCTCCGGGTATACATCTCATTCGGAGGAAGTTTTTCTATACGTGCGCAACGAATTTTCAGCGATGTCGCGCCGACACTGAGCGCGGAGCCTCTCAGCGCATGTAACGCATTGCCGATACGCTCCCCATCTCTGAGCTCGAGACCCTCGTCGATCAGGCACAGCAGACGGTGTCCTTCATTGATGAACTCGACGAGCAGACCATCAAGGAAGCCCGCATCGGCACTGACCTCCTCGAGTTGCGAGAGCTTGTCCAGCTCGAGAACAGGTTCATGACCAGAATGAAGAACAGACGACGGAGCTGAAGAAAGAGGGAGTATGCCGCCCGAAGAAGATGACGTACGCGTGTCGGCAACCAGCCGGTCCAGCGTTTCGAGAAAATTCGTCACATCGATCGGCTTGGGCAAGAAAGCTTGCGCACCTGCGGCAAAACTTTCTTCGCGCGCCTCCTGAGTGACGCTGGCAGAAAACATGATGATGGGCATAGCAGCTGTTCTGCCGCCAATGGCCTTACAGAATCTGGCCACCTCGATACCCGTGACCTTGGGCATGTTCAGGTCGAGCACCATGGCATCAAAGTCCTGCTCACTGATCAGGTCCATCGCCTCATCCCCATCCTGCGCGAGCGTACACCGATGACCTGCCCGTTCCAATATCTTTTGCAATACCTTGCGATTAGTTGGATTGTCCTCCACGATCAGGATATGCATGGTGTTGCTGCGACTGTGCAGTATCGACAGAATCGGCGCTGATCTCGGCAGCCTCACTTGCGGCGCTTCCGGGCATGCCAGCGGCGCCGATGACGGTACCCGCGTATGCAGGAGATTGGTCAGCATGTCAGGTGTATACGCCACCGGTAGGACGGAGAAGCATCCGGCACGATCAGCAATCTCTTGAACGATACCCTCGGACACCGATTCGCTCGCCAGCAGTACGACCGCGAGGCCCGGGTTGGCTGCCGCCCGCCGTAATCCGGCGATGTCGGCACGTAGTCTTGCCGCACCAGCCTCGATCGCTTCACCAGCGCGAACGGCGTCATGGAGAAAGACAAGGGACATCAACAGTCCATCGGTACGACTACGCTCAATCTCCGCCAGCGCCGCAGACAGACTGCCGGCAATGAGCGGCCGCACCTTGGTCAGCGTGGTGATATCAGCCGCCAGTCTCCGGGCATTCTCGGTATCGCCAATGATCACGTTGGGTCCGCAGCTCAGCAAGTACACATCATCGGTTTCCGAGACGGTGTGAAACGCGAGATCGAACCAGAATTCGCTCCCCTCTCCGGGCTTGCTGCTAAAACCAATGCAGCCGCCCATCAGCTCAACGAGCTGCTTGCAGATCGTGGTGCCGAGTCCTGTTCCCCCATATTTTCTGGCCGTCGAGCTATCGGCCTGGGTAAAGCTTTCGAAGATGCGCCCCTGCACTGGCTCCGGGATACCGATTCCGGTATCCCGTATCGTGAAGAGGAGTCGTCTGGTCTCTGCCGAGGCATCAATACAATAAATCTTCAGTACGATGCGGCCTTGCTCAGTGAACTTGACAGCATTGCCGATCAGGTTCACCAGAATCTGTCGCAGATGGTGCGGATCCCCGTTCAGAAAGGCAGGTACGCGACAATCGACTTGCCAGATCAACTCGACGGCGACCGGATCGACCCGGTACCGAAACATCGAGAGGATGCTCTCGACCAGAGAATACAGATTGAAATCCGCATGCTCGATACCCATCTTGCCTGCTTCAATCTTCGAGAAATCGAGCACATCCTCGATCTGAGACAGCATCAGCTGGGAGGTCATCGTCATACTGTCAAGCATGTCACTCTGCTCTGCGTCGATCCTGCTGGTTTTTAACAGGTCTACCATGCCAATAATGGCATTGAGCGGTGTTCGCAGCTCATGACTGACAGCGCAAATGAACTGACGCTTGGCCAGATTGGCGGCGTTGGCCTGCTCAAGTGCCTTGAACATGCGGCCGACAAGCAGGCTGAAATACATCGAGATCATCAGGGTACCGATCCACAAGCCGATCGACAGCTGCGGCTCATTGGCCCAATATGGCTCGACCATGATGACCATGCCGAAGCCGCATAGGGTCGAAGCGAGTGTGATGAACAGATAGCGCTGACCGAAACGGAAGCCATTGCCGATGATGATCCACAGGTAAAGAAAATACAGGGGTGCCGCATGGACGCCGCCGATCAGCAGCGCGATGCTCAACGTACCGGTATCCAACAGAATGGCGATGATGCGGCGTACCGGCATCTCCCCGGGACGAATGACAAGGGACAAACAAATCAGCGCACCCAAGACAAGGTAGAAGAAGGCAAGCTGGCTGACGGGAACACCCAGCCAGGGACTGACCGCTGCGCTGTCGGGCGCGACATGCTTAAAGTAGAGAAACAGTAGCAGGCCGATGGATATGCGATTCAGCGACTGCTCGAACTCGCCATTACGTTGCGCAGTGCGCCGCTGGCACAGCGCGCTCCAGAGCGTCATGATGTGCTTCCGGACTTCCGCAACATTGGCCGTCCAGTGCTGCATTCCTGGTACCTTGTTTCATCATTTCAATGGGCGGCAGTCTACGACCGGGAACTGCCTCGGTCGTATTCCAATGAAACAAAACAAGGGACTATGCAAAAAACGCAAGCGTCTGTGCTGCTATAAGTCAGGCATAACGACTACAGACCGCAAAAACAAAAACGCCGATATGAGATCGGCGTTTTCTGATCCTTCTCCAAGTTGGCGCCGGCGGGGCGGCGTCCGCGATGACTACTCGAAGAACTCCTTCACCTTGTCCATCCATGACTTGCTCTGCGGGCTGTGCTTGGCACCGCCGGCAACCGTTAGCTGCTCGAATTCGCGCAGAAGATCCTTCTGCTTATCGGTCAGCTTGACGGGTGTCTCGACGAGCACATGACAGAACAGGTCGCCCGGGAAACCGGAGCGCACGCCCTTGATACCTTTGCTACGCAGGCGGAAAGTCTTTCCTGTTTGCGTGCCTTCGGGCACGCTGAACGACACCTTGCCCGAGAGCGTGGGCACTTCGATCTCACCGCCCAGAGCGGCTTTCGCAAACGAGATCGGCATCTCGCAATGCAAATCATCGCCGTCGCGCTGGAATACCGCGTGCTGCCTGATGTGGATTTCGACGTACAGATCACCGGGCGGACCACCATTGGTGCCAGGCTCACCGTTGCCGGTCGAGCGGATGCGCATGCCGTCGTCGATGCCGGCCGGGATCTTCACTTCGAGCGTCTTGTTGCGCTTGATGCGGCCAGCGCCTGAGCAGGTCGGGCAAGGATCGGGAATCACCTTGCCGGTGCCATGGCACTTCGGACAGGTTTGCTGGATGCTGAAGAAACCCTGCTGCATGCGCACCTGACCATGGCCGCCGCAGGTGCCGCAGGTGGTGGGCGCCGTGCCGGGCTTGGCACCCGAGCCGTGGCAAGTATCGCAATCGTCCCATGACGGCACGCGGATTGTGGTGTCGAAACCGTGCGCTGCTTGCTCGAGGGTGATGTCGAGGTTGTAGCGTAGGTCGGCGCCACGGTAGACCTGCGGTCCACCGCGCTGGCGACCGGCGCCAAAGATGTCACCGAAAATGTCGCCAAATGCGTCAGAGAAGCCGCCGGCGGCACCGGCGCCACCGAAGCCCCCACCGCCTCCCACGTTTGGATCGACGCCCGCGTGTCCGAAGCGGTCATAGGCCTCGCGCTTCTGCGGGTCGGAGAGCATCTCGTAGGCTTCCTTGGCCTCCTTGAACTTCTCTTCGGCCTGCTTGCTGTCCGGATTGCGGTCCGGATGATATTTCATCGCCAGCTTGCGGTAGGCCTTCTTGATCTCGTCGTCGGAAGCGTTTTTCGCCAGACCGAGAATCTCATAAAAATCGCGTTTAGCCATCTTCAGGTGTCCTGACTACCGCTTGGAGCAGACTCGCTCCAAGCGAAAAACCGGGCAGGAGGCAACAACGCCACTCCGGCCCGGTGAAGTACCGGCAGCTTTGCTGCCCGGCGTTGTCGTTACTTGTCTTTGACTTCCTTGAAGTCGGCATCGACCACATCGTCATCAGCCGGCTTGCTGCCGCCCGCTGCCGCCGATGCGGACGGCTGCTCAGCGCTGGCGGCACCGGCTGCCTGCTGTGCCTGCATGTCGGCGTACATCTTCTCGCCGAGCTTTTGTGCCGCAGCCGACAGAGCAGTCACCTTGGCATCAATCGCCGACTGATCATTACCCTTGAGCGCCTCTTCAAGATCCTTGATCGCAGCCTCGATCTTGTCCTTCTCGCCAGCATCAAGCTTGTCGCCATGCTCAGCGAGGGCCTTGCGGGTTGAGTGAACGAGTGCATCGCCCTGGTTGTGCGACTCAGCCAGCTCCTTCAGGCGCTTGTCCTCGGCAGCGTTTGCCTCGGCGTCGCGCACCATGCGCTCGATCTCTTCCTCGGTCAGGCCGGAGTTGGCCTTGATCGTGATCTTGTTCTCCTTGCCGGTGGCCTTGTCTTTGGCCGACACGTGCAGGATACCGTTGGCGTCGATGTCGAAGGTCACCTCGATCTGCGGTGTGCCGCGCGGTGCCGGCGGGATTCCCTCGAGATTGAACTCGCCGAGGCCTTTGTTCCCCACGGCCATCTCGCGCT
Source organism: uncultured Bifidobacterium sp. (assembly GCA_964515155.1). Lineage (GTDB taxonomy): Bacteria > Pseudomonadota > Gammaproteobacteria > Burkholderiales > Burkholderiaceae_D > Pernthalerella. The sequence goes on from CAZESK010000028.1 coordinate 29,700, forward strand.
CGCCCTGGAACACCTTGATCGTCACAGCCGGCTGGCTATCGTCAGCGGTCGAGAACACCTGACTGAACTTGGTCGGGATCGTGGTGTTCTTCTTGATCATCTTGGTCATCACGCCGC
>CAZESK010000029.1:0-1825 GCA_964515155.1 uncultured Bifidobacterium sp.
AGCCGTTGCGGATGGGTGATCTCGTCGCGCGTCACCAGCCAGGGGCCGACCGGCGCGAACGTGTCACAACCCTTGCCCTTGTCCCAGCTGCCGCCGCGCTCAAGCTGGAAGGCGCGCTCAGATACGTCGTTGACTATGCAATAGCCCGCCACATGCGACAGCGCTTCACGCTCGCTCACATACCTTGCCGTTGTGCCGATGACGACGCCGAGCTCGACTTCCCAGTCCGCCTTGCTGGCATCCTTGGGCAGCATCACGTCGTCGTGCGGTCCGTTCAGGCTGGTGATCGCTTTCATGAACACGATTGGCTCTTTCGGAATCGGCATGCCGGATTCGGCCGCATGGTCGGAGTAGTTCAGGCCAATGGCGACCAGCTTGCCGATGCCCGCGACCGGCACGCCGAGCCGCGGCGTGCCGCGCACCAGCGGTAGCTTGGCCGGCTTCAGGCGCGCCAGCTTCGCCAGCGTCTTGTCCGAGAGCTGGGCCGTACCGACATCATCGATAATGCCCGAGAGATCGCGCAGCTTGCCTTCGGCATCGATCATTCCCGGCTTTTCGCGCCCCGGCCGGCCGTATCGTACGAGTTTCATTCATCCTCCCTGTCGTTCGCTGTTATCGGGCTGATTATGCACTGCTTCGGCAGTGGAACTGCTGTCGCGGCTTTCGCCGGTGCCGGCCTGTGTTATGTTCGACCACGATATTTTTTCGGAGAGTCCTGCATGTTCAAACCATCTCGTCCCTTGATGGCCGCGCTCGGTCTCGCGTCGGTCCTCGCCATGTCGCCCAGCTTCTCCGCCTCCAGCGACAAGGATTTCCTCGTCATACCGCCAGAGAAGGTGGAATGGAAGGATGCCGGCGGCGGCGCGAAGCTGGCGGTGATCTATGGCGATCCGGCAAAGCCGGGCATGTACGTGATCCGCGCGTACTTTCCGCCGGGCGTGATGAGCGCGCCGCACTTCCACGGCGAGGACCGCCATATTGTTGTGGTGCAGGGTACCTGGAACGCCGGCACCGATGACAGCTGGGATCCGAAGGCGACTGCCCCGCTCGAGCAGGGCAGCTACATGTTCCATCCGGCCGGCATGGTGCATTTCGACGGCTCGGCTGGCGACGAGGGCGCGATCGTCCAGATCGTTGGTATGGGGCCGAGCAAGACCACCTTCCTGTTCCCCAAAGAGGGCAACTTCGGCAAGCCGCGCAAGCTGAACTGATTCCATGAACCCACCCCCTTTCCGCATCGCGGCCGCGATGGCGGCGGCTTTACTCTGCCTGCCCGCCAGCGCCGAGTGGATCAGCTACCAGCGTCAGGCCGACGTCGATGAACTGTTCGATCCGGCCTTCGTGGGCCGCGAGCAGTCGCGCATCAGGCTCTGGACCCTGACGAACTACCGGATGCCGATGACCAGCCTCGAGGCGAAGCAGTACTCGTCCGAGAAGGTGCTCACCACCATCGATTGTGCCGCCCGCAAGTCGGGCGCCGAGCAGGTGATCCGTTACAGCGGCAGGAATGCCGAAGGCGAGATGGTCGGCGCGATGGATACGCCGCTGCGGCTCACTTCGGTACGGCCCGGCAGCAGCGACGAGGTGCTGCTCGACAGCCTCTGCCGCTGATCTTTTCCCAGATCGCCATCGCTCTTGTGCCGGATGAACCGGATGATGGGGTGATCGATCTCGCCAAGGGCGGCCAACCTCGCCTCATATGACGCCCAGCAGCCAGGTCGGGGCCTGGTCAGCTGCAGGACCTGAGCCGGTTACTTCAGTACGCGGAATAGGTTGCTGGCGTCATCGGTCCAGGGACGCAGGCCCTCGATGACAGGCGGCTGCG
>CAZESK010000029.1:1925-10757 GCA_964515155.1 uncultured Bifidobacterium sp.
AGGTTGCTGGCGTCATCGGTCCAGGGACGCAGGCCCTCGATGACAGGCGGCTGCGCTGTGGCGGCCGCAATCGTGGGTCTCAGCAGTTCGTTCTGGCGTGCGAATACCAGAACCCAGTCCGAGCGCACCAGCGGCGCATCGGGCTTCTTGTCCGCTACGAGCGCGGCATACAGCCCGGCATCGCTCGCCAGTACGTCGACCACTGGCGCCAGCGACAGGAACCGATTCGATACATGAAAGGCGATCACGCCGTCGTCCTTCATGTGCTTGCGGTAGATCGCCAGCGCCTCACGGGTCATCAGGTGTACCGGTATCGAATCACCGGAGAACGCATCGATCACTAGCACATCGAACCGGTTCGGTGCTTCGCGATCGAGATTCAGACGCGCATCGCCGACAACGATGTCGACCGCCGCCTTGCTGTCGCGCAGGAAGCTGAACTCACGCTGCGCGATCTTGACCACGGCAGGGTCGATGTCATAGAACCGGAAGCGATCACCCGCTTCGCCGTAGGCGGCCAGCGTGCCGGTGCCGAGTCCGATCACGCCGACATGCCTGCCGCCGGCCTCACCCGGTAAGGCGAGCAGGCGGCCGACGCCCGAACTGATGCCGTAATAAGTGGTCGGCTTGGTACGGTTACTACCGGAGAGATATTGCTCGCCGTGCAGGACTGCGCCATGCAGCAGGCGGCGCACGGTGACGCCCTCCTTGCCACTTGGAAGATCTCTTACCAGCAGCCGCCCGTAGAAATTACGCTCCATGAGCCGCGCTGAGTAGCCATCGAACTGAATCTGTGACCAGAGGTTGATCGCGCAGAACAAGGCCAGCAGCAGTCCACAGCCCAGCAGTATGCGGCGCTCGCGCAGCACGACAGCCATCAGTAGCGCGACCAGAACGAAACCGATGCCGAGTTCGTAATAGGCCGGCAGCACCTTGGGCGCGACCAGGCCGACCAGCACGCCACCAGCGGCACCGCCGAAGGACAAGGCCAGGTAAAACCTGGTCAGATAGCGCGGTGCGGGGCGCAGTCTCGCCATTTCGCCGTGCAGGAACAGGCACACAATGAACAGGCCGGTGCAATAGAGCGGAATCGCAACTTTGATATCGAAACCGAGTCGGGATTCCTGCAGACCATAGCTGCAGGCGGCGAGCACGAGAAAGATCGGGACCAGCAAGAACTGGCGCCGATACCAGCGGTCGCTTTCGAAACACAGCACGAAGGTCAGCAGGTACAGGGTCAGTGGCAGGATCCACAGAAAGGGAATGGCGGCAACGTTCTGGGTGATGTGGTTCGTGATGGCGAGCAGCAGCCACGAGCCCATCGCCGACAGAGCGACCCACAGCGCGGTGAGTGTCAGGCTCGGTGGTACCGATGCGCTTGCCTCGTCAACCGTGTCGTCGTTGGCCACTTCGCTTCGTACTCGTCTCATCAGTACGAAACCCGATGCCACGCACAGCACACTGAAACCGGCATAAATCATCGACCACGCCGATGATTGGGCATGGAGTGGTAGCCATGGCTCGAGCACGAAGGGGTAGGCCAGCAAAGCCAGCAGCGATGCAAGATTTGATAATGAGAACAAGCGGTACACGCGCGGACCTTCGCCGGCGCGTGCGGCCCACGACTGGATCAGCGGCCCGGTCGCAGAGAGCGCAAGGTAGGGCAGGCCCACGGTGGCTATCAGCAGCCACAGGATGTAGATTCCGGGATCTTCGCTCCCGTCAGGTTTCCATTCGTGGCCGGCAATCACGGGCAGCGCAAACAGGCTGGCTGCCAGCAGCACGCCATGCAGGCCCACCTGCATTGCAGGCTTCGTCAGCCGCGTAAGGCGGTCGGCGTAGGCGTAGCCGAGCAACAGGAGGCTCTGAAAAAACACCAGACAAGTCGACCAGACAGCGGCTGATCCGCCGAACCATGGCAGGATGTGTTTGGAGACGATGGGCTGGACGAGGAAAAGCAGGAAGGCGCTTGAGAAGATCGTCGCGGCATAGAGCATTCCAGGCCTCATCCGTGTTGTGATTATTGATCAGCCGAAGCTTGGTCCCGCCGACAGGAATCGAACCTGTATCTAGCGCTTAGGAGGCACTCGTTCTATCCATTGAACTACGGCGAGGACACGGTGGAGGCGCGCGCCCGCGCAACTCGGCTGCGATTATAGCCCAGCGAACCCATGCTCCCACGCGTCGAACGTCGCGCGCGCGCCGCACTGACCCGCGCTCGGTACGCGGTCGGTACAATGACGGGCTATTTATCCCACCGGGACGCCTTGCGGCGTCATGCACCATGGCAGTCATTTCCCTCAGCAATGCGCAACTGGCCTTTGGCCACGTGGCATTGCTCGATCATGCGGAGTTCTCCCTCGAGGCAGGTGAACGGGTCGGCCTCATTGGCCGTAACGGCACCGGCAAGTCGTCACTATTGAAGATCATCGCTGGCCTGGCGCGGTTGGATGATGGCCTGCTGGTGCTGCAGCAAGGCTTGCGGATTGCCTACGTCGAGCAGGAGCCGCAGTTCGATGCCAGCAGCACGGTGTTCGATGCCGTGGCCGGCGGCGTGGCTGATTTGCAGCAGCTTTTGAACGACTATGATGCATTGTCCGCGCAACTGGGCAGCGGTGACGACACCGCGCTCATGGATCGTCTGCATCAGGTGCAGGCCCAGCTCGATGTCAGCGATGGCTGGAGTCTGCCGAACCGTGTGCAGACCACGCTGCAGCGACTCAACCTGGATGGCCTCAAGCAGATGGATACCCTGTCGGGCGGGATGAAAAAGCGGGTGGCGCTGGCACGTGCGCTGGTCGTCGCACCCGATGTGCTGATTCTTGACGAGCCCACCAACCATCTCGACTTCTCGTCGATCGCATGGCTGGAATCTTTGTTGCGCGAGTTCAGCGGCAGCCTCTTGTTCATCACCCACGACCGCAGCTTCCTCGACAACATCGCTACCCGCATCGTCGAACTCGATCGCGGACGGCTGCAGTCCTATCCCGGTAATTTCAGCGCCTATCAAACACGCAAGGCCGAGCAGCTGGCAGTCGAGGATGTCGAGAACGCAAAGTTCGATAAGTTCCTCGCACAGGAAGAAGTATGGATTCGCAAGGGTGTCGAGGCGCGCCGTACGCGCAATGAGGGCCGCGTGCGGCGCCTGGAGGCACTGCGCCTTGAACGATCGGGACGTCGCGACCAGCAGGGGCAGGTCAAGCTGGAGCTGTCGGCTGGCGAGCGCTCGGGTAAGATCGTTGCGGAGTTGGTCGATGCCTGCAAGTCCTACGGCGGGCGGCCGATTGTGAAGGGCTTCAGCGCGACGATCATGCGCGGCGACAAGGTCGGCCTGATCGGCGTCAATGGCGCGGGCAAAACAACCTTGCTGAAGCTGATTCTCGGTGAGGAGCAGCCAGACAGCGGCACCGTGCGTCAGGGCCACCGGCTGCAGATCGCCTACTTCGACCAGATGCGCGAGCAGCTCAACGACGAGGCCACGCTGGCCGATACGATCTCCCCCGGTAGCGAGTGGGTCGAGGTGAACGGACAGCGCAAGCATGTGATGACCTACTTGTCTGATTTTCTGTTCGCGCCCGAACGCGCGCGCTCGCCGGTGAAGTCGCTCTCCGGTGGTGAGCGCAACCGGCTGCTGCTGGCCCGGCTCTTCGCCAAGCCGGCCAATGTGCTGGTGCTGGATGAGCCGACCAATGACCTGGACATTGACACGCTTGAGCTGCTCGAGCAGCTGCTGGAAGATTACAGCGGTACGGTGTTCCTCGTCAGTCATGACCGTACCTTCCTCGATAATGTGGTCACGCAGGTAGTCGTTGCTGAGGGCGAGGGCCAGTGGCGGGAATATGTTGGCGGCTATGCAGACTGGGAGCGCGTGCGCCGCACGGCTACGCCGCCACCTGCGAGGGAGGCGAAAAAGCCCGAGTCCAGGCAGGCGGCCTCCGTCGCGCCGCCCGTCGCGAAGTCAAAGAAGCTTAGCTTCAAGGAACAGCGGGAGCTGGAGCAGCTGCCGCAGAGGATCGCCGACCTCGAGGCAGAGCAGGCCGGTATTTCGGCGCGTCTGGCTGATCCCGACCTCTATCGTCAGGCCCCGGTTGAGGCACAGGAGCTGAACCGGCGTTTTGTCGAGATCGATGAGCTGCTGATGCAGGCGCTGGAACGCTGGGAAACCATCGAGTCGCGCTCCGGTACGACATAAGCGGCTCGCCGTCGGGTAGTGCGCTCAGTTCAGCTTGCGGGTGGCCGCGCGCAGCTCGGGCAGGCGCTGTCGCAGTGAGTCGGCATCAGTCGCTTGCGGACAGCGTTCCAGGTAGGCCTCGATATCCTGCAGTGCAGCTTGCGGACAGTCGAGGTTGGCATAGGCCAGCCCGCGATCGCGACGCTCGGCGATTTCGTTCGGGAGCAGAATGACAAGGCGCTGCTGGACGTCGAGGAACTGCTTCCAGTGCGGATGCTCAGCGAACAAGGCTTTCAGGTTGTGCAGCATGCGCACCAGGATCGCTCGTGGTGTCGCATCGGCCAGATAGCTGGCCAGCGGCGGGTCGTCCGGGCTGCGCCCGTTCAGGAAGTAGGGTTCGAGCCTTTCCTCGATATCTTCGCGCGAGAGGCTGTTTCCGTTGAATGGATCGATGATGATGTCACCATTTTTTACCGACAGCTTCATCAGGAAATGCCCGGGAAAGGACACGCCCCTCACATCCAGTCCGAGCTGTTGCGCAAGTTCCATGTAGATGACGGCCAGCGAGATCGGAATCCCGCGTCGCGTCTCGAGTACCTTGTGCAGGTAGCTGTTATCGGGGTTGTAGTAGTCGTTCAGGTTGCCGGCGAAGCCGAGCTCCTGGTAAAAGAAATTATTGAGTAGCCGCAGCTTGGGTATGGTCGCGATGTCGGCCGGCAGGCGGCGCTTGAGCCGTGCGGCGAATTTGTCGATCTCCAGCATGCTGGCCGTGAGGTCCAGAGAAGGGTCGTGATCCTGCGCGATGCTGAGCGCGGCTTCGAACAAGGGTATGTGCTCATCCTCCTGGACCAGTGCCGCGAAGTAGTCGAGAGATTTGATCATGCCTTGTGGTGGAAAGTCGGTCCTAGCGGGACTCCCGCTTGAAATCGTTGAGCCTGAAACCCATCGCCCATAATGCACTGAAGTAGGTGATGCTGCAGGCCGTGACCACGGCAGCGAGGGCGCCGACCCGCAGCCAGGGAGTAGCCTGCATCGTGATCCAGTCAAGATGGCCGGCTCCCCATGAGCCGACACCCGCCATCAGCAGCAGCGCACCAGCCAGCTTGATCATGAATAGCATCCAGCCGGCCCGTGGGCTGTAGATGCCGCGCTTGCGCAACATCACGTAGAGAAAGGCCGCATTCGCCGTTGCGCCGAGGCCGATCGAGAGCGCCAGCCCGGCATGTGCGATCCACGGTACGAAGGCAAGGTTCATCAATTGGGTGGCGATCAACACGCCAATGCCGATCTTTACCGGTGTGCGAATGTCCTGCTTGGCGTAGAAGCCAGGAGCAAGGATCTTCACGAGAATCAGGCCCATCAGACCGACACCGTAAGCAACCAGCGCGCGCGCCGTCATCGTTACGGATGTCGCGTCAAACTTCCCATAATGGAAGAGGGTGGTCGTCAAGGGTTCGGACAGGATCATCAGCGCCACGGCCGCCGGCATCGCGAGCAGGAAGGTCAGCCGTAATCCCCAATCCAGCAGAGACGAGTATTCGGCCGAGTCACCTACCGCATGCGCTTTGGACAGGCTTGGCAGCAAAATAGTGCCGAGCGCGACGCCTAGCAGGCCGGTGGGCAGTTCCATCAGGCGATCGGCGTAGGACAGCCAGGACACGCTGCCATCGGCCAGGTGCGAGGCGATGTTGGTATTGATGATCAGGCTGATCTGCGCGGCCGAGACGGCGAAGGTGGCGGGCAGCATTTGCTTGAGAACGCGGCGCACGCCCTCGTCGCGCAGTGCGGCAAAGGGGTTGAGGCCGATGCGAGGCAGCATGCCGACGCGGCGCAGGGCTGGTATCTGGATCGCTAGCTGCAGCACGCCGCCGACTAGCACGGCGATGGCAAGGGCGTACACAGGCTGCGACATCAAGGGTGCAAGAAACAGTGCCGCCGTGATGAGGGACAGATTCAGCAGGACGGGGGTAAATGCTGGTACGCGGAACTCGCGCAAGGTGTTGAGAATTCCCCCTGCCAGCGCCACGAGCGACATGAACAGGATGTAGGGAAACATGATCCGCGTCATGGACACGGACAGCGACATGGTCAGCGGGTCGGATGCAAAGCCGCTGGCCACCAGCAGCACGATGACCGGCGCAAACACGATGCCGGCGAGCGAGGTGAGCAGCAAGACCCAGAACATCACGGTGGCCACGTGGTCGGCCAGGATGCGGGTAGCACGGTTTCCTTGCTGGTTTTTATACTCGGCCAGGATAGGCACGAAGGCCTGCGAGAATGCGCCTTCGGCAAACAGCCTTCGCAGCAGGTTGGGAATGCGGAAGGCGACAAAGAAGGCGTCGGTATAAACCGATGCACCGAAAGTCCGTGCCACGAGGACCTCGCGGATCAGGCCGGTGATGCGGGACAGCATCGTCATCCCCGATACCGTGACGAGCGTTCTGTGCAGGTTCATGGTGGTCGATTATAGCGGCATGGGGCGCCCGAGCCGGTCATGACGTTTCCGTTTTGTAAAAACTGACCGGGGAAACGAAGGCTGTTCGGCGGAAGGGAAGCAGGGGGTGCATCAATTTGCCCCTGAGCTAAAAACCCGTTATACTCGCGGTCTTTCGCATTCCGCCCGGGGCACAGCCTCGTGCTCCCTACTGTCAGGAAACCAACATGGCAAATACCGCACAGGCACGCAAACGCGCTCGCCAAGCCGTCAAGCTGAACGCTCATAACTCCAGCCAGCGCTCGACCCTGCGTACCGCAATCAAGACCGTTCGCAAGGCCATCGAAGCCGGCGACAAGGCCGCGGCAGCGCAAGTGTTCCAATCGCAGGTGTCGATCATCGACCGTATCGCTGACAAGAAAATCATTCACAAAAACAAGGCGTCGCGCCACAAGAGCCGTCTGTCTGCAGCAATCAAGGCTCTTGCCTGACACGACACGGCCGGATCCCCCGGCTTTACTGTGACGCCGACCCGCCCGACGCAAGTCCGGCGGGTTTTGTCATTTCGGAAGGCCATCGACCACTGCGCCCGGCTTGATGTTGCGCTTCCTGAACCATCCCTTGTTCATTTCCAGCGCATAGCGCGCCGGCCGCTTCGCGCAGTGGCTGTCGAGCATCTTCGGCTGCATGTCTTCGATGTTGATGATCCGCCCGTCATCGCCGATAAATGCCACGGACAGCGGTAGCAGCGTGTTTTTCATCCACATGCAGGCTTGTCCGCTGCTCGGGAAGCGGAAAACCATTCCCTCGTTCTCGCCGAGCTTGTCGCGAAACATCAGACCACGCGCGCGCTCTGCCTCAGTGCTCGCTACCTCGGCACGGATCAGGTGCACGCCGATGGTAAGCGGCATGACGGGAAAAGACTGTGCGTGAACGGCGATTGGCAACAGCAGGAGGCTCGCCACAAGGAGAGGGTTCATCGGGATCGTACAGGGTAAGTGAGCGCGGATTGTAAGCATAATCAGGTACCGTCCGCCGACTGCCATGCCTCGATGCCAAGCTCGCGCCATTCACCCGGGAGAAGCGGCTGCGTTGCGAGCGACAGCGGGCCGATCGCACTGCGCACCAGCCGCAGTGTGGGCAGGCCAACTGCCGCTGTCATCCGGCGAACCTGACGGTTCTTGCCCTCGGATAGCGTCATCGCCAGCCAGCTCGTCGGCTGCTCGCGGCGCTGCCGGATAGGCGGTGTGCGTGGCCACAGCCATCCGGGCTCCTCGATGCGGACCGTTTTGCTGCCACGGGTGATGAAATCGCCGAGATCCAGAGGGTGTTGCAGTCTGCTTACCTGTTCGTGGCTCGGGATGCCCTCCACCTGTACAAGATAGGTTTTTTCCTTGCCGCTATCCGGGTGGCTGATCGCGTGCTGAAGCGCCCCATCGTCGGTCAGCAGCATCAGCCCCTCGCTGTCAGCATCGAGCCGCCCGGCCGGGTAGATACCCGGAATGTTGAGGAAGTCCGACAGCGTCGCCCGGGCGGCGTGTGGCGAAAACTGGCTCATCACCCCGAAAGGCTTGTTAAAGAGGATCAATGTCATGACAGGGGTGTGCGAGTTATGGCATAAAGCAAAATTCTAGTGCATAATACGAAATATGGTCTTATGTCTTATATAAGACATGGTGTCCTGTAGTCTGCCGTCAGGCTTGTCACGCCACCTGCACCATCGTACTTTGCTGTTCACGAGACGCAAATTACAATTCTTCCATCGCCATTCTTCGGAGATAACGATGTACCAACATATCAAAGTGCCCGCCGAGGGGCAGAAAATCACGGTTAACGCCGATTTTTCCCTCAATGTGCCCGACAACCCGATCATTCCGTATATCGAGGGTGATGGCACTGGCGTGGACATCAGCCCGGTGATGATCAAGGTCATCGATGCGGCGGTGGCGAAGGCCTACGGTGGCAAGCGCAAGATCAGTTGGATGGAAATTTATGCGGGCGAGAAGTCGACCCAGGTCTACGGCCCCGATGTCTGGCTGCCAGAAGAAACACTGAAGGTCCTGAAAGACTACGTCGTATCGATCAAGGGCCCGCTGACCACGCCGGTCGGTGGCGGTATCCGTTCGCTGAACGTTGCCTTGCGCCAGGAGCTCGACCTGTACGTTTGCTTGCGTCCCGTGCGTTACTTCAAGGGCGTGCCCTCGCCGCTGCGCGAGCCGGAGAAGAC
>CAZESK010000029.1:10857-16255 GCA_964515155.1 uncultured Bifidobacterium sp.
AGAAAGTAACTTATGATTTCGCCCGCCTGATGGAGGGAGCGACGCAAATGTCCTGTTCAGGATTCGGCGATGTCATGATCTCGAACATGTAGGTCGAATCATCCAGAGAAATCCGGGCGCGTTTGAACTGACCCCCACGAGTTAGATGACTCTTGGGGGTTTTTCATGTCCAGACGAGGGGAAGCATTGAGATCGAAGGTAGCGGGTTGCTGCTGAAAAGGCTCCTGTTTTTGTGGCCAGCATCATGGCCGCGCAAAAGTGAGGCGCCATACTTTCAGTCGATGAATGAATCTTGAAAAAATGTCGGAAACAAAAACCCCCGGACTGGCCGGGGGTTCTTGAGGATGCTATTGGGAGATATCAGACAGCCTGAATGTTCGATGCCTGCTTACCCTTGGGGCCCTGCGTGACCTCGAACGAGACTTTTTGACCTTCTTTCAGGGTCTTGAAGCCATTCATGTTGATTGCGGAGAAATGCGCGAACAGATCTTCGCCGCCATCTTCCGGTGTAATAAATCCGAAGCCTTTGGCGTCGTTAAACCATTTCACGGTACCAGTTGCCATAGAAGCGTTTTCCATTAATGACCAATCACACGAGCCCTAAAAGCAAGAAGACTCGCGTAACGCTGCCCCCCTCCATTATTGCTCCTCCGAAATACCAATAGATGTAAAAAAACACATATTGATGAAATGCATTGTTCGGTCAAAAAATGGAAAAGTCAAGCAAATTACCAAAAATGCTAGACTCTTTTGCTACAAGCTAAAAATTATGTGGGCGCGGTGGGAAAACCCATAAAACAGCCCGATGTGTCGTGCATGAAAGCCCGGTGAACAACTTTGATCATGCGGTCTGCGTTAGTTTTCGAATCGGCGTAATATCGAGACAGTGCGGACACCGCATGTAGGGCTGGTTACGCACCGAAACAAGGGCATTAAAATAGACGCATGGCAACCAACAGCGACAACGGCACCTTGCTGGTGCCGAAGGAAAAGAAGCAAGCGGTCAAGCCGCCCCCGATGTACCAGGTGGTCCTGCTGAACGATGATTACACGCCGATGGAATTCGTCGTTGCCATCATCCAGGAGTACTTCAACAAAGATCGCGAGACCGCGACGCAAATCATGCTCAAGGTCCATCGTGACGGCAAGGGTATGTGTGGTGTTTACCCTAAGGACATCGCGAGCACGAAAGTGGAACTCGTATTAACCCACGCGAGGAAGGCGGGACACCCCCTCCAGTGCGTGATGGAGGAAGCATGATCGCCCAGGAACTCGAAGTCAGTTTACATATGGCCTTCGTCGAAGCACGACAGGCCCGGCATGAGTTCATCACAGTAGAACACTTGTTGCTGGCGCTGCTCGACAATCCGTCGGCCGCCGAGGTGCTTCGTGCTTGCGCAGTCAACATCGATGACCTGCGCAAGACGCTGACCAATTTCATCAACGACAATACGCCGACCGTCCCGGGCACGAGCGAAGTTGACACGCAGCCGACGCTCGGTTTCCAGCGCGTCATACAGCGCGCCATCATGCACGTGCAATCCGCGTCGAACGGCAAGAAGGAAGTGACCGGCGCAAACGTGCTTGTCGCCATCTTCGGCGAGAAAGATTCGCATGCGGTCTACTACCTGCACCAGCAGGGTGTGACTCGACTCGATGTAGTGAATTTCATTTCCCACGGCGTGCGCAAGGACCAGCAGGCCGAGCCGCAGAAGGCGGCCGAGTCCTCGGATGAGGCTCAGTCTGAGGGGCCCCAAAAGGAGAGCGCGCTTGACCAGTTCACGGTCAACCTCAACAAGCTCGCAGCCGAGGGCAAGATCGACCCGCTCATCGGCCGCGAATCCGAGGTCGAGCGAGTCATCCAGACGCTGTGCCGGCGTCGCAAGAACAACCCGTTGCTGGTTGGCGAAGCTGGCGTGGGCAAGACCGCGATTGCAGAAGGCCTCGCATGGCGAGTCACTCAGGGTGATGTGCCTGAGATCCTGCAGAACGCCGTTGTGTATTCCCTCGACATGGGCGCGCTGCTGGCGGGTACCAAGTATCGAGGTGACTTCGAGCAGCGACTCAAGGCCGTGCTCAAGCAGATGAAAGCCAATCCGAACGGTATCCTGTTCATCGACGAGATCCACACGATCATCGGTGCGGGCTCCGCCTCGGGCGGCACACTGGATGCCTCGAACCTGCTGAAGCCGGCACTATCGTCCGGCCAGCTAAAGTGCATTGGTGCGACCACGTTCAACGAATTCCGCGGTGTGTTCGAGAAAGACCATGCGTTGTCGCGTCGATTCCAGAAGATCGATGTCAACGAGCCCACCGTCGAACAGACCGTGCAGATTCTGCGGGGCCTGAAGTCGCGTTTCGAAGAGCATCATGGCGTGAAATACTCCGCCTCGGCGCTGACCTCGGCGGCTGAGCTGGCGGCACGCTTCATCAATGACCGCCACCTACCGGACAAGGCCATCGATGTGATCGATGAAGCCGGTGCTGCGCAGCGCATCCTGCCTAAATCGCGCCAGAAGAAGACCATCGGCAAGCCAGAGATCGAGGACATCATCTCCAAAATCGCGCGCATCCCGCCGCAGTCGGTTAACCAGGATGACCGCACGAAGCTGCAGACCATCGACCGTGATCTGAAGAATGTGGTGTTTGGTCAGGATCCGGCGATCGAGGCACTGGCGTCAGCCATCAAGATGGCACGCGCCGGCCTTGGCAAGACGGACAAGCCGATCGGCTCTTTCCTGTTCTCTGGCCCGACCGGCGTCGGCAAGACCGAAGTCGCCAAGCAGCTCGCCTTTATCCTCGGCATCGAGCTGATCCGTTTCGATATGTCCGAGTACATGGAGCGTCATGCAGTGAGCCGCCTGATCGGCGCGCCGCCAGGGTACGTCGGTTTCGACCAGGGTGGCCTGCTGACCGAGGCCATCACGAAGAAGCCGCATTCCGTGCTGCTGCTCGACGAAATCGAAAAGGCCCATCCGGACGTTTTCAACATCCTCCTGCAGGTGATGGATCACGGTACGCTGACCGACAACAACGGTCGCAAGGCCGACTTCCGCAACGTGATCATTATCATGACCACGAACGCGGGTGCCGAAAGCCTGCAAAAGCGCACGATTGGCTTCACCGAGACCAAGCAGGCTGGTGACGAGATGGCCGACATCAAGCGCATGTTCACGCCGGAGTTCCGCAACCGTCTGGATGCGACCATCAGTTTCCGTGCGCTGGACGAGGAAATCATCTTGCGCGTGGTCGACAAGTTCCTGATGCAGCTCGAGGAGCAACTGCACGAGAAGAAGGTGGAGGCTACCTTCAGCGAGCCGCTGCGCAAGTTCCTTGCGAAGAAGGGCTTTGATCCGTTGATGGGCGCGCGTCCGATGTCGCGCCTGATTCAGGACATGATCCGCAAGGCGCTGGCCGACGAGCTGCTGTTTGGACGTCTCGTCAATGGTGGCCGGGTCTCGGTCGACATGGACGACAATGAGCAGATCAAGCTCGATTTCACCGAAGGTGATATCCCGCCGGCGGCACCGCCGCAGGAAGCTGCCGAAGTCGAGTAAGGCGGCCGACCCCAACAACCCCGCCAGTGATGGCGGGGTTGTTTCAAGCCCGGGATTCGTTTCCGTTGATAGGTGGGCCAGCTCACAGACTTACGCAGCGAGGCGGCGGGCTCAGGGAACCAGTGGCTTTTTCGTTGCCTGTTTCTGCCGGATCTCCGTAGCCGTGCTGCGCATCAGGCTCGCGCGCTCGGCGGTCCACGGGTGCAGCGCGGTGTAGCTGTTGATCACCGTGGCTGGATAGCGCTGCGCGATGTAATCAAGCGTCGTGATCGCAGCCGCCGGGTCGAGGCCTGCGCGCGCAAGCATGTACTGTGCGATGCGATCGGCTTCTTTATCCATTTTTTCTTCGAACGGGCGCAAGCCTGCGCTGCCTGCGAGGACGGCTGGATCAGGGCGGGGCAGCAACAGCGCATCAATCACGCCAGCGAGCGTTGCGCGCATGTTCATTGCCCGCGCATGCTGCTGTACGCTGTGCGCCATTTCGCGCGCGAGAATGACGGCCAGGTCGCGATCTGACAGCGCATCCAGCAGGCCGGTTGTGACAAGCAGGCGTCGGCCATCGCCATAGGCGTTCACCTGCGGTGCATTGCTGATATCAACCGTGAACCCGCACGCGGGGGTCAGCGGTACCTTCATCGTCAGGGGTTTACCATCGCGCAGCACCGAGATATCGATCTCGGTGGCTATCCTCAACATCGGCGCGATCAGTCTCGCCGCTTCTGTCTCGGCTTGTGCTCCCCGTGGTAGCGGCTGTCCCTGGATCGCTTCCAGCATATCTCCACGGCGTATACCTGCGCGCAGCGCGCCGCTGCCATCGAGTACCTGCATCACCTGCAGCGCTTCGGAAAGCCCCAGGCGGCGCTCCGCTGCGCCACGGAGCTCGGTGGGATAGGAATATAGATTCTTCGCGGTGAATCCGAGCAATGGCCGTGCCGCAGTTTTGCATAGCACGGCGTTTTTCGTGATCAGCGGTGCGATCACCTGGTAGACACGGTCTTGCCGCGCGATCAGGGCGTCGAGCTGCTGCTCGGCACTGATAGTCGACTCGGATGCCATTGCCGCTGAGGATACTGCTGGCGTCGCCGGCCGGGTCGTGGTCGGCGGGTGTGGGGAAACCGATGCGCATCCGGCCAGAGCCAGTAGCGCAATCGCCGTGGCGAACCGTGCCGTACTCCGCCAGATGTTGATCATGGCGTCTTAGTGCTTGCCTGTGCTGCCGAAGCCCCCGGTACCCCGCTCGCTCTGGCCGAACTCCTCCACGACATTGAATCCGACCTGCAGCACCGGAACGATCACCAGCTGTGCCAATCGCTCCATCGGGTTCAGTACGAAGGTGGCATGGCTGCGGTTCCATGCGGATACCATCAGCTGGCCCTGGTAGTCCGAGTCGATCAGGCCGACCAGATTGCCCAGCACGATGCCATGCTTATGGCCCATGCCGCTGCGCGGCAGAATCATCGCTGCATGGGAGGGATCGGCGATATGGATCGCAAGGCCAGTCGGAATCAGGTGCGTGCTGCCGGGTTCCAGTGTCAGCGGTGCATCGATGCAGGCACGCAGATCGAGCCCGGCGCTACCGGGCGTCGCATACCCGGGCATCTGCTCGCGCAGGCGATCATCGAGGATCTTGATATCGATTGTTTTCATCGTCGTCAGATTCAGGTGGGAATGCGCTTTGCGATTTCGCCGATCAGCATATCCGCCAGCACTTCTTTGCTCGCACGCGGCAGCGCATGATGGCCGGCGTCGTCGAACAGCACCAGTTCATTGTCATCCTGGCCGAAGGTCTGGTGGCCGATGTTACCGACGAGTAGCGGAATATTCTTTTTCCGGCGCTTGGC
>CAZESK010000029.1:16355-28884 GCA_964515155.1 uncultured Bifidobacterium sp.
GGTGTCGCGCCATCCTGCTTCTTGATCTTTTGGGGGCTGACCGCGGCCACTCGCCAATCGGCAACCGCAGCGACGGCAATGAAAACCTGCCGGGCTGCGACATTTTCCATGACCGCATCATGCATCTGCCGTGCAGTCGTCACGGGCAGCACGCGCACGCCTGCGGGCGCGGGCAGCGATGTCGGACCAGACACCAGTGTCACGTCAGCCCCGGCCTGCCTAGCTGCGCGAGCGATGGCATAACCCATCTTGCCCGAGGAGAGATTGGTGATGCCGCGCACCGGGTCGATCGGCTCGAAGGTCGGGCCGGCAGTGATTAGCAGCTGCTTGCCCTGCAACAGCTTCGGATGGAAGAAGGCCTCCAGTTCCTCCAGCAGTGCCTCCGGCTCCATCATCCGACCCAGTCCGGTCTCACCGCAGGCCTGTTCGCCGGCCACTGGTCCGAGAAGCGAAACCCCGTCTGTATGTAACTGTGCAGCATTACGCTGTGTCGCCGCGTTCTCCCACATCTCGACATTCATCGCGGGTGCGACCAGCAGCGGCACCGAGGCCGGACGGGCAAGGCACAGCGTTGAGAGCAGATCATCGGCCGCGCCATGGACAAGCTTGCGCATGAAATCAGCTGAGCACGGCGCGATCATCACGGCATCTGCGTCCCGCGTCAGGTCGATGTGGGCCATGTTATTCGAGATGCGGCTGTCCCACTGGTCGGTAAACACCGGCCGTCCCGACAGCGCCTGCATCGTGACCGGCGTGATGAAGTGTCGGGCAGCCTCCGTCATTACGACCTGCACGCGCGCACCGGCCTTGATCAGCCCGCGCACCAGCTCGGCCGCCTTATAGCAGGCGATACCGCCGGAAAGACCCAATACGATGTACTTACCCGCGAGCTTCATGAGGGGTCAGCGATTGACTCGCCGTAGTTCGTCCAGAACGAATAATGCCGCGCCTACCGTGATCGCGCTATCGGCGACATTAAATGCCGGCCAATGCCACCCGCCCACGTGGAAATCGAGGAAGTCGATCACATGGCCGTAGGCAAGACGGTCGATCAGATTGCCGACCGCGCCGCCGAGGATCAGCGACAACGACCAGCAGAATAGTCGCTGCGAGGCGTTCTTGACCAGCATCCAGACGATGAAGATCGATACTCCCAGCGCGAGTGCGCTGAAGAACCAGCGCTGCCAGCCGCCCGAATCGGCGAGAAAGCTGAAGGCCGCCCCGGGGTTATAGACCATCACGAGGTTGAAGAAGCTGGTCACGGGCTCCGACTGGCCATAGGCCAGCAGGCGCGCCATCGTGATCTTTGTCACCTGGTCCAGCAGAACCACGATCGCAGCGATACCCAGCCAAAGTGTCAAGCCAGCATTCTTCTTCGCCATTACTTGCTTCCTCCAGGGCTCAGGCAACGCGGCGTACTTCACCGCGGCCGAACAGGTTGGACACGCAGCGGCCACACAGCCCCGGATGTCCGGCATCAGCGCCGACATCCGCGCGATAGTGCCAGCAGCGTTCGCACTTGCGGTACTTCGACGGGTGGACCATCACCTTCTCATCTGCTTCATTGGTTGCCGGCACAACTGTCGCGGCCGAAGTAATCAGCACGAACTTCAGGTCTTCGCCCAGATCCCGCAGCAGCGCGAGCCGATCCCCCGCCGCGTGAATCTCCACCTCGGCCTGCAGCGATGAACCGATCGCGCCAGACGCACGTACTTCTTCCAGCTGCTTCAGCACGCCGGAGCGGATGTCGCGCAGCGCCTCATAGCGCGCCAGCAGTGAAGCCGCATCAGCGACATCAGGCAATGCGTAGAAGGTTTGGGTGAAGAGCGTCTCGCCCGACGCCTCGTAGCTTGCCTTATCTGCGAACACCGCCCATGCCTCTTCCACTGTGAACGACAGGATCGGCGCCATCAGGCGCAGCAGCGATTGGGTGATGTGCCAGATGGCTGTCTGTGCCGATCGGCGCGCGGTTGAGGTGACGCCGCTGGTATACAAGCGGTCTTTCAGGATATCGAGATAGAAGCCGCCGAGGTCTTCCGAGCAGTACATCTGCAGCTTGGCCACGACTGGGTGAAATTCATAGTCGTTGAAATGCGCACGGATCTCCTCCTGCAGTTGCGCCACGCGCGCGATCGCATAGCGGTCGATCTCCATCAGATCATTGATCGCAACCGCATCTCTGGCCGGATCGAAGTCCGAGGTATTGGCCAGCAGGAAGCGCAGCGTATTGCGGATGCGGCGATAGCTCTCGACCACCCGCTTGAGGATCTCGTCCGAGATGGACAGCTCGCCAGAATAGTCGGTCGCCGCGACCCACAGGCGCAATATCTCCGCACCCAGGGTATCCGACACCTTTTGCGGCGCGACCACGTTACCCTTGGACTTCGACATCTTCTTGCCCTCGCCATCAACGACGAAGCCGTGTGTCAGCAAAGCCTTGTAGGGTGCGCGGCCGTCGAGCATCGCGCCGGTCAGCAGCGACGAGTGGAACCAGCCGCGATGCTGGTCCGAGCCTTCGAGGTAGAGATCGGCCGGAAACTGCAGCTCGTCTGCATGGGAGCCGCGCAATACGGTGAAGTGCGTTGCGCCGGAGTCAAACCACACATCCAGCGTATCCTTGTTCTTCTCATACAGCCCAGCATCGGCGCCGAGGAATTCATTCAGGTCGAGCTGGTGCCAGGCTTCGATGCCCTGCTGCTCGACCCGCTGTGCAACCTTTTCCAGCAAGGCGGGTGTATCCGGATGCAGTTCACCGGTTTCCTTGTGTACGAAGAAGGCCATTGGCACGCCCCACTGGCGTTGGCGCGACAGCGTCCAGTCCGGACGGTTTGCGATCATCCCGTGCAGGCGTGCCTTGCCCCAAGAAGGATAGAAGCGTGTCGCCTCGATGCCCGCCAGTGCAGTCTCGCGCAGCGTATTACCGCCGTCTTTGGACTTGCGGTCCATGCCGGCGAACCATTGCGATGTGGCACGGTAGATGATTGGCGTCTTGTGGCGCCAGCAATGCATGTAGCTGTGGTCGAACATCACCAGCTTGAACAGCGCCCCGGCTTGCTCGAGCGCCGCGCAGATTGGCTTCGACGCTTCCCAGATCGTCATGCCGCCGAACAGCGGCAGCGTCGAGGCATAGCGACCATCACCCATGACCGGGTTCAAAATCTCGTCATCGCTCATGCCGTGCGCCTTGCATGATGCGTAGTCTTCCACGCCATATGCCGGTGCGGAGTGCACGATGCCCGTGCCGGAATCGGCAGTGACATACTCGCCCAGATAGACCGGCGAGAAGCGGTCGAAACCCGGGTCGGCCGAGGCCAGCGGATGACGGAACTTCACCAGCGACAGTTGTTCGCCTGTCGTTGTCGCAATCACCTTACCCTCGAGGCCGTAGCGCTGCAGGCAAGCTTCGACCAGGTCATTCGCCAGGATCAGCAGAAGCGGCTCGCCATTGCGCTCGGTCTGCACCAGCGCATAGTCGAATTCCGGGTGCATGTTGAGCGCCTGGTTGGACGGAATGGTCCAGGGCGTCGTGGTCCAGATCACGATGTAGCCCTTGGCCGTCGGCAGCGATGCCAGCCCAAAGGCCCGAGCGACCTTCTCGGGTTCTGCAAACGGGAAGCCGACATCGATCGCCGGATCGCGCTTGTCCTGATACTCGACTTCGGCCTCGGCCAACGCTGAGCCGCAGTCGAAGCACCAGTTCACCGGCTTCAGGCCGCGGTATACATAGCCCTTCTCGAGGATCTTGCCGAGCGCGCGGATCTCGTCGGCCTCGTTGCGGTAGTTCATCGTCAGGTAGGGCTTGTCCCAGTCGGCCAGTACGCCGAGACGAATGAAGTCTTTTTTCTGACGTTCGACCTGCTCGGCCGCATAGGCGCGTGACTTCGCCAGTACCTCGGCCGTCGGCAGATGCTTGCCATACTGCTTTTCGATCTGGATCTCGATCGGCATGCCGTGGCAATCCCAGCCCGGCACATACTGCGCGTCAAAGCCATCAAGCTGACGCGTCTTGACGATCATGTCCTTGAGGATCTTGTTCACCGCATGGCCGATGTGAATGTCACCGTTCGCATACGGGGGCCCGTCGTGCAGGATGAACTTCGGTCGCCCTGCCGAGGCCTTGCGGATGCGCTGGTACAGCTGTTTCTGCTGCCACTGTGCGACCCACTGCGGCTCGCGCTTGGCGAGGTCACCGCGCATTGGGAACGGGGTCTCGGTCATGTTGACCGGGTACTTGTTGTCGGGCTTTTTATCGGACATGGATCGCTGGGGTGGGTACGGTCGGTGTTCGTAACTTACGCAGCGATGCGCCGCGCGAAAAATTCCCGGGCGGCGCATGCATCGTTGTCGATCGCTTGCGTCAGGGCGTCGAGGGTGTCGTACTTTTCCTCGTCGCGCAGCTTCTGCAGGAATTCGACCCGGACCAGGCGGCCGTAGCAGTCGCCGGCGTAGTCAAAGATGTGCGCCTCAAGCAGCACGCGGCCATTGTCCTCGACGGTCGGCCGCACGCCAAGGCTGGCGACCGCCGGCAATGGATGTTCTGCCAGCCCATGCACCTGCACAACGAAAATACCGCTGACCGCAGGGCGCTTGTGCGCGATCTTCAGGTTCAGCGTGGGGAATCCGATGGTGCGGCCAAGCTTGCGCCCGTGTTGGACATGACCTGAAATTGCGTACGGATGGCCAAGCAGTTCTTCCGCATGCGCGAAGTCGCCGGCATGCAGCGCATTGCGCACCGCGGATGAGGAGATACGTGTCTCGCGATGCATCACGGCGGGCAGCGCGACGACCTCGAAGCCAAAACGTTGACCAGCCTCGGCCAGCATCCGGAAGTCTCCGGCACGTTTCGCACCGAAGCGGAAGTCATCTCCGACGATCAGCCATTTCACGTGCAGACCGTCGACCAGTACCTCTTCAATGAAGCGCTGCGGTGCTTGCGAGGCGAATGACGTATTGAAGTGCTCGACGATCACGCGGTCGATGCCGCAACCCTGCAGCGCCTGCAACTTGTCCCGCAGGTTTGCGATGCGGTGCGGCGCGCGCGTGGCGTCACCGGCCTGCTGCGCGAAATACTCTCGCGGATGCGGCTCGAAGGTCATGACGGCAGTCTCGATACCGAGCCGGGAGGCGGCCTCCCGGACGCGCGCGAGCAGCGCGCGGTGGCCACGATGCACACCGTCGAAATTACCGATCGTGAGCGCGCATGGACGGCGCGCTTCGGCATTGGGAAGTCCGCGAAAAACCTTCATCGGTCGGGCAGGGCTTGGGCGCAATCTGAAAACCCACGATTATAGTGGGTTTCCCTCGATGCTTTGCCGCAATCAGGCGGTTCCCAGCGGGTTTTGCCGGTAGTAGGCTTGCAACTTCTGATAGACCTCCGCGTAGGCCCCGGCCAGCGGGGAGGGGGCCACAAAAAAAGCCTCCGAAGCGACGGCGAAGAACTCGGCCGGATCACGTGCCGCGTAGGGGTCGAGTGGCAATGCCGCGACCCGTTCCTCATACAGGTCTGCGTGCTCGGGATGATCCGGGTCAAAGTCAGGCGGCAGGGCAGCCTCCAGGCGGTCGACCCGGTCGCAGAAATCTTCGTAGGCCGCAGTGAACACGCTCGGCCACCCGCGCAGCCTGTCGGGATCGTGCAAGTCCTTGAGAAATGGCGGGCAACCATTGGCCGCGCCACGCCCCATATCGATCTTGTGCGCGAATTCGTGGATCACGATGTTATGTGTGGCCCCCGGTTCCTGCTGTAGCTCGACATCGAACCAAGAGAGGGCGACTGCGCCGCCCTGTTCGACCGCCTCTCCGGCCAGTTCTTCGTCCCACTCATGCACCACGCCCGCCTCATCCACCTGTTGCTGGCGCACGCCGAAGGCATCGGGGAACACGAGGACGGCCGACATATCGTCATACAGCGAGAGATCCAGGTTCAGCACCAGCACGCAGGCCTGCGCGGCAATCAGCACTGCGATTTCGTCGGTCACCTCGAAACCCTTCACGCCGGAGATCGGCTTGCGTGCGAGCAGTTGCTCGCACAGCCGCTTGAGCCGGCTGCGCTCGTCATGGTTGAGGCGGTCGAGGAAGGACAACTGCTGGAGCGTGGCATGCCATAGGGCATCGGGAATGGCGACCGGCTCCCGAGAGAAGGCCCGCAGCAGACGTGACAGCCAGCGCATCCTCAGCACTCGCCCCAGATCGCATTCAGGGCGGCGAGCACAGCCAGGCCCGCGGTTTCCGTGCGCAGTACGCGCGGACCAAGCGATAGACACAGCGCGCCGTGCGCGATTGCCGCGTGTTCTTCGGCGTCGGAGAACCCACCCTCGGGCCCGATCATGACCGTCAGCGCTTGCGGCGGCTGGTGACGTGCCCAATCCGACAGCGACTGCCCAGCCCGGGGCGAGAGCAAGATGCGCGGTGGGATATCCCGTTGGGCGATCCATTCCATGAAGCCCAGTGGCGGCGCGATTGCCGGCAGCCGGTTGCGACCGCACTGCTCGGCTGCGGCGATCGCCACGCCTTGCCAGTGCGCCAGCCGCTTTGTCGCCCGTTCGTCTGTCAGTCGCACGACCGAGCGCGCAGCCTGCAGCGGCTGGATTGCAGAAGCGCCCAGTTCGACCGCTTTCTCGATGATCCAGTCCATTTTCGAGCCTTCGGGCAGCGCCTGTGCCAGCGTCAGGGCATGCACGGGCTCGGCCTCGCGCGGGTCGAAAGACATCAGCTCCGCGTGCGCGCTGCGCCGGTCGACGGCGAGCAGGGTTGCCGTAAACTCGCCGCCGGCGCCATTGAACAGGGTCAGGCTGTCGCCGGGCCGCATGCGCAGCACGCCGATGTGGCGGGCGACCTCGTCGGGGAGATGGATCTGCCCTCCGGTCTTGAGCGGCTGGTTGCAATAGAAGCGGGGCATGCTGGTGCGAGTGAGTGGTGTCAGATTGACCAAGCGCGTCGATTGTAAGCGTGTGCAGTCCGTCTGGTAAAATTTCAGGCTTTTCCGCTGTCAGCGCCGCCTTGCGCGCCGCACGCTCAATTCGTCCATTGTTGTCAATATGACCTCATCCCCCGATACCCGCAAGATGGCCAATGCGATCCGCGCATTGGCAATGGACGCCGTCCAGAAAGCCAATTCCGGTCACCCCGGCATGCCGATGGGCATGGCCGACATTGCCGTCGCCCTGTGGGGCAAGCACCTGCGTCACAATCCAGCCGACCCGAAGTGGTCGGATCGCGACCGCTTCGTTGTGTCGAACGGCCACGGTTCGATGTTGCTGTACGCGCTGCTGCACCTCTCTGGTTACGACCTGTCGATGGACGAGCTCAGGCATTTCCGCCAGCTGCACTCGAAGACGCCGGGTCACCCGGAGGTCGACATCACACCGGGCGTGGAGACCACCACCGGTCCGCTGGGCCAGGGCATTGCCAACGCCGTTGGCATGGCGCTGTCGGAGTGGCTGCTGGCATCGCAATTCAACAAGCCGGGATTCGACATTGTCGATCACTATACTTATGTCTTTCTCGGCGACGGCTGCCTGATGGAAGGCATCAGCCACGAAGTTTGCTCGCTGGCCGGTACGCTGGGTCTGTCAAAGCTCATCGTCATGTACGACGACAACGGTATCTCGATCGATGGCAAGGTCGATGGCTGGTTCAAGGACAACACGCCCCAGCGCTTCCAGGCCTATGGCTGGCACGTGATCCCGGATGTCGATGGCCACGACGTTGCTGCGGTTGATGCCGCGATCGCCGCGGCCAAGCGCGCAGGCAAGCCCGCGCTGATCTGCTGCAAGACCGTCATTGGCAAGGGTGCGCCAAGCATGCAGGGCACGGACAAGGTGCACGGCGCCGCCTTAGGTGACACCGAAATCGCTGCGACCCGTGCCGCGATCGACTGGCCGCATGCGCCGTTCGAGATTCCGGCCGACGTCTACGCCGCCTGGGACGCGAAGGCGCAAGGCGCCGAGTTGCAGTCGGCATGGAATGCGAAGTTCGCTGCGTATCGGGCCGCATTCCCTGCCGAGGCGGCCGAGTTCGAACGACGCATGAAGGGCGACCTGCCAGCGAATTTCGACCAGGCCGTGGCCGCGTTCATTGCTGCCTGCATCGAGAAGAAGGAAACCATTGCGACCCGCAAGGCGAGCCAGAATGCGATCCAGGCCCTAGCGCCAGTGCTGCCCGAGTTCCTCGGTGGCTCGGCCGACCTGACGGGCTCCAACCTGACCAATTGGAAGGAATGCATCGCCGTGCGTTCCGGTCAGCCGGGTAACCACATCAACTACGGCGTGCGCGAATTTGGCATGAGCGCCATCATGAATGGTATCGCCCTGCACGGCGGCTTCATTCCCTTCGGCGCCACTTTCCTGACCTTCTGCGACTACAGTCGCAATGCATTGCGTATGGCAGCGCTGATGAAGCAGCGCTCGCTGTTCGTGTTCACGCACGATTCGATCGGCCTCGGCGAGGACGGCCCGACGCACCAGTCGGTCGAACACATCTCGAGCATGCGCCTGATCCCGAACCTGGATAACTGGCGTCCATGCGATACCGTGGAGTCGGCCGTTGCATGGGGCGAGGCGATCAAACGCCGGGACGGCCCGAGCACGCTGATCTTCTCGCGCCAGAACCTGCCTTACGTCGAGCGCGATGCCACGCAGGTCACCAATATTGCGCGTGGTGGCTATGTGCTGCGCGACGCCGCGAGCGCAAAAGCCGTGATCATTGCGACCGGCTCCGAAATCGATCTGGCATTGAAGTCGGCCGACATACTGGCCGGCGAAGGTATCGCCGTGCGCGTCGTCTCGATGCCGAGCACCGACGTGTTCGAGCGCCAGGATGCTGCCTACAAGGCGACCGTACTGCCGAAAGGCCTGCCGCGCGTTGCGGTCGAAGCCGGTGTCACCGATTTCTGGTTCAAGTACGTCGGCCTCGAGGGTCAGGTTGTCGGTATCGATACCTTTGGCGAGTCCGCGCCGGCTGGCGCATTGTTCAAGCATTTCGGATTCACGACCGAGAAGGTCGTGGCTGCGGTCAAATCGGTGCTGCACTGATCTGACACGATACGGTTAACGCATACCATCCATCAGGAGATCCACATGACCATCAAGGTTGCCATCAACGGTTATGGCCGCATCGGCCGCAACATTCTGCGCGCCCACTACGAAGGCGGAAAGAAGCACGATATCCAGATCGTCGCGATCAACGACCTCGGCAATCCCGCGTCGAACGCGCATTTGACCCAGTACGACACAGCGCACGGCAAGTTTCCGGGCACCGTATCGGTCGACGGTGATTACATGATCGTCAATGGCGACAAGATCCGTGTTTTTGCGCAGCGCGATCCGGCACAGATTCCGTGGGGTGAGCTTGGCGTTGATGTGGTGCTCGAGTGCACCGGCTTTTTTACCGCCAAGGACAAGGCCTCTGCGCACCTCAAGGGCGGCGCCAAGAAAGTGATCATCTCTGCTCCGGGTGGCAAGGATGTCGATGCAACCGTCGTCTATGGTGTGAACCAGTCAGTACTGAAGTCAGCGCACACCGTGATCTCGAACGCTTCGTGCACCACCAACTGCCTCGCGCCGCTGGTCAAGCCGCTCAATGACAAGATCGGCGTACTCAACGGCCTGATGACGACCGTACATGCCTACACCAACGACCAGGTGCTGACCGACGTCATGCATGAAGACCTGCGTCGCGCGCGCTCGGCAACCATGTCGATGATCCCGACCAAGACCGGTGCCGCGGCTGCGGTCGGTCTCGTACTGCCGGAACTCAATGGGAAGCTCGACGGCTACGCCATCCGCGTCCCCACGATCAATGTGTCCATCGTCGACCTGTCATTCATCGCTGCGCGCGACACGACGGCCGATGAAGTCAATGCGATCATGAAGGAAGCTGCCGACGGTCCGCTCAAGGGCATCCTGACCTACAACACTGCCCCGCTGGTCTCGATCGACTACAACCATAATCCGGCATCCTCGAACTTCGACGCGACGCTGACCAAGGTATCGGGCCGCCTCGTCAAGGTCTCGTCCTGGTATGACAATGAGTGGGGCTTCAGTAATCGTATGCTGGATACGACGGTCGCTCTCATGGCCGCAAAATAAGCAGGCGCGCTGCGCAGCAACGGAAAAGGGATCGCGGCAGCGATCCCTTTTTTGTTTGCGCCTCGAGCACAACTCAGGTCCGAGGAACGCTCCAGAGATCATGTCCGTGATCTCTTGTCCGGCATCAATCCGTCACTTCTGCGATGTCCGAATGAAAATCGCATCCCCGATCTTGTTGAATGCCGATTCGTAGACTTTCGGATCAAGAATCGGCTGCTCCCGGTTAGCTTGCTGACCGTAGTCTCTCAACGTCTTGTCCCGCTGGACGAAATTGAGCCGGACTTTGGTCGATCGCGGCCCGATTTCTTCGACGAAGGCAGTGACAGCAGTTTTGCCTTCCGAGCGCATGTTGCTGATATTCTCGAGGAATGCCCGCATACCCTCGGCCCCCTTGAGCGGCGATTCGGCCGAGATGAAACCTGTATCCAGGCTGGCCGAGTTAACAACATAGCCGAGGTCCTGGAAGACAGACATCGTTGAATTGAAGGCGGTCTTCTTATCCGCCTCGAACTGCTTTGACTGGAAGGCCTGTATTTCCAGTGATGTCTTCTGCGGCGCGGGATTGTTAAATGCGCAGCCAGTCAACATGATCGGTACGAAGAGGATGGCAGCCATGGGTTTGTTCATTACCTATTCTCCTTAGAACGAGGACGAGCGGGACGAGAAATCGACAACGGTCTTGACGCCATTGACTTCCTTGAACTTGATAATCAGCGTGATCGTTCGGCTGGATTGTTCGAATCCCGAACTGCTGCTGCCGCCACCGAGCAGGATGATCGTGGCGCTGAATCCGCCCGAACTGGCATTCGATACCGTCGCGTGCCGCTGGTAAGTCCAGACCTCCTCCCCCTCGGCGCTTTGGGTGACGAGATTGGGGGAGCCGAATGCTTCGACGACCTGTTGTTGCGTGGTGGTGTTTTTCTTGAGCGTGAGGCTGACCTGGCCGGCGGTCAGCCTGTTCTTTTCAATGGACTCTTTCGGCGGGCTGGCACAGCCGGCCAGAAGGACGAGAAAAGTCGTAGCGACGAAGAGCTGAGGTTTCATGGCAACGGAGAGGAGAAATCTGAACGACCTCGGGGTGATGGTCGTTGAGATGTTTATCAAGATTGCAATGAGAATAATCAGCCTTAGTTGTCGTAAAGGCAATAATAATGTCGCGTCGCTGACACGAAATTTTGGGATTTGGTATCTCGGAACCTAGCGGGACGAAAAAATTTGTTGCCAGAGCGTAATGACGGCAGTCTGCATCGCATCGACGGTTGCCGGATCGACACGCGCCCGTTCCTCGCCGCGCATCCGTATCTGGTGCTGCAGCCTGCGGAATTCGCGGTAGGCATCCGACACCTGCAGCGCCAGCGCGGCATCGATCAACCCGATCTGTCCCGCCAGCTTCAGCAGGGCGATGTTGCCAATATCGCCGGTGAGTGCGACATGGTCGCAGGAGTGCGCCAGCACCAGGTACTGCACGATGAACTCGATGTCGATCATGCCACCGGCATCGTGCTTCAGGTCGAACAGCTCAGAGCGATTCGGATGCGCATCATGCATCCGCTTGCGCATCGCCAGCACCTCGGCCCGCAATTCGCCCGGATCGCGTTTTTGTCGTAGCAGCTCGACGCGCAAGGCTTCGAAACGCCTGCCGATGTCCGCATCGCCGGCGCAGTAGCGTGCGCGCGTCAGCGCCTGGTGTTCCCATACCCAAGCCGATTCTCGTTGGTAGCGCTCAAAGGCAGTGAACGACGACACCAGCAAGCCGCTCGCACCGTCCGGCCGCAGTGCAATATCGATGTCGTACAAGATGCCGGCTGACGTGTGGCTGGTCATCCAGGTGATGAAGCGCTGCGCCAGCTTCGCATACAGTGGCGGGGCCTCCTGGTCGTCGTCGTCAAAGAGAAAGATCACATCCAGATCGGAGGCGTAACCCAGCTCCTTGCCGCCGAGCTTGCCGTAGGCGATCACAGCAAAGGCCGGCAGCTCGCGGTGCCGGTTAGGCAGCGTCTTCCAGACCGCCTCGACAATCGCGCCGACCAGACGATCGGCCAGCGCGGACAAATGGTCTGCCAGCCGCTCGACCGTCAGCTGCCCACCCAGATCCAGTGCCAGCAGCCGGAATAACTGCGCGTGATGGAGTTCGCGCAGCGCGTCCATCTGTCGCTCGGTGTCGCCCTCGAATGCCGCCAGACGTTGCTCGCACTCAGCGGCAAAGGCGGTCCAGTCCGGCTCGGCGACCTTGCCGGAATCGCCGAGGAGTTCATCCATCAATACCGGATGACGGGTCAGGTAGGAAGCCGCCCAACTGCTTGCGGCCATCATACGAACGACTCGCTCAAGCGCATGCGGATACTCGGTCAGCAGCTCGAGATAAGCCGAACGACGGGCGATGGTATCGAAGAAATCCAGCAGGCGGTTCAGCGTGGCCGCTGGTGCGCCACCCTGACGCGCCA
>CAZESK010000030.1:0-28819 GCA_964515155.1 uncultured Bifidobacterium sp.
GACAGCTCGGCGTCGAGGTCAAGCGCATGTCCGAGCATGCGATGCAGTTCCTCGCCTCGCTCGATCTCCCGGGTAACGTGCGCCAGCTGGAGAATCTGTGCAACTGGATCACGGTGATGGCGCCCGGACAGACTGTTGAGGTCAAGGATCTGCCGCCGGAATTGCTCGGTAACGCTGGCACCGCGTCGGTGATGCCGGTAGCAGAGCCTATGTTTGCAGCTACCGCGCCGGCGCTGAATGGTCATGCGGTCGTCGCCTCACCGGAAAGGCCATGGCTGGTCTCCACGCCGCGCGATACCGGCACGGCGACCATGGTTGGCGCACCGCTCGCCAAGAGCAGCTGGATCATGATGCTTGAGGCAGAGGCGGCGCAGATGCTCTCGGCCGGTCAGCCCGAGGTCATGGACGCGCTCGGCCGGCAGTTCGAGTCGGCGCTGATCAAGACCGCGTTACGGCACACCCACGGTCGCAAGAACGATGCGGCGATCCGGCTTGGTATTGGCCGCAACACGATTACGCGCAAGATTCAGGAGCTCGGTATCGAGGGCGGCAAGGACGATTGAAGCGGGTGGTGTTGGGGATGTGGTGGTGGCGATGTGATGGCGGGTTTCGCTGCGCTCTACCCGCCCTATGAACCACCGTTGTTTTTGTCATAGGGTGGGTAGAGCGCAGCGAAACCCGCCATCAAGCACCTCTCCAAGGACCGCGCCCCCGGTCTCCCTATCCGTTTCACGTCCTGAGCCGCCGCCACAGCGTCGTGCGGCTGATGCCCAGGTACGCCGCAGCTTCTGCACGGTTGCCATTGAAGCGCGCCAGTACGTGATGGACATCCTCATCGGCGGGCGTCACCACGGGTGACGCGATTGTCGGCAGTAAGGAAGCATTGCCCGCCATCTCCGGTGCCGCACCCAGGAGAAACGCCGGTGTCAGCGCTTGTAGCGGCTCGACAGCGAGGAACAGCGCAACGCGCTGCATGAGATTACGCAACTCGCGCACATTACCCGGCCAGTGCCATGCCTCCATCGTCGGAGCGCACGCCAGGCACTCGGCGTGCAGATTGGCATGCGGGCGAACGCCCATCTCAGCCAGCGCATTCTTCAGGAACCACTCGGCCAGTAGCGCAATGTCTTCCTTGCGCTTGCGCAGCGGCGGGATGGCCATGCGCAGCACGCCAAGCCGGTAGAACAGATCTGCGCGGAAGCGTCCTTCGGCGACACGTTCGGATAAATCGCAGTGCGTCGCGCTCACCACGCGCACATCGATCGGCACGGGCCGCGTGCCGCCCACACGCACCACCTCCCGTTCCTCCAGCACGCGCAGCAGCCGTGTCTGCAGCGGCAGCGGCATCTCGCCGATCTCGTCGAGGAATAGCGTGCCCCGGTGCGCCGCCTCGAACAGACCGGCATGGCCGCCGCGGCGTGAGCCGGTAAATGCACCGTCTTCGTAGCCGAACAGCTCGGACTCCAGCAGCGACTCGGCAATGGCCCCGCAATTGACCGCCACGAAGGGTCTGTCACCGCCGACACCGCGCACGCTCTCACGATGGATGGCCTGCGCAACCAGCTCCTTGCCAGTACCGGTTTCGCCTTCAATCAGCACCGGTGCCGGCGATTTCGCATACACCGTTACCGTCTGCCGCAGTGCCTGCATCGCCTCGGACTCGCCACGCAGCGCCGATAACGCGTACTTTGCACGCGGGCTGTTGGCGTCGGTGTAGGCACGACCGGTGGGCGCTTCCTGCTGTGTCGCGCGCGCGATGTCCAGCGCATCTTCGAATGCCTGTCGTATAGACGCCGCCGAATAGACGAACACACCCGCCAGCCCCGCCTCCTCGGCCAGATCCGTGATCAGCCCGGCGCCGACGACTGCCCGTACACCGGCGGCTTTCATCTCGCTGATTTGAGCGCGCGCATCTTCAGCCGTCACATAGCTGCGCTGCATGATCGGCAGGCCAAAGGTACTCTGGAAGTCGAGCAGCTCCGAGGGCGGTTCCTGGTAGCTGATCATTCCGATCTCAGGGGTGATCTTGCGCGCGCGCGCCAGCGCCTGCATGACATCGAAACCGCTGGCCTTGGCCAGCACCACTGGCACCGACAGCCGACTTTTCAGGTAGGCGCCATTGGAGCCAGCGGAGATGACTGCATCGCAGCGCTCGGCCTGCAGCCGCTCGCGAATATGGGCCACCGCCTCATCGAAACCCAGATGAATCAGCTCGATGGTGGCCAGATCATCGAACTCCAGCGTGATGTCGCGGAACATGTCGAACAAACGCGAACTCGACACCGCCCAGAAAACCGGCTTGCCGGCAGGGTCGCGGGAGGAGAGCGGTGAGCGGGGCATGGTTGGCGGGTGTCTCATGTTTCACGCAGGTGAAACATTGAAACACAAAATGAAACATTCCGGCAAGGCTGGCGTGGGCGGCAGGGAAGGGGTGACATCCAAGTCACTGTTTCGGCAAAGAATTTTTTTGCGGCAGATTGGCCGCTGCAAGCCGTGCAGGAGTGGCATACGCCTTGCAAAGGTACGGGCTGTTTACCAACTGAAACAGCCTTCACAGGACCTTACATGACGATGCAATCTGCCGGCGCGCGCTTCAGGCAGGCGATGAAGGAAGAGTCGCCGCTGCAAGTGATCGGCGCCATCAACGCCAACCATGCTCTGCTCGCGCAGCGCGCTGGCTTCCGCGCCATTTACCTGTCGGGCGGCGGCGTCGCCGCCGGCTCGCTTGGCTTGCCCGATCTCGGCATTTCCAACCTGGATGATGTGCTGACCGATGTACGTCGCATCACCGATGTGTGTGACCTGCCGCTGCTGGTTGATGTCGACACCGGCTTTGGCGCGTCGGCATTCAATGTCGCGCGTACGGTGAAGTCGATGATCAAGTTTGGCGCAGCCGCGATTCATATCGAAGATCAGGTCGGCGCGAAGCGCTGCGGCCACCGGCCAAATAAAGAGATCGTCACCAAGCAGGAGATGGTTGATCGCGTCAAAGCAGCCGCTGATGCACGCACTGACGAGAACTTCGTGATCATGGCGCGCACCGACGCGCTGGCCGTCGAGGGGCTGGATGCCGCCATCGACCGCGCCGTGGCCTGCGTCGAAGCCGGTGCCGACATGATCTTCCCGGAGGCCATCACGCAGCTCGACATGTACAAGCAGTTCGCTGCAGCAGTCAAGGTGCCCATCCTCGCCAATATCACCGAGTTCGGATCGACCCCGCTGTACACCGTCGATGAACTACGCGGTGCTGACGTCGGGCTGGTGCTGTACCCGCTATCGGCCTTCCGCGCGATGAACAAGGCCGCCGAGGCCGTCTACCAGGCAGTGCGCCGCGACGGCACGCAGAAGCAGGTCGTCGATCTGATGCAGACCCGCATGGAGCTCTACGACCGCATCGGCTATCACGATTACGAGCAAAAGCTCGACGCACTTTTCGCACAACAGAAGTCTAAATAATTGAGGGAATACACCATGAGCGAGCAACAGCCTACCGGCTTCAAGCCGAAGAAATCAGTCGCGCTGTCCGGCGTCACAGCCGGCAATACCGCACTCTGCACGGTTGGCAAGACCGGCAATGACTTGCACTACCGCGGCTACGACATCCTCGATGTGGCCGACGCCTGCGAGTTCGAAGAGATCGCGCACCTGCTGGTGCACGGCAAGCTGCCGACCGTGGCCGAGTTGAAGGCCTACAAGCAAAAATTGAAGGCCCTGCGCGGCCTGCCGGCCAATGTGAAGGCGACACTTGAGTGGCTGCCGGCCTCGTCGCATCCGATGGACGTGATGCGTACCGGTGTCTCGGCGCTCGGCTGTGTGCTGCCGGAGAAGGACGACCACAACGTGCCCGGCGCGCGCGACATCGCCGACCGCCTGATGGCCTCGCTCGGCTCGATGCTGCTGTACTGGTACCACTACAGCCACAACGGCCGTCGCATCGAAACTGAAACTGATGACGACTCGATCGGCGGCCACTTCCTGCACTTGCTGCATGGCGAAGAGCCGTCCGAGCTGTGGGTCAAGGCGATGCATACCTCGCTGATTCTCTATGCCGAGCATGAGTTCAACGCGTCCACCTTCACCGGTCGCGTAATCGCCGGTACGGGGTCGGATATGTACTCGGCTATCACCGGCGCCATCGGTGCGCTGCGCGGCCCGAAGCACGGCGGCGCGAATGAAGTCGCCTTCGATATCCAGAAGCGCTACGACAACCCGGACGAGGCCGAGGCCGATATCCGCCGCCGCGTCGAGAACAAAGAAGTCATTATCGGCTTCGGGCATCCGGTCTACACCATCTCCGACCCGCGTAACAAGGTGATCAAGGAAGTCTCGCGCACGTTGTCGAAGGATGCCGGCTCGACCAAGATGTTCGATATCGCTGACCGCCTCGAAGCCGTGATGTGGGATGTCAAGAAGATGTTCCCGAACCTCGACTGGTTCTCGGCGGTGTCGTATCACATGATGGGCGTACCGACAGCCATGTTCACGCCGCTGTTCGTGATCTCGCGCACCTCCGGCTGGGCCGCACACATCATCGAGCAGCGCATCGACAACAAGATCATCCGTCCCAGCGCCAACTACGTCGGGCCGGAGAATCTGAAGTTTGTGCCGATTTCAAAGCGCAAGTAATACTGGCTACGGCAGCGGCCAGTCCCATGTCGCGTCGCCCCGTCCTGCGCCGGGGTGACGCAGAACAAGACACTGGCTGCTTCATCGTCAGTCCGGCGCAGGCCGGAATACCGTGTCCATCTCCTGCTCCACGACGCAACCCTCGACCCAACCTCACACCCTCCAGCCATGAACACCGCCTACCGTAAACCCCTGCCCGGTACCCGCCTCGACTACTTCGATGCCCGTGAGGCTGTCGAGGCAATCACGCCCGGCGCCTGGAATAAGCTGCCCTATACCTCGCGCGTGCTTGCCGAGAACCTCGTGCGACGCTGCGACCCATCCACGCTGACGGGCTCGCTGAAGCAACTGATCGACAGAAAGCGCGACCTCGACTTCCCGTGGTATCCGGCGCGCGTGGTTTGTCATGACATCCTCGGTCAGACTGCGCTGGTCGATCTCGCCGGCTTGCGTGATGCGATCGCCGATCAGGGCGGCGATCCGGCGAAGGTGAATCCGGTGGTGCCGGTGCAGCTGATCGTTGACCACTCACTGGCAGTCGAGTGCGGCGGCTTCGATCCGCAGGCCTTCGAAAAGAACCGTGCCATCGAAGATCGCCGCAATGAAGACCGTTTTCATTTCATCGACTGGACCAAGCACGCGTTCAAGAATGTGGACGTGATCCCACCGGGTAACGGGATCATGCACCAGATCAATCTGGAGCGGATGTCGCCGGTCATTCACAGCGACCAGGGCGTTGCGTATCCGGATACCTGCGTTGGTACAGATAGCCACACACCGCATGTCGACGCACTCGGTGTGATCGCCATTGGCGTGGGCGGGCTCGAGGCCGAGAACGTGATGCTGGGCCGCGCCTCGTGGATGCGGCTGCCGGACATCATCGGGGTCGAGCTGTCGGGCAAGCCCCAGCCGGGCATCACGGCCACCGACATCGTGCTCGCACTGACCGAATTCCTGCGCAAGTCGAAAGTCGTCGGTGCGTATCTCGAGTTCTATGGCGAAGGCGCGCGCGCACTGACGCTAGGCGACCGCGCGACAATCTCCAATATGGCGCCGGAGTATGGCGCGACCGCCGCGATGTTCAGTATCGATGAGCAAACCATCAGCTACCTGAAACTGACCGGTCGTGCCGATGAACAGGTGACGCTGGTCGAGACCTACGCCAAGGTCACGGGCCTGTGGTCCGACAGCCTGGCCGAAGCCGAGTACGAGCGTGTGCTGAAGTTCGACCTCTCGACCGTCGTACGCAATATGGCCGGCCCGTCAAACCCGCATGCACGCGTGGCCACGGCCGATCTTGCTGCGAAAGGCATTGCTGGCACCTGGGAAGATGTACCGGGACAGATGCCGGATGGCGCAGTCATCATCGCGGCCATTACCAGCTGCACGAACACCTCGAACCCGCGCAATGTGATCGCCGCCGGGCTGCTGGCACGCAATGCGAACAAGCTCGGTCTTGTGCGCAAGCCCTGGGTCAAGACCTCGCTCGCGCCAGGCTCGAAGGCCGTCACGATGTACCTCGAAGAAGCCGGCCTGCTGCCCGAACTGGAAAAGCTCGGCTTCGGCGTGGTTGCCTACGCCTGTACCTCATGCAACGGCATGTCGGGTGCGCTCGATCCGGCTATCCAGCAGGAGATTATCGACCGTGATCTGTACGCGACTGCCGTCCTCTCGGGAAATCGCAACTTTGATGGCCGCATCCATCCGTATGCCAAGCAGGCCTTTCTTGCATCGCCGCCTCTGGTGGTTGCCTATGCCATTGCCGGTACCGTCCGTTTCGATATCGAAAAGGATGTCCTCACCGTGGTTGATGGCAAGGAGATGCGCCTCAAGGATATCTGGCCATCTGACGAGGAGATCGATGCGATCATGAAATCGGCGGTGAAGCCCGAGCATTTCCGTAAAGTGTACGAACCGATGTTTGCGATCCGCAATGACAGCAATACGCAGGTCAGGCCGTTGTATGACTGGCGTCCGCAATCCACCTATATCCGGCGGCCACCTTACTGGGAAGGCGCGCTGGCAGGCGAGCGCACCTTAAAAGGCATGCGTCCGCTGGCTCTCCTCGGCGACAACATCACCACCGACCATCTATCGCCATCGAACGCCATTCTGCTGGACTCGGCCGCCGGCGAGTACCTCGCGAAGATGGGCTTGCCGGAGGAAGACTTCAACTCCTATGCTACCCACCGCGGCGACCACCTGACCGCGCAGCGCGCAACCTTTGCGAACCCGACGCTCATCAATGAGATGGTGATGGTCGACGGGCAGATCAAAAAAGGTTCGCTGGCCCGCGTTGAGCCCGAAGGTAAGGTGATGCGCATGTGGGAGGCCATCGAGACCTACATGAATCGCAAGCAGCCGCTGATCATCGTCGCCGGTGCCGATTACGGTCAGGGCTCGTCGCGCGACTGGGCAGCGAAGGGCGTTCGTCTGGCAGGTGTGGAAGCCATTGTGGCCGAAGGCTTTGAGCGTATTCACCGCACGAACCTGATCGGTATGGGCGTGCTGCCGCTGGAGTTCGAGCCCGGCACCAACCGCAAGACACTGGCGCTGGACGGTACCGAGACCTTCGACGTCATCGGCACGCGCAAGCCGCGCGCCCATCTGACACTGGTCATTCATCGCAAGAACGGCGAGAAGGTTGAGGTGAAGGTGATCTGTCGTCTCGACAGCGACGAAGAGGTCTCGATCTATGAGGCCGGTGGTGTGCTGCAGCGTTTCGCGCAGGACTTCCTCGAGTCCTCGCAGCAGGCAGCATAAGGAATTGGCGATGGCATCCGTACCTCAGATCAAGGTTCCTGCGACCTACATGCGCGGCGGCACCAGCAAGGGTGTCTTCTTTCATTTGCAGGACTTGCCGGCAGCTGCGCAGCAGCCCGGCCCCGCACGCGATGCGCTGCTCCTGCGCGTGATTGGTAGTCCCGACCCGTATGGCAAGCAGATCGATGGCATGGGCGGCGCGACTTCAAGCACGAGCAAGACTGTGATTGTGTCGAAGAGCAGCCGGCCCGATCACGATGTCGATTATCTGTTCGGCCAGGTATCCATCGACAAGGCCTTCGTCGACTGGAGTGGCAACTGCGGCAACCTGTCGGCAGCCGTCGGTCCGTTTGCGATCAGCCAGGGGATCGTTGAGGCAGCACGCGTGCCGCAGGATGGCATCGCTACCATCCGCATCTGGCAGGCCAATATCGGCAAGACCATCATCGCGCATGTGCCGATGACGAATGGCGCGGTACAGGAAACCGGCGACTTCGAGCTCGACGGCGTGACCTTCCCGGCCGCCGAAGTGCAACTGGAATTCATGGATCCGGCGGCGGAAGAAGAGGGTGCGGGTGGGGCCATGTTCCCGACCGGGAATCTGGTCGATGATCTCGATGTGCCCGGCGTCGGGTTGCTGAAGGCGACGATGATCAATGCCGGCATCCCTACTGTCTTCATCCATGCCGACGCGATCGGCTACACCGGTACCGAGCTGCAGGAAGCAATTAACGGCGACGCCAAAGCGCTTGCCATGTTCGAGACCATCCGCGCCCATGGCGCAGTACGCATGGGCCTGATCAAGGACATCAGCGAGGCGGCCAAGCGCCAGCATACGCCGAAGGTGGCTTTCGTCGCTCCGCCGAAGGAGTACGCCGCATCCAGCGGAAAGCCGGTCCATGCGGCCGATATCGACCTGGTGGTGCGCGCGCTATCCATGGGCAAGCTGCACCATGCGATGATGGGCACGGCTGCCGTGGCCATCGGCACCGCCGCCGCGATTCCGGGCACCCTGGTCAACCTCGCGGCCGGCGGTGGTGAACGTCAGGCGGTGCGCTTCGGCCATCCGTCCGGCACCCTGCGCGTGGGCGCCGAGGCGACGAAGGTCGATGGTGAGTGGAGCGTGAAGAAGGCCATCATGAGCCGTAGCGCACGCGTTCTGATGGAAGGCTGGATCAGGGTGCCGGGCGACACCTTCTGAATTCGGTGTAGGCGCTGACCAACAAGAACACGAGCAGTGGAGACGAAATGAACTACGACGCGTTTTATCGGCAGTCGATTGACGATCCGGACACCTTCTGGTCCCGCGAGGCGCAGCGCATCGACTGGCACAAGCCGTTTGATACTGTCTGCGACTATGCGCGTCCGCCTTTTGCACATTGGTTCGTCGGCGGTGAGACCAACCTGTGCCATAACGCAGTTGACCGCTGGGCGCGGGTGCAGGGCAATCAGCCCGCACTGATTGCGATCACGACCGAGACGCCAGATAGCACGCCCGCTGAAAAAATCTGGCGTTATGCCGAGTTGCAGCGCGAGGTCGAGCGCACGGCAGCCATCATGCTTTCGCTGGGAGTAACCCGCGGCGACCGTGTGCTGATCTACATGCCGATGATTGCGGAAGCGATCTTTGCCATGCTGGCTTGTGCGCGCATCGGCGCCATCCACTCGGTGGTTTTTGGCGGTTTTGCTGCCAACAGTCTGGCCACGCGCATCGAGGACGCGCAGCCGGTCCTGATTGTATCGGCCGATGCCGGCTCACGCGGTGGCAAGGCCATTCCCTACAAGCCGCTGCTCGACGAGGCGATTGGCATGTCGGCCCACCAGCCCCGCCACGTGCTGCTGGTGAACCGTCATCTTGCCGAGATGAGGAAAGTGGAAGGGCGGGATGTGGATTATGCCGCGCTGCGCGAACGATACATCGATGCGCAGGTGCCGGTCACCTGGCTGAAGTCTGAAGACATCTCGTACATCCTCTACACCTCCGGCACTACCGGCAAGCCCAAGGGCGTGCAGCGCGATGTCGGCGGTTACGCCGTGGCGCTGGCCAGCTCGATGGCGCATATCTTCTGCGGCAAGCCCGGCGAGACCTATTTCTCCACCTCCGATATCGGCTGGGTGGTCGGGCATTCATACATCGTTTATGGCCCGCTGATCGCCGGGATGGCGACTATCCTGTACGAGGGTACACCGCTGCGTCCGGATGCGTCGATCTGGTGGCAGATCGTCGAGCGTCACAAGGTTGCGCGCATGTTCTCCGCACCGACTGCGGTACGTGTGCTCAAGAAGCAGCCGCCGGAACTGATGAAGCAGCACGATCTGTCATCGCTCAAGGCGCTGTACCTGGCGGGCGAGCCGCTGGATGAGAATACGTCGGCCTGGGTGGCCGATGCGCTTGGCGTGCCCATTATTGACAACTACTGGCAGACCGAGACCGGCTGGCCGATCCTGTCGGTGGCCCGGGGTATCGATGACAAGCCGACACGGCTGGGCAGCCCCGGCGTGCCGATGCCGGGTTATCGGGTGAAGATCCTCAATGAGGCCAGCGGCGCGACATGCGGTGCGAATGAGAAGGGCGTGGTCGTGATCGAGGGGCCCTTGCCGCCCGGCTGCCTGCAGACGATCTGGGGCAATGACGAGCGCTTCGTCAAGGCCTATTGGTCGAACTTTTCAAGCGAGCAGGTGTACTCGACCTTCGACTGGGGCATTCGTGATGATGGCGGCTACTACTTCATTCTTGGCCGTACCGACGACGTGATCAATGTCGCTGGCCACCGTCTCGGCACACGCGAGATCGAGGAAAGCATTTCCAGCCATGACAACGTATCCGAAGTCGCCGTCGTTGGGGTCGAAGACCAGATCAAGGGACAAGTCGCTGTGGCCTTCGTGATACCGAAACATGCCGACCGCGTCGCGACACCGGAAGCGAAGCAGCAGCTGGAGAAGGAAATTTTCGGTGTCGTTGATCGCCAGCTGGGCGCAGTCGCGCGACCGTCGCGGGTGTATTGCGTCAACCTCTTGCCCAAGACCCGTTCCGGCAAGTTGCTGCGGCGTTCGATCCAGGCGCTCTGCGAAGGCCGCGACCCCGGCGATTTGACGACGATCGAGGATCCGGCATCGCTGACACAGATTCGGGAGGCGTTGCAGTCGTAGCCGACAGTTACGCGGATTCACGCTGTTGATCGCAGTTGAATGTTCGTCTGCCGCTCACAGCGTTAATGATCCTATGATCAGATCCGCTTCAGATTCACTGGCTGGGTTCCCTGTGCGCGGTTCGCAAGCTGCCTTCGACATAAGCGGCGAGCTCGCTACTTTTCATGGTGTTTCCCGGAAATTTTTTCTCGAAGATACCCTGCATGGTGTCGCGGAAAGCGGGGATCAGACGCTCTATCTCCCCCCCGGACGCGGAGTGCTCAAGCATGGTCTTTTTGAGTACTGTGCTCGCGGTCGATACTATCCATTCCACAGGAAGTTTTTTGTCGTTTTCAAATGACTGTCTCAGCCTAGACTCGAAGTCTGTTCGTAACTTCAATTGATCTGTACGCAAGGTCGTCTTGAGTAATGAAGGCTGTACGTTTGAGGCACGCTTCGGCTCTATGTACCCTTTGCGACTTTCCGGGGGTTGAGACCCTTGTGCTCCGAGTGTCGTGGTCTTCGATGAATCACTGATGGAAGTCAGTTGCTGATCTGTAACTTGAGTGATTGCTTGAAGTGACTCCTTGAGGGCAGTAGGCAATTTGTGCTCGAAGCGCTTGACTGATTTCTGAATGAATTGCAGATCGTCGTCGCTGATCTTGGGATTCGACAGTCGTCGTGAGAGCTTTGAATTCAGCATGGATATCGTCATCTCATGATTTTTTCCTTCGGTTTCTTTCGCCCCTGAAAAATCTTGCTCAATAAGTGCATTGCGGTAAGCAATGCGTACTGCACTGAGCAACAACGCGGGCTTGTCCTCCTGTCGTGCTGATTCGAAGGCAGTACTGATATTCCGCAGGCGCTCTGAACTTGGATCCCTGTCGTGTTGTACCTTGATGTGTCGTATTCCCTCGCCTTGGGCAGCATGGGTGATATGCGCCACTGTTGCGGTACGGCGCTCATGAGAGAAAAATCGCTGAGCCTTCTCCAGTAATGAGCGAAAAGGCGAGGCAGAATCCGGGCTGGGCTGGTTCGATGCACTGCGCTGCCGCAGTGCATTAGCCCCGGGGCAATCCCAATGATGTAAAGAGAGTCTGGTCACGTTGTTTCTTGATCGCAATATCAAGAATTGACAGGCCTTGCCTGGAAAATACCTTTTCTTGGTAAGTAGAATCCAGTTTGAATGCAATGACGTTTACGTGAACAATGTTGCGAATATGTTCCAGCTTGAAGCGCTTTCGCCGAGGTAATCAAATATCTCGGTGGTCAGGCATTAATTCTTCACTGGAAGAGAAGCTCAGCGTGCCAGCGTCGCTACCACCGGTGTATGGTCCGATGGTTGCTCCCATTTGCGTGGCAGCTTGTCGATGTCGCAGCCGATACAGCGCGCGGCCAGCGGCGGCGACAGCAAGATATGGTCGATGCGTAGCCCCCTATTGCGGCGGAAGGCCATCTGCCGGTAATCCCACCAGCTGTACATCTTCTCCCCCTGCGGAAACATGCGGAAGGCGTCCTTGAGTTGCAGTGCGATCAGTCGCTCGAATGCGGCGCGCTCGGCATCCGAGCACAGCACCTGACCGGCCCAGGCCGCCGGGTCATGCACATCGGCGTCAGCCGGTGCGATGTTGTAATCACCGAGCAGCGCGAGTGCAGGATGGGCCTTCAGTTCGTCCGTCAGCCAGCGCGTCAGCGCATCCAGCCAGCGTAGTTTGTAGTCATACTTGTCGCTGCCAACGGCCTGCCCATTGGGTATATAGGCGCAGACAATGCGCATGCCTTCAATGGTCGCGCTGATGATGCGCTGCTGCTCGTCGTCGAAGAGCGGATTATTTTTCACCACATCCGTCATCGGATGTCGCGAGAGAATCGCTACGCCGTTGTAGGTCTTCTGCCCGGTGAATGCCACCTGATAGCCGGCGGCTTCGATCTCGGCCACCGGGAATTTGTCATCCGTGAGCTTGGTTTCCTGCAGGCAGAGCACGTCGACCGGCGACGTGGACAACCATTGCAGCACCTGTGGCAGGCGGACTTTCAATGAATTGACGTTCCAGGTGGCGAGCTTCATGCGATGAGCGGGTTGGGTGGAGGCATGCATTCTAACGAACAGGGCCCGGCGTGCCGGGATTCACGGCGCCGCACACCTGCGGGTACGGCTGTACGGGGGCAGAACCCGCAAAGCGACAGGGGAGCCGAGGCTCCCTTGTCGACCAGAGATCATCCGAATCAGGCTTTGGACCGCTCGATCAGGAACGCCGTCAGCAAGGGCACGGGCCGTCCGGTCGCGCCTTTTGCCGCGCCACTCTTCCATGCGGTACCCGCGATGTCGAGATGGGCCCAGGTGTACTTGCGCGTGAAGCGCTCGAGAAAGCAGGCCGCGGTGATCGAGCCGCCCGGCGGGCCGCCGATGTTGGCGATGTCAGCGAAGTTCGACTTCAGTTGCTCCTGGTAGGCTTCCTCGATCGGCATCCGCCATGCGGTGTCGTTGGTCGCCTTGCCGGCGGCCAGCAGTTCATCTGCCAGCGCATCATGGGCGTCGTCATGCCGGGTGAACAGGCCGGTGTTGTGATGGCCGAGTGCGGTCACGCAGGCGCCGGTCAGGGTCGCGATGTCGACCACCGCTGCCGGCTTGAAGCGCTCGACGTAGGTGAGCGCATCGCACAGGATCAGGCGGCCCTCGGCGTCGGTGTTCAGAATCTCGATGGTCTGGCCCGACATCGAGGTCACGATATCGCCGGGGCGGGTCGCGCGGCCCGATGGCATGTTCTCGCAGGTCGGGATTACGCCAATCACGTTCAGCTTCAGCTGCATCTCGGCGATGGCCCGGAAGGTACCCAGCACCGAGGCTGCGCCGCACATGTCGTACTTCATTTCGTCCATACCGAGACCGGGCTTGAGCGAGATGCCACCGGTATCGAAGGTGATGCCCTTGCCGACCAGGACCACCGGGGCATCCTTCGCCTTGCCGTGCATGTGGCGCAGCACGATGAACTTCGGCGGCTGCTCGCTGCCGTTGGTCACCGACAGGAAGCTTCCCATCTTCAGCGCCTCGAGCTGCTTGCGGTCAAGGACTTCAACGCCAAGCTTGAACTCCTTGGCGATGTGCTTTGCCGTGTTTGCCAGGTAGGTCGGGGTGCAGATGTTCGGCGGCAGGTTGCCGAGGGTCTTGCTCAGATCCATGCCGTTGGCCAGCGCGACAGCCTGTGCCACTGTCTGGCGAGCAGCGGTTTGCAGCGAGGCCGGTACGGCGAAAGCGATCTTCTTTACCCCGGAGCGGGTCTCGTCCTTCTTGCTCTTGAGCGAGTCCGCCCGGTATACGCTCTCGCGTAGTGCCAGCACGAGGGCGCGCAGGCTCCAGTGCGCGTCGCGTCGCTCGACAGCGTCGAGGGGCAGGGCGATCAGTGCATCGTTCGCGCCCAGTGACGACAGCCCACGTGCGATCGCTTGCGACGTGCTGGTGAAGTTGCGGTCGCTGACATTATCCTCGGTGCCCAGGCCGACCAGCAGGACGCGCTGCGCTGTGCCCGCTGCACGGTGCAGCAAGAGCGTGGTGCCCGGCTTGCCGGTGATGTCGCCGCTCTTGACCGCAGCAGTGAGGATGCCCTTGTCATCAAGCGCGCGCGCCTCGGCAGTGAGCTTGCCGCTGTCGTATACGCCGACCACGGCGCACGCCGTTTTTTGCTGCGCGATTGCGTTTTTTGTATTGAAAGCTTTTATGCTAAAGTCCATGACCGCTCCTCGTTAGTGCCCCGAATTATAGTCCCGAATGATTTTTCAGCGCGCCATCCGCCGCGAGATGTGGAACACGGTCGGCGCCGTCTTCACGACGCTGTTCACGATCGTGATCACGGTCGTGCTCATCAGGATTCTCGGTGATGCTGCGGCAGGCAAGGTGGCCTCGGCCGATGTCGCTGCACTGATCGGCTTCGCCTCGCTGGGCTACCTTCCCGTCATCATCTCCCTCACTGCTTTCATCTCGGTGCTCCTGGTGGTTGCGCGCAGCTATCAGGAGTCGGAGATGGTCGTCTGGTTCGCCTCCGGTCTCTCACTGACACGCTGGATCCGTCCGGTGCTGCAGGTGGGTTTGCCTCTGGTGATCATGACGGCCATGCTGTCGCTGTGGCTGACGCCGTGGGCCAACCAGTCGGCCGCCGAGTACCGTGAGCGTTTCCGTAACCGCGAGGATGTATCGCGCATCGCACCCGGCAAGTTTCAGGAGTCCGCCGGCGGTGACAAGATCTTCTTTGTCGAGGGCCTGACCTCAGACACGACCAAAGTAGAGAATGTCTTCCTGCGCCAGGGGGGTAACCGGCAGGACAGCGTGGTCGTAGCCGAGGAGGGCGCAATCACCTTTGATGCCGACGGTGACAAGCTGCTGCAGCTGTTCAAGGGGCGTCGCTATGACGGCGGTCCCGCCGA
This sequence comes from uncultured Bifidobacterium sp., assembly GCA_964515155.1. Classification (GTDB taxonomy): domain Bacteria; phylum Pseudomonadota; class Gammaproteobacteria; order Burkholderiales; family Burkholderiaceae_D; genus Pernthalerella. The sequence continues at coordinate 14,938 of CAZESK010000030.1, forward strand.
CCGGGACTTTCGCGTGATCGAGTTCCAGCGCTATACCATCGTCGTCTCGCAAAGGAATCGCGAGCTGACCGATAACAAGGCTGCGCGCGCGCTGCCAACTTACGTGCTGTTGAGCGAACCGACGAAGGAGCGGTATGCTGAATTGCTGTGGCGCGTGGCCATACCCATCATGTGTCTGGTCCAGATGCTGCTCGCGATCCCACTCGGTTTCGTGAATCCGCGCCGGGGCAGAGCCTTGAACCTGATGGTCGCGCTATTGCTCGCCGTCACCTACAGTAATGCCATCGGCATCCTGCAAGCCCAGGTGGGGGGTGGTCGGCTTGCGATGTCGAGCGCCTGGTGGCCCCTGCACCTCGCAGTACTGTTGCTGGTCGTGCTGCTCTTCGTGTGGCGCGGCAATACCAACAGTCGCTGGCACCCGGTCCGGCTGTGGAGCTTCGCGCGACGTGCCCTGCTGGTACGGCGCAAGGAGGTCGCATGAGAGTCCTGAGGCGCTATGTCTCTGGCGAGATCTACCGCGCGGTACTGTTTGTTCTGGTTGCCTTTCTCGCTTTGTTCGCCTTCTTCGACCTGATGGGCGAGTTGCAATCTGTCGGCCGGGGACCCTACCGAATCGAGCATGCGTTTTTGTTCGTCACCCTCGGCATGCCGGCGTATGCGTATGAGCTGATGCCCATCGCCGCCTTGATCGGCACCATCTATGTCATGGCGCAGCTGGCTTCGCGCTCCGAGTTCACGGTGATGCGTGCGTCTTCTCTGTCCATGGCCCGGGCGATTGGTCTGCTGATGCGTATCGCGGCCGTGCTGGCCGTGGCCACCTTTGTTCTCGGCGAGTTCGCTGCGCCCAAGGCTACCGACTTCCGCGAGAACTTCAAGCGTCGAATCCAGGGATCGGCCTTGTCGGCGGAATTCCGGTCGGGGCTGTGGGCCAAGGATGTACTGCGCGATCCGGCATCGAAGCAAGTCATCGGCTCCCGCTTTCTGAATGCCGGCCGGGTCGATCCCGATGGTTCGGTGCATGACGTGCATGTGTTCGAGTTCGATGGCAGCATGAAACTGCTCGCGCGTATCGCCGCCCATCGGGCAGAGTTCCTGCGCGATGGCACCTGGCGGTTGTACCAGGTTGAGGAAATGCGCCTGAAGTCGCTTGCCGCGCAGACCGAGCGGCGCCAGCTCGAGGTGGTTGAGCGACGCAGGCAGGAGACCAGCGTGATGCAATCCGATATCACGCCCGATATTCTCGCCGTGCTGCTGGCCGATCCGAAGAAGATGTCCGCGGTTAATCTCGCGCAGTTCAGCCGCCATTTGCAGGAAAACCGGCAGCGCAGCGATCAGTACGAGATCGCGCTGTGGAACAAGCTGCTCTATCCGATCGCCGTGCTGGTCATGATGATCCTGGCCTTGCCGTTTGCGTATGTGCAGGCGCGCAGCGGTGGCCTCTCGCTCAAGATCTTCTCAGGGATCATGATCGGTTTACTCTTCCATTTGGTGAATAACCTGTTCTCCCATATCGGGCTGCTCAATACCTGGCCGCCCATCCTGACCGCGCTCACACCGAGCGTCTTGTTCCTGCTGGCAGCGATTGCCTCGCTCTGGTGGGTGGAAAGACATTAATGAAGAAGCATGCCCTCGTACTCTTTGCCCACGGCGCACGCGACCCGCGCTGGGCGCAGCCGTTCCAGAAATTGCAGGCCATCGCCGCCGATCGGCTACCGGACGCCCATGTCGAGCTGGCATTTCTCGAATTGATGGAGCCGCGTTTACCGGAGGTGGTGAGTCGGCTGGTGGGACAGGGTTGCGAGCGGGTCAGTGTCGTGCCGGTTTTCCTGGGGCAGGGCGGCCATGTGCTGCGGGATCTGCCGCCGATGATCGACGAATTGCGCGCCGCCCATCCCCAGTTGCAGGTCACTGTGGCCGATGCTGTCGGTGAAAGCCCGGCAGTACTGGCCGCCATTGCCGACTATTGCGTGGGTCGGCTGCCCGACTGACCGGCGGGCGTTTCCTGCGCCTCCGCCGAGAGCGTGAACTCCGCCAGCCTGCTCAGGCTTCGTCATCCACCGCTTCGTCCTGGAGAGCCTCATCGCCAGCGATGACTGCGGTCTCGCGGCGAGAACGCTTCGGTCGGCCCGGCGCCTTCCATGTGCGCTGTTCCAGTTGCCCCAGCTTTTGGTGTTGCCGCCACTGAAACAGCAGGCGTACATCGACATCGAATTCGCGCGCGGCCGTCAGCGTGCTGGTGGCCTCGGCCCGAGCGAGAATGGCCAGCTTTTGCGGCAGTGACCAAATCCGCCGTGGCCGATAGTTGCGCTTTGTTTTTTGGGACTTTTTCTTGAGAGCGATGATCCGTCGCATCGTCAGCTTCTTCTGTGGAAACGTTGAAGACGAAACGATGCATTGCCGGATGGTCAGTATCCTTGGTGATGGGTCGGGAAAATCAGTGTCTGGTGGTTCGACCGAACCCGTCGTGGCAAGAGTGTGGTTGACTCGCCACGTATCCGTTTACCGGAAGCTTGTTCAGCGGCGCCGATGCGGGTGCATCAGCGCTTGCGTAGCGCTTCGCCGATCATCACCAGTACCGGACCGCCGCCACTCGGCAGACCGCAAACCATATCGATGAGCGTCATGCGCATGACGCGCTCGTCCTGCCGGCTGACGTTCTCGATGGCGATAACCGGCGTATCTGCCGGCTTGCCATGGTCGAGCAAGCGCCTGGCCGTCGCAACTGCCTCCTGCCCGCCCATATACTGCACCAGCGTGTCGCACTCGGGCAGGGCTGCCTCGTCGGACTCGCCCGGTGCGGTAGTCGAAGTGAAGAAAGCGACGTTGCGTGCCACGCCACGCTTGGTCAGCGGCTGACGGATCGAGGCGGCGGCGGCAAAGGCGGTGGTGATGCCAGGGACGATCTCATATGGCACGCCGGCGGCTTCCAGTGCCTGCAATTCCTCGTCGGCGCGGCCAAACAGCATGGGGTCTCCGCCTTTGAGGCGTACCACACGGTCATAGCGGAATGCGCATTCGATGATTTTTTGATTGATCAGCGGCTGGGCGGTTGAGCGCTGGCCGCTGCGTTTGCCCACCGATATCAGGTCGGCCTGCGGGCACAAGGCGAGGACGTCGGGTGTGACCAGCGCATCATGCAACACGACCTCGGCTTCGGCGAGGATGCGTGCGCCGCGCACGGTGATGAGATCGGCGGCACCGGGGCCGGCGCCGACCAGCCAGACCCGCCCCGGGGTGGCTCGGGCCGGTCTGGTCAGGTGCTGGGCCATGGAGAAAACGCGTCAGTCGAGCCGGATCATGCCGGCGGCTACGGTCTGGTGCGAGATCTCGTCGATCAGGATGAAGCTGCCCGTGGCGCGCACGGCATCATAGGCATCGGCCGCCAGCGGCTGCTGCACCGTCAGACCGATGCGCGCGATGCCATTGAGCTTGAGCTCCGTTCCCTCCTGGCGCTGCTGCGTATTGATGTCCAGCAGCGACTGGATGCCGGTCACCTTGGCGGCGACCTGGCGGGTCGTATGCTTCAACCAGTACTTGCGGCGCAGATCGAGCGGCTCTTCCGAGAGCCAGCAGACATCGGCGTTGAAGTTCTTCAGTACCGATGCCGGCGCATCCGCAGCGGCCAGCATGTCGCCGCGCGAGACATCGACGTATTCATTCAGCAGGATCGTTACCGCCTTGCCTGCCGAGGCGCTGTCGAGCGAGCCGTCCAGCGTCACGATGTCTTTCACCGTTGCGCTATGGCCGCCCGGCTGCAGGACAACCTTGTCGCCCTTCCTCACGGTTCCGGCCTCGACGCGACCCATGTAGCCGCGGAAGTCGTTGGCCTCATGCCCATTGTGGCGTGCCACCAATTGCACCGGGAAGCGCAGCGCAGCGGCGTGCTCATCGTCATATACCGACAGCGACTCCAGCAGCTCGATCAGCGTCGGGCCCTCATACCAGGGCATCTGCTCGCTGCGTACCACCACGTTGTCACCGGCCAGTGCCGACATCGGTATGGGGTGGATATCCTTGAGCCCCAGCGCAGCCGCGAATTCATGGTAAGCGGCGATGATACGGTCATAGACGGTGCGGTCGTAGTTCACGAGATCCATCTTGTTGACCGCAACAATCACATGCTCGATCTGCAGCAGCTGCGCAATCGTGGAGTGGCGCTTGGTCTGAATCAGCAGCTCGGCCTTGCCCTGGTCGTCGATCTTCACCTTCGATGCATCGACCAGGATGATCACCGCATCTGCCGTGGAGGCGCCGGTAACCATATTGCGGGTGTACTGCTCATGGCCCGGTGCGTCGGCGATGATGAACTTGCGCTTGGGCGTGGCGAAATAGCGATAGGCGACGTCGATGGTGATGCCCTGTTCGCGCTCTGCCTCGAGGCCGTCGGTCAGCAGCGACAGGTCGATCATGTCGCCCACCGTGCGCTTGTGGCGGGCGCGCGAGATCGCGTCGAGCTGGTCGGCGAAGATGCCTTTGCTATCGAACAGCAGGCGGCCGATCAGCGTGCTCTTGCCGTCATCGACCGAGCCGGCAGTGATGAAACGCAGCAGGCCGCGCTCCTGCGCGTCCATGCCCGGTAGGTTCTTGTCTGCAACGGCGTTCATTTAGAAATACCCTTCTTTCTTGCGCTTTTCCATCGAGGCTTCGGAGGTCTGGTCATCCATCCGGGTCGCACCGCGCTCGGTGATCTGCGTGACCGCAGTCTCGGCAATGATCGCCGACACGTCGGCTGCATCGGAGGCGACCGGGCAGGTGCACGAAATATCGCCGACGGTGCGGAAGCGCACGGTACGGGTCTCGATGGTTTCGCCTTCCCTCGGCGGGGTTAGGTCGGTCACGGGCACCAGCAGGCCATTGCGCGGAATGACCTCGCGCTGATGCGCGAAATAGATGTTCGGCAGCGCCAGCTTCTCGCGGGCGATGTACTGCCAGACGTCGAGCTCGGTCCAGTTCGAGATCGGAAACACGCGCATGTTCTCGCCCGGATGGACGCGGGTGTTATACAGGTCCCACAGCTCGGGACGTTGCGCTTTCGGGTTCCACTGGCCGAACTCGTCACGGAAAGAAAAGATGCGCTCTTTCGCGCGCGCCTTTTCTTCATCGCGGCGCGCGCCGCCGATGCAGGCGTCGAACTTGTGCTCGGCAATGGTCTCGAGCAGCGTAACGGCCTGGGCCGCGTTGCGCGAGTCGGTCTGCGGATTGCGCAGCCGAACCGTGCCGCGCTTGATCGAATCTTCGACGGAGCCGACGATCAGCCGCTCTCCGAGTTCTGCTACTCGCTGGTCGCGAAAGGCGATCACTTCGGGGAAGTTGTGGCCGGTGTCGATATGCACCAGCGGGAACGGGAATTTCCCCGGCCTGAAGGCCTTTTCGGCGATGCGCAGCAGTACCACCGAGTCCTTGCCGCCCGAGAAGAGCAGCGCCGGGTTACCGCACTCGGCCGCAACCTCGCGCATGATGTGGATGGCTTCCGATTCCAGCCAGTCGAGATGACGATTGCTGGCGGCGTCGATGAAATGCTGGGTGTCTACGGCGGTATTCATGATCGTTTACGCTTGAGCGGGTGTGATACGGACCAGCTTGCCGTCGACGACGTGCAGGCCGCATTCTTTCTGTTCCGGGCTTTCCCACCACCAGCGCCCGGCGCGGATATCTTCGCCGGGTTGAATGGCTCGGGTGCAGGGTTCGCAGCCGATCGACGGATAACCCTTGTCATGCAGGGGATTATACGGAGCCCCGTGGGCACGGAGGTAATTCCAGACATCATCCTCCGACCAGTCGGCCAGCGGATTGAACTTCTGCATGCCATGCGCCGGATCGTCTTCCTGGACTGCGAGCTCGGCCCGGGTCGTCGATTGCGCACGGCGCTGGCCGGTGATCCAGGCCTTGTTGCCGGCGAGCGCGCGGTTCAGCGGCTCGACCTTGCGGATGCGGCAGCATTCCTTGCGCATCTCGACGCTCTCGTAGAAGGCGTTGAGACCATGCGCCGCTACATAGGCTTCCACGGCTGCGGCTTCCGGCTTGTACAGCGCGATCTCGTAGCCGTAGACCTCGCGCACGCGCTCCACCATGCCGAGCGTTTCCGCATGCAGACGGCCGGTCTCGAGTGTGAAGATCATGATTGGCAGCTTTGCGCGCAGGATCAGGTCGGTCAGCACCATATCCTCGGCGGCGAGACTGGAAGCGAACACCGCCGGCGAATGCTCGGCCGCGATGCGCGCCAGTGTCGCGCGGGTGTCGGCTACCAGCTGGTCGAAGGCAGCACTCATCATGCGTCCTGCGCAGCCGGTCGCGTCGCGCGGCGGAACAATGGCAGTTTCTGGTCCCACGAGGTCTGGTAGACGTCGGAGAAATCGGTCAGGCCCTTGAGCGCATCCTCGATGGCGCGATCCTCACGGGTGGCAAAGGCGTTGAAGCCCACGCGTGCCATGTAGAACAGCTGGTCACGCAGCACATCACCGATGGCACGCAGCTCGCCCTCGAAGCCGAGACGGGCGCGCAGGTTATAGGCGATCGAGTAGCCGCGGCCGTCAGCAAACGAGGGAAAGTCGACCGCGATTACCGGCAGCGACTGTGCATCATCCTTCAGTTGCTCCGGACGCTCGTCGCTGGCCAGCCAGACGCCGATATCACTGCGCGCGGAAAGCAGGGTTTTCTGGGTCAGCCACACCTGCAACGGCACGATCTGGCGGCCGGTCGGTACCGTGACCGCTTCCGGGGTCTCGCCGTCGGCGAGCTTGAGCACATTCCAGTCGTCGCTGACGATGGTCTTGTCCTTGATGATCTTACGCATGCGCGTCTTCTCCTGCCTGATATGCGTGACCCGGGATCGGGGTCGCATACACATGGGTCTTGAATGGTTCCACGCCAATGCGCTCGACGGTATCGATGAATAGCTCGTCCTCGTGACGCTCACGCACATAGACGTCGAGCAGACGCGCGACGACCTCCGGCATCTGGCCGGCGGCGAAAGACGGACCGATGATCTTGCCGATCGCGCTGTCATTACCCTGCTTGCCGCCGATCGAGACCTGGTACCACTCCGAGCCGTCCTTGTCGACGCCGAGCACGCCGATATTGCCGACATGGTGGTGGCCGCAGGCGTTGATGCAGCCCGAGATATTGAGATCGAGATCGCCGATGTCATGCTGGAAATCGAGATCGTCGAAACGCTCGGCGATGGCTTCGGCGATCGGTATCGATTTCGCGTTCGCCAGCGAGCAGAAGTCGCCGCCCGGGCAGCAGATGATGTCGGTCAGAAGGCCGATGTTCGGAGTGGCCAGGCCGTGTGCTTTCGCTTCCTTGTACACCGCCAACAGGTCCGACTGCTTCACGTCGGCCAGCACCAGGTTCTGCTCGTGCGTGACGCGCAGCTCGCCGAAGCTATAGCGATCGGCCAGGTCAGCGACGAAGTCCATCTGTTCGGCCGTTGCGTCGCCCGGCGGGGTGCCGGTCTTCTTCAGCGACAGGGTGACGATGGCGTAGCCCGGTACCTTATGTGGCTTGACGTTGCGACCGAGCCAGGTGCCGAAAGCCTTGTTCTCAGCGCGCTGCTGGTTCAACAGCGCTTCGGCGTCGTCGAGCTTCTCGTAGGCCGGCGGGACGAAGTAGCTTGCTACGCGCGCCAGTTCTTCGGCGGTCAGCGTGCTCGGGCTATCTTTCAGGTCGGTCCATTCCTGTTCGACCTGGCGCGTGAATTCTTCCACGCCCAGCGCCTTGAGCAGGATCTTGATGCGCGCCTTGTACTTGTTGTCGCGACGACCATACTGGTTGTACACGCGCATGATCGCCTCGATATAGCTCAGCATGTGCTGCCAGGGCAGGAATTCGCGCACCACGCTGCCGATGATCGGGGTGCGGCCGAGCCCACCGCCGGCCAGTACCTGAAAGCCGATCTCGCCGTCGGCGTTGGTCACCATGTTCAGGCCAATGTCGTGGGCCTTGACCACCGCGCGGTCTTCCGCCGCGGCGTTGACGGCGATCTTGAACTTGCGCGGCAGGTAGGCGAATTCCGGATGGAAGCTGCTCCACTGACGCAGGATCTCGATATAGGGACGCGGATCCAGCAGCTCATCGGCAGCCACGCCGGCGAACTGGTCGGCGGTGATGTTACGGATGCAGTTGCCTGAGGTCTGAATCGCATGCATCTCGACCGAGGCCAGGTCAGCCAGGATATCCGGCGTGCGCTCAAGCTCGATCCAGTTGTACTGGATGTTTTGGCGCGTCGTGAAATGTCCGTAGCCACGGTCATACTTGCGGGCGATGTGCGCGAACATCCGCATCTGACGTGACGACAGCAAGCCATAGGGCACGGCCACGCGCAGCATGTAGGCATGGCGCTGCATGTACAGGCCGTTTTGCAGGCGCAGCGGTCGGAACTCGTCCTCGGTCAGCTCGCCCGAGAGGCGGCGCTCCACCTGTCCGCGAAACTGCGCGACGCGTTCCTTGACGATCTGGTGGTCGTATTGGTCGTAGCGATACATGGTCTTCCTTGGTAGATCCGTGAAGTGCCTAAACACGGCACGCGCCTGGCCGCAACGCCGGTCGGGCCGACCCGCAGGCCCGCCACTCGTCCCGACACTACATAAGCCAAAGTCATAAAGCCTTGCGCGAAGAACGCAGAATGGTAATAAACTTCTTACTTATTCCAAACTACACAAGATTTATTTGCTTATATGATCGTCAGGTATAAGGAAATCTCCCGGGACATCTTGTTGAAGTGAAAACAGCAACGCAGGATGCCGGCACGTGCCGGAATGACGGATGCCGGGATCCCGCCGCTCTCCCATCGGGACTGAACCAATGAATATCCATCAATTCCGCTTCGTCCGCGAGGCCGTACGCCAGAATTTCAACCTGACCGAGGCCGCCAAGTCGCTCTTCACGTCCCAGCCGGGCGTGTCCAAGGCCATCATCGAGCTCGAGGAAGAGCTGGGCATCGATATCTTCACCCGCCATGGCAAGCGCATCCGCGGCCTGACCGAACCCGGCCGGCAGGTCCTGAAATCGGTCGAGACCATCCTGCAGGAGGTCGAGGGCCTCAAGCGCATCGGCAAGGAATTCGCCGCGCAGGACAGCGGAAGCTTCACCATCGCCACCACTCATACGCAGGCGCGCTACTCACTGCCGCCGGTCGTGCAGGCATTCTCGCAGAAATTCCCCAAGGTACGGCTGTCCCTGCTGCAGGGTAATCCGAAGCAGGTGGCCGACATGGTGCTGCACGGCCAGGCCGATCTCGCGATCGCCACCGAGGCCATTGCCGATATCGACGGGCTGGTATCGCTGCCGTGCTTCCAGTGGGAGCACATGGTGGTCGTCCCGCATGAACATCCGCTGGCCCGGCTGAAAGAGATCACGCTCGAGGACATCGCGACGTTTCCTCTCATCACCTACGACGCCGCCTTCGCCGGCCGCAACAAGATCGACCAGGCCTTCACGCGGCGCGGCCTGAAGCCGGACGTGGTGCTCGAAGCGATCGACGCCGATGTCATCAAGACCTATGTCGAGCTCGGGATGGGCGTCGGCATCATTGCCGGCCTGGCGTATAACGCGACACGAGATACCCATCTCAAGGCCATCCCCGCCGGCCACTTGTTCGGCACGAACGTCTCCCGCATCGCGCTCAAGGAGGGGGCCTACCTGCGTGGATATGTTTTCACCTTCATCGAGCTGTTGGCGCCGAACCTGTCGCGCAAGCTAGTCGAGCAGGTGCTGGCCGGCGAGCGCGACAGCTACGAGATCTGAAACGGGGGTGCCATCCGCTAATGGCGGGTCGCTGATAGGTGGGCTCAGCCGGGCACGTTGGTACGCTGTCGCGCCCCCTCGACGGCACTCCTCGGTGCCGGCAGGCGTTGTGGGGACGGAATCTCCAGGCCGTGCCGGTCAAAGGCCAGCTTGAGTCGGCGCAGGTATTCGCGGCGCACGGCCCACTGCTCCAGCGCGACGGTCTTGATGCGGCTCTTGATCATCACCGCCGATTCGGCCCACTGATCGACACCGGAGATTTCGAGTTCATCCAGGATGCGTGGCCCGAAGCCCGGATCTGCCCGCAGCTCGGCCGCCGTCTGGCGCATCACCGCATAAACCTCGTCGATATCCGCCTTGTAGTCGATACCGGTATCGATCACTGCATAGGCAAAGCCACGGCTGCGGTTGGTCACGGTGACGATGGTGCCATTCGGTACGTAATGAACCGCGCCTTCGTAATCGCGCAGCTGCACATAGCGCAGCGTCAATTCCTGCACGACACCGGCCTTGCCCGAGACTTCGACCACGTCGCCGACGCGGATCTGATTTTCTATCAGCATCACGAAGCCGGTGAAATAATCCTTCACCAGACTCTGGGCGCCGAAACCGATGGCCAGGCCAGCCACACCAGCCGTCGCCAGCAGTGGTGCGATCGAGATGCCGAACTCCGACAGCACCAGCATCACCACCATCACGCCCACGACAACGGTCAGCGCGTACACGAATACTCGTTCGAGCGTATTGATGCGTCGCGTCTCTTCAGGGTTCTCCGCGCGTTCCCGCAGTCGCACATGCGAGAGCCGGATCAGGCGCTTGAGCACGCCGAACAGCAGCCAGGCAAGCACGAGGATCACCAAGACCTTGCCGAGTGTGACGGCAAGGTCGATCCATTCGGGTACCGAAGGCAGGTTTAGGTAAGTCAGCAAGGCTTCGAGCGTTTGTCTCATTGCGGGTGACATTGATGGGAAAGATGAAAAAGTGTACCCCGATTCCGCCAGCGATTTACCCGAGGCAGTCATCACCATACCGGGATGGTCGACGGATCTCTCGTGTAGGACAGTCACCGACAAGGCGGGCAGCCTGCCGCCCACAAAAAATACCGTGTCCTGCCGATTTCACCAGCAGGCCCGGGTCGGCAGAATCTGCATTGTCGACACGGGTCTTTTTGCGTGTCATCCGGAACAGAGACGGGAGAGCAGCATGAATATGAGCGACATGATGGCGGATATCCGCGACGCTAATCTTTCCTACCTCATGCTCGCCCAGCAGCTGGTGCGAGCGGACCGGGCAGCGGCGATTTTTCGGCTGGGTATCAGCGCCGAGCTTGCCGATCTGATCGACAACCTGTCACCGGCCCAGATCGTCAAGCTGGCGTCGAGCAGCATGATGCTCGCACGCTTCCGCTTCGACGATGCCGTCGTGCTCGGCATGCTCACCAGCCACTCAAAGGATCGTGCCCTTACCCAGGTACACGCGACGATCCTGATGGCGGCACAACCGGTCGAAGAGATCGGCTGATCGCCTCAGCGGAGGATCGCGAGCAGACATCATGGGCAACAAGAGCGTTGTGTCCGAGGGGCGGCAGATCAGCCTGGCGATCGAACTGATCAAGCTGGGTGCACGCCTGCAGCTGCTGGAGACCGAAACGACGCTCTCGCGTGAGCGACTCCTGAAGCTGTATAAGGAACTTCGTGGCGTGTCACCGCCGAAGGGCATGCTGCCTTTCTCCACCGATTGGTTCATCACCTGGCAGCCGAATATCCACGCCTCGCTGTTCATGAGTATCTATCGCTTTCTGCTGCAGCATGCCGGCGTCGCAGGCATCGACGCCATGGTCAAGGCCTACCAACTTTATCTCCAGCAGATGCCACCAGAGCGCGGCGTCGAACCCTTGCTGTCGCTGACCCGCGCCTGGACCCTGATTCGCTTCTTCGACAGCAAGATGCTCACGCTGGTCGAATGCAGCGAGTGTCATGGGTATTTCGTCAGTCATACCTTTGAGCTGCATACCGGCTACCGTTGCGGTCTCTGTCATCCACCGTCACGCGCGGGAAAGAAACGGAAAGTCGGGGCAGAGATGCTGGCAGTGATGACGCCGGTCTGATGCCGGATCCGGTACGTTTCGTCCGCGCTGGCCGCATCGACGGGGACGACCACTATGGTTATTTTCCTTTATTCATTGCGGTGGACGCGCCCAGCCCCGCGCTGCCTCGGGGTCGTGCCCAGCAGCGGGCCCACGCTATCCATCCATGGCATCGTGAGTTTGCGTAACTCCCGGTCGTCGGACAAAATGCGCCTGAGCAGTGCAATCTTCTGCCGGCGTGCCTCATTCGGCAGGCGCGTGGGTTCCATGCAACCCTGTATGGACTCAATGCAGCGGGCACAGTCGGCCTCGAGCTCGATCAGCCGATCCCAATCTGCCCGGTGCGCGGCCACCAGCATATGGGCGGTCAGGCGTGCAATCTCCTCATAAAGCAACACCCTATCGTGCGTTGGCTCAGCAGCATTCATGCGCGGGCTCCCTGAGATGCTGCGGCGCGACTGGTCCTTCCCACTGCGCGCGCGTTGGTTGGAAAGCATGCGCGTCCCGACATGCTTCCGTTTCCCTTATGTCCTGCCGAGTATAGACGTCATCAATCGGTGGGTATCGAGTGGTGTCCGGCTGAAAACCATCACTGATTCGGCGTCTGGCGCGCGACAGGGAGGTGCCGGCCCCGGCAATCCTTACTCCGACATCTCCGCTACAAGCCGGTGCCGAATCGCGTAGTGAGTGAGCTCGGCGTTATGCCGCATCCGCATTTTCTGCAGCAGACGCGAGCGATACATGCTGATAGTTTTGACTGAGAGGGCAAGTTCGACGGCGATCTCGCCAACGGTTTTGCCGGAGGCGATCATCACCAGCGTCTGGAATTCACGATCGGACAGCAGCTCATGCTGCGGCTTGCCCAGGTCGCCGCCGCCGATCTGGTTGGCGAGTTCCTGCGCCAGCGCGGCAGTGACGTATTTTCGGCCGGCCGCAACCTCGTTGAGCGCAGTGACCAGCTCGGCCGGTGCGCTCTGTTTGGTGAGGTAGCCCGAGGCGCCGGCCTTGATCGCGCGGATCGCATACTGGTCCTCGCGGTGCATCGTCAGCATCAGTACGGCGAGGGCGGGAAATTCCTTCTTGATCTGCTTGAGAACGTCGATGCCATTGCGGTCGGGCAGGGAGATATCGAGCAGTAGCACATCGAAGTCGCCGCTCCGCACTTTCTGTATCGCCTGCTGCCCATTCTCGGCTTCGGCGGCAACGACGATATTGCCACTGCCGCTGATGATCTGCTTGAGTCCCTCGCGAACGATGGCATGATCATCCGCGATCAGCACCCGGAGGATGCCGTGCGTCCGGGCCGCATCGGCGATCATTTCGTGGTGAACTCGCGGTCCCGCAGCGGCAGGCAAACGCGCACCAGTGTGCCTTTGCCTGCGCGGCTGGCGATCAGGAAATCGCCGCCGAGCGCCGCCATCCGCTCGCTCATGCCGCGCAGGCCAAATGAACAGGGACTGTCGCGGCGCTCATCCGGAATGCCGCAACCGTTGTCAATGACCTCGAGGATTAGTTCGTTACCGGTGTCCTGCAGATGAATATCGACGTGGGTCGCACCGGCATGCTTGCGTATATTGTTGCAGGCCTCCTGAGCGATCCGGAACAGCGAGGTCGCCAGCCTAGGCTCCATCGCGATGTCTGGCGCGGCGCAGTGCAGGTGGCAGGTCACACCACTCTGTCGCGCATGCTCCTGCGCCAGCCACTCCAGCGCTGCTACCAGCCCGGCATCGAGGATGCCGGGCCGCAGGTCGATGCCGATCCGGTGGATCGATTCAATCGAGCGGTCGAGCAGCTCGGCAAGGTAGCCGCGCCGAGCTTGTACCAGCTCTGACGGCGGCAGCTGGTTCCACAGGTGTTCCAGCATCATCTTCAGCGCGGAGAGATTGCCGCCGAGGTCATCATGCAGGTCGCGCTCGATGCGCTCGCGCTCAGCTTCCTTGACGCTCTCGACATGGGCCGAGAGCTCAGCCAGCTGCCGGCGCGACCGGATGATCTCGTCCTGCAGTTTCTTGCTTTGGGTGATGTTAGTCATCAGCCCGGTCCACAGCACGC
>CAZESK010000031.1:0-6010 GCA_964515155.1 uncultured Bifidobacterium sp.
GCGACCTTGCGACCGAGCATGCCGGAGGCATTGCTGATCTGCGAGTTCGACATCGACTTGACGAGGGTCTCGATGTTGGTCGACATCTTGGTCGTCGCTTCCAGCTGCGAGAATTGCGCGAGCTGAGCGACGAAGGCTTCGTTCTCCATCGGATCCAGCGGGTTCTGATTCTTCAGCTGGGTGGTGAACAGCGTGAGGAAGGCCATCTGGCCCATCTCGTCACCCTTGCCATTAATCTGCGCTTCTTCCTGTTCTTTCTTGTACTGCGACGTCGTCTTGATATTGGATGGCAGCGTGTAGTTCGAGGTGCTGCTCGCCGCGCCAGTCGTCGTGGTGGCCATGAATCAGTCCTTATGCCTTGATGATGTCGAGCGTGCGCATCATCAGCTCGCGCGCGGTGTTCACGACTTCAACGTTGTTCTGGTACGAGCGCGAGGCGGCCATCAGGTCGACCATCTCGGTCACCTCGTTCACGTTAGCCTGGTAGACGAAGCCATCCTTGTCCGCCAGCGGGTTGTTCGGGTCATAGACCTTGGGTATCGGCTTCTTGTCGTCGAGGATCTTGTCGACCTTGACGCCGCCGACATAGGGTGCGCCGGCGTGGGTCATCTCCTCATCCATGAGCGCCTTGAACACGGTCCGCTTGCCGCGATACGCACCCTCTTCCGTAGCCGACGTGGTGCCGGCGTTGGCGAGGTTCGATGCGGTGGTGTTCATGCGGATCATTTGCGCATTGAGCGCCGTGCCGCCGATACCGAAGATATTGTCGATGGACATGGGCATGGTCGATTACTCCCCTCTCAGTGCCTTGCGGATGCTCGAGACGCGGCTCTCAAGGAACGAGAGCGTGGCCTGATAGTCGGCAGCGGCCTTACCGTATTTCGCCTGTTCGACGGTCAGCTCGACTGTATTGCCGTCGATCGAGGCATTGAATGGCGTGCGGTAGCGCATGCCATCATCATCGATCTTGTCATCACCAAACGCGAAGTGCGTGCCGTGTGTGCTGGCCAAAAGCTCGGATGGCTTGAACTCGGCCATCACGGTCTTGAAGTCGATATCGCGCGCCTTGAAGTGCGGCGTGTCGTCGTTGGCGATGTTCCGGGCGAGCACCTCCATGCGCTGGTTGCGCACGCGCAGTGCCTTCTCGTGAATTCCCAATGCGTTGTTCAATACGTCCATTGCATGCTCCTTGCCGTCGATGGCGGAATATCGACATTCCGCTCAAGTTCCCAGCTGTCGATCCGACCATTGCAAGCCGCGTGCCAGTCGGTTTTTTTAAGGGAATACGTCGGGTTTGGCGGGGATGGCGGCAAGGATTTGCCGTTCGAGGTCGGGGCAGGAGGGGCAAGAATTTGCCGGGTCACATCCCCGACATCTCCATCCTGGCCAACGTACTGGTGAAATCCCCCAACCTGTCCCGCGCATTACTCTTCAATCCGGCGATGATGGAATTGCGGGTGATGACACCGTTCTGGTCGCGCCCTTCATATAGATAGGCGGCCTGCCGGCCCGAGATATTCAGCGGCGCGTTGGCGCGCGTCTCGCTGCGCGCAGCCGGCGTGAGCACGGTCAGGTAGAGATCATCCAGCGCCGCCGGGCCATGGTCTTTCAGGCGGGTGTCATTGAAATAGCGATCGACCAGATCGAGCTGCTCGAGCACCGACAGATTCAGGATGTCGCGCGGGTTTTTCGCGTAGCCGGCGCTGGCTGCGCCGCGGTTGCCGCCGGCGCAGAACTGGATGATGCCGTGGCAGCTGCCGTTGGTGGCGCGCGGGTTCATGCCATCTGATTCCATGAGCGTCATGTGGGCGAAGTCGTCCGGCGTGAACTGGTGGCGGCTGGCCAGGGCCAGGATCTTGTCCTTCACCGCCACTTGCTCGGCAGGCGACAGATACCCCTTGGCGACAGCACGGGCCAGCGTGCGGTCGAGCACCGGGGTGGTCGCGTTTGCGCCATCGGACTCCAACCGCACCTCGGCCACCTCGGTCTGCCGCAGCTTGAGCGCGGCCATCGTGGTCATCGGCGCCATGTTGATCGCCTGCCCGGGGCGGATACGGTCGGCATCGGTAATGCCGTTCTCGCGCGCGACGGTGCGCGCCATCTGCAAGATCTGCGACGGGCTGAACTGCCCGGCCACTTCACCGAGCTGGCGACGGGTCAGGCTCATCAGGGTGTCGCCGCGCTGCACGGTCACCATTTGCATATCCGCCTTCAGCCCGGCCAGCGCCTGGCGGAACGAACCCGAGGGCGTCGCCCGCTCGCGGGCGCGGGTCTGCTCAGGCGTGGCGGCGACATTCGGGTCGCCAACGTGGGGACGGATCTGCATGGCGTAGTCCTTTTCGGGGCTGGTACTGTTCTTGCACTGTTCGTTGCGACTGTCGGAACTCCCACAGGAGCGCTGACTGATGAACAGAACTTAGCAAGGTATATTCCAGAGAATTTGCCGACACCCCGATGACGACGCTGCCCTTCTACCGACGACTTGTGCTGGCGCTGCTGGCGACGTGCGCCTGCGCGCAGGCCGCCGTTCCGCAAGAGGCCATGACGACCGCCCTCACTGACTGGGTGGCGGCGGAAAATACGGTCGACCCCGGGCAAGTGCGCATTGGCCCGCTGGATCCACGCGTGCCGGTGCAGCCTTGCGCCGGCAGCTTCCAGTTTGATTACCCGTTCGTGAGCCGCGATAGCGTGCGCGTGCGCTGCACCAAGCCTGTCTGGCAGATGTTCGTGAAGGTAGGATTTGCCGGCACCGGCACGGCCGCCACGCCCGCGCCGGCCAGCCCGCGTGCAGGTGCACCGGCGGCAGCCCAGGCGCCCGCAGCGGCACCGGCGGAAAACCGACAGGTCGTGGTGGCCGCTGCCCAGCTGGCGCCGGGACAGCTGTTACAGCCGCAACTGCTCAAGCTGGAACGCCTGGAATCCGAAAAAGTAACCAGAGCTCATCTGATTGATGTCGGCGGGCTCGAAGGCCATGAAGTGCTGCGGGCCATCCGGGCGGGCGAGCCGATCCGTAGCGCCGACATCCGGCCGGCAACGCTGGTGAAAAAAGGCGAGCTGGTCAACCTGAGCATGGGCGCGCCGGGCAGTTTCATGATCACGGTGAAGCTCGAGGCCCTGCAGGATGGCAGGCTGGGCGAGCAGATCCGGATGCGTAACCCGGAGTCCGGACGAACGCTGACTGGCGTCGTGACTGGCCGCGGGGTGGTCAGGGGCGGATGAGGAAAGCAGCACGATGCCGGAATGGCAATATAATTTTTTCGGTTGGGCGTTAAAGTTTGCTTCAGCCGATCCGATTCTCGATGTGACAGGAATAGAAGGCCGAGGGCCGAAAGCGAGAAAACATCATGACTAGTCCGATTACGAGTCTTTTTGGCGGCAGCCCGTCACTGGATAAGGCCACACTGGAGAAGGCCAAGCGCCAGGCGCTCGAGCGTCCGCTGGATGGCCAGTCCGACCCGGCCAAGGCGGCACCGCCCAAGCCCGCACCGATGGGTGACGAACTGCAGTTGTCACCGATTGCCCAGCGCGCGATGGCCGAGCCGGCCTTCGACCGTGAGAAAGTCGAAGCGATCAAGCAGGCGCTGCGCGACGGCACCTACCCCATGGATGCGCGCCGCATTGCCGAGAGCTTTGCCTCGATAGAAAAGCTGATCGGCTGAAGGACATCATCAGATGATGAGCACCGCCTCCCCGTTGCCGACCGACCCGGTCGCGCCGCCGGTTGCCAGCGTTGAGCTGGCGTCTGCGCTGGAGCACGGCGAGGCGCTGCGGCAATTGCTGGAGCAAGAGTTCGAGGCCCTGCGCGTGCAGGACCTCGACCGCTTCGAACTGCTGCAGCCGGAAAAACTGAAGATCTTCGATACCCTGACCTGGCTGACCGGTGTCGGTAGCGAGGGCAATCGTCTTGACCAACCGGGCTGGGGCGGTTTCAAGGATCTCATCGCCGAGTGCCGCGAGCTGCATCGGCGCAACGAGATTCTCATCAGCCGCAAGCTCGATGCCATTCGCGGCACCCTGCACACTCTGCGCGGCAGCGATCCGACAGCCGGTGTTGAGGTGTATGACCGATTAGGCCGCATGTCGCGGCTGCGCGGCGGACGGGGCTACGAGGAAGCCTGAACTCACACTTTCTCATCCCCCGGCTTCATCCCCCGCAGCCAATACGCCCACGACAGCACCACTGCCACCGCAACATATAAATCGCGCGGTATTTCCTGCTCCAGATCCAGCCGCGACAAGGCGGCCACCAACTCCCGGTCCTCTGCGATATACACGCCCTGCCGCTGCGCCTCGGCAATGATGGCCTCGGCCAACTCGTCGCTGCCTTTGGCGGTGACGACCGGCGCATCGCGCTGACCATATTCCAGCGCCACCGCCTCACGCCGGCGTCTCATGCGCGCACATCCAGCACCGCGCCCGGCGGGGCCCAGCTGTCAGGCAAGCTGGGGCGCGGGGCGTGGAAAATGCGGAACGAGTCCATGGTCAGACCAGCCAGCGATAAGCGCTGGCCCAGCGCCTCCGAGTGGCGGCGCGCCAGCCGGACCACGCTCTCCTTGAGCGCCCACATCATCAGCTCGACATGGGCAGCCCGCGTCACCGAGGTCTTGAGCCAGATTTCGCCGAGCTCGTCGTTGATGGTGTGAATGTCTACCGAAAACGGCGGGGCGTCCTGTCCGGGCCGGCGCGGTGGCCGGAAGAATTTGAGCGCCACCGGGTTCGCATCCCGGAATGGCAGCACCATCGAAAATGACAGCTCTCCCCTGGCCTGCGCGGCCAGCGATTCCACCTGCGCCGATTCGATGTCGTCGATGGCGCGCCTGAGCGAATCCATCATGACGCCCTCGCGCTCGCCCAGGGCGCGGATCATTCGTCGCAGCAGCGATTTGGTGTCACCGGCCACCACCGACTGGCTGCGCCCGAGCAGCGCTTCGAGCCAGAAGCCCGACGACATCACCGCTGATTGCAGCGCCGCCGGCGTGAGCCCGCGCATGGATAGTTGCAGCCCCTGGAACAGGGCGCTGAGTTCGGGACTACCCGCCGACTGCAGCAGGCCGGCCGCCTGGGCCGGCTGGAATAGTTGCATCAGCAGCGGCGAGGATGGCGGGCGCAGCGACAACGCGAGCAGCCGCGACATGCCGGGTGGCAGCGCGCCGTCGGCCATCGGCGGGGTGGCCGCGGCGGCCGGCTGCGCGGTGGCCGCATCGACCGGCTTCAGGGACCAGCCGCCCGCAGTCTGCTGCGCCCGCAGCCAGACGGTATCGCCGGGGCGAAAGCGCAGGTTGGGTGGCAGGTCGAGCAGACGGCCGTTGAAGAGGAGCTTGAGGTAATCGCCGCGCGCCTCGATCACGGCCTGGATGATCTGGCCGTCGCGCAAGCGGAGTTGCTGGGCGACCGGTGTGGCCAGCGGCAGCGCCCGGCCCTCGAGATAAAACGGATTCAGACGGCCCGGCAGGGCCGTCTGTTCAATGCCTTGCAGCAGCGGGTTCACGTCCGGTGCCGGCGGCAGGTTGTGAGCGGGGACGAGGTATCAGGGATACCGTACCCACTTTTTCTTTTCTTCCGGCGAGACCTCGGCCACCGGCCCCGGCACGGGCTGGTCCGGCGCAAGACGCGGGATGGCGATCGGCAGGTTCTGATCGCTGACGGAGGCGGGCGCGGAAGGCGCGACCACCGGCGCTGCCGTATACAGCTCAGATGCCTTGATCTTCGCCGGCTCAGCCTGCGGCGCGGAATCACCGAGTACTACCTGACTCATTACGGCGGCGCTCGGCACAGTCAGCGTCGTGCCAGCCTTGAGCCGCATCGCCTTGACCGAAGCCAGCAGTTGCGGGTTGGCGCGTGCGTAGGCTTCCCGCATCACTTCCATCGAGAACGGACTGTTCGGCATGGTCTTGCGGATCACGGTATCGAGGTTGTCACCGGCCTTGACCTGGTAGGCACCACCGGGCGTGCCACGCTTGAGCGATTCACGGGCCAGGGCAGCCATGGCCGGATCGGTCACAGGCTTGGG
>CAZESK010000031.1:6110-14607 GCA_964515155.1 uncultured Bifidobacterium sp.
GCTTGAGCGATTCACGGGCCAGGGCAGCCATGGCCGGATCGGTCACAGGCTTGGGTGCCGGTGCGGCGGCCTGACGACGCTTCTTCATCGCGGCTTTGTCATGCCCGGGCTCGTACGCGCCAGCCATCGACTTGGCCTCAGTCGATTTATCTGCCGACTTATCAGCGGGCTTCTCAGCTTGCTTGTCCCCTGCTTTATCGGCAGGCTTGGCAGCGACAGCCTCGTCGGATTTCTTGGGTTCGCCTTTCGGCGCAAAGGCCTTGGGCGCAGCGTTCTTCGGATAAGGCTTGGACGGCAGGTCGGACTCGGCCGGGGCCTCGGCCTTGGCTTCCTTGCCGTCTTTTTTGTCCTCGGCTTTGGCCGCATCCGCCTTCGGCGCGTCGGCTTTCGGCGGATCGGCAGCGAGGGCAGCGCCGCTGCAGACCAGCGCAAGCAAGGAAATAAGCAACGGACGTTGGGCGAATATCATGGTCCTCTCCGGGAGTAAGCGTCAGAAGGGGGTGGCAACCCAGTCGCCCGAACGTGCGACCTGTGCCGAGCCGGCCAGCTTGCGTACGACTGCGCGGCCCTGCGCGACACTGGTCACTTCGACCAGTGCCAGATGTTCGCCGCTGTCGGGCTCAAGAATGCGCGCGGGTACCTGCTCGCGATTCATCAGCAACAGCTGGTCACCGACGGCGAGGCCGGCGGCCTGGCCACCGTTGATGACCCAGCCGTTGGGGCTGGATTGCACCACATTGAAGGATTGCGGGCGGCAGCCGAAGTCAGCATCCAGCCGCTGCTGCCAGCGGGCGACGACCTGATCCAGCTCGGTCAGCAAGCCGACCGGCAGCGGCTGTGAGGTGGTGGTGATCTCGCGCTCGGGGAAAAACAACGGCACCGCGTCCTGCCACAGCAGCCGGCGGTTCACCCGCTCGACCACGCTCAGGCGCAGCACGAAGGCGACCGGCTCGGAGCGCTTGGGCTCGTCGAGCAAATAGTCTTTTGCCGTCTTGAGCGACTGGCGTAGTTGCTCACCGCCCTCGGCCTTGGGACGTACCGGCTCGATGCCCAGCGCGCCCGCGGGCAGGAGCTCGATCATCATCTGGTACGGCGCCACGTCTGGCACGAAGCCGGTCAGGTGTGCGTCATACATCGACTGCGCCGGTGGCTGGCTGGCCATCAGCAGCCACTTACCGCCGGCGCTGCTGCGGGCCGCAAAGCGGGCGCGCGCCTGATCGGCGAAGGCCTGCCAGTGCGTGCGGTCGGCACCGCTGGTGGCGATGCGTACTGCGGCGTCGAGCGTTGCCTCGCGGCGGTAGCGCTGCTGGTTCGCCTTGCAGACCTCGGCATCCGGCGTGACGCCACGGCTCTCGGCCACGATCGCGGCCGATACACCGTCCTCGACCGTCAGGTAGTTCAGCACGCGGACATTGCGGACCTTCATGTCCGAGGTGATGCGGGTGTTCTCATGCAGCTTGCCGGTGCTGTCGACCCATGCAGCGTTGCGCACCCGGGTCTGCCCTTCCATGGCCGCGCCGACGAGTGCGTGCTGCAAGGCCTCAAGGCGCTTTTTCGGCTCGGACGGCAGGGTGGTGTCGGCCGGGAAGGCCGAGGTCACCGCACCGGCCAGCGGCAGGGCCAGCAGGAAGGAGCTCAGGCGCGCGCGCATGATCGTATCCCCGGATCGCGGATTACTTCTGACGCGCGGCCAGCTGCGCCAGGTACAGCACGCGCAGGTCGTTGACGACGCGGCCATCGAGCGACAGCGTGGTCTCATAGGTGTCGTCGCCGATCGGGGTGATCGACTCCAGCACCGCGCCATAAATGATGCCCTGTACGCGGGTACGGAAGGTATCGCTGGTAATCATCATCTCGGCCACGGTGGTGGTTGCGTCGAGCTGCTGGCCGTAGACCTGTTCGGTCAGGGCGCGGTAGGCATCGAGCTTCGAGGCACGGATGGCCATCAGGCGCTGCTGGGCGGGGTTCTTGTGGTTCTGGGTGCTGATGACTGCGTAACCCGTGGCACGGACGGTCGCAGCACGCTCGGCCATCGGCGTGATCATGCTGACGGCGTCATCCTTGGCGACGGGCTTGGCCTCGGCCTTGACTTCAGGCGCCTTGACCTCGGCCACCGGCGCTGCCTTGACCTCGGCGGCCTTGGCCTCGGCCTTGGCCGACGCGTTGTTGGCCACGGCGACGGTCGGTACCGACTGGCAGGCCGTCATCAGCAGCGCCATGGTCAGCATTGAGCATTTGGACATCTTGTTCATGGATCACCCCTTGTCTGTTCGGCAACTGCCGATGGTCTGACGCGGACACCGGAATGACTTTCCGGCAGGTACTGAACGGATGATGCCCGATGCAGTCCCTGATTTCACCGCCTGACAAATTATTAACATGAGGCAATACGCCTCTGTTCCACGGGGTAATCGGCAGGCGCGGAGGGTTCTTTAGGGTTCGGGGGGATTTTCCGGATCAGGGCCGCGGCTTGAGGGTTTCCCGCTGTTTCCCCCAGTCTTCGATGGCACATCAATTGCTTAAGTGTTCCGCGTGGAAACCTATCACCCAACGAGCAATTTACTAAGCGATTGATTTAATTAGCATTTGGCGAAAATGACCACCCTCTCCATGTCAACAATTCGACAGCGCCTGCTGGGGTTCGAGCTCAAAGGGCTCGGCATCCCCTTCCTCGTGCTGCTGATCATGGCGATGCTGGTCCTGCCGCTGCCGCCGCTGCTGCTGGACGTGCTGTTCACTTTTAACATCCTGGTCAGCGTGATGGTGATCATGGTGGCCATCAGCACCCGGAAGCCGCTGGAATTCTCTGCCTTCCCGGCCGTTCTGCTGTTTGCCACCATGTTGCGGCTGGCGCTGAACGTGGCCTCCACCCGCGTCATTTTGGTCAACGGTCACGAAGGCGAGCACGCGGCGGGCGCGGTGATTGCGGCCTTCGGCGAATTCGTCATTGCCGGCAATTATGCGGTCGGCTTCATCATCTTCGTGATCCTGATGATCATTAACTTCATCGTGGTCACCAAGGGCGCTGGCCGCGTCTCCGAGGTCAATGCACGTTTCACCCTGGACGCGATGCCGGGCAAACAGATGGCGATCGATGCCGACCTGAACGCCGGCTCGATCACCCAGGATGAAGCGAAAAAGCGCCGCGAGGAAATCGGGCAGGAAGCCGACTTCTTCGGCTCGATGGACGGTGCATCGAAATTCGTTTCCGGCGACGCGATCGCCGGCCTGCTCATCCTGCTCATCAATATCATCGGCGGCCTCTCTATCGGCGTGGCCCAGCACGGTCTGTCGTTCTCGGATGCCGGCAAGCTCTACACCCTGCTGACCATTGGCGATGGCCTGGTCTCGCAGATCCCGTCGCTGTTCCTGTCGCTGGCCACCGCCATTATCGTCACCCGCGTGACGACCTCGGAATCCATGACCGACCAGGCAGTGACGCAGCTGTCGAATCCGTCTGCCCTCTTTATTAGCGCCGGCATCCTGGTGATTCTCGGTATCGTCCCGGGCATGCCGCACAGTGTGTTCCTCCTGCTGGCACTGGTTGCCGCCGCGCTGGGATTCCTGCTGGTGCGTAATGACGAGGCCGCTGCCGTCGTCAGCGAACAGCAGGCCGCCGAGCAGCAGGCTGCCGAAGCGCCGAAAGAACTGGGCTGGGACGATGTCGACCAGGTCGACCTGATCGGCCTCGAGATCGGCTACGGCCTGATCCCGCTGGTCAATCCCGAGACGGGCGGTCAGCTCATGCCGCGCGTCAAAGGCGTGCGAAAGAAACTCTCGGCCGAGCTGGGCTTCCTGATCCAGCCGGTACGCATCCGCGATGCGCTCAATCTCGACCCGGACGTCTATCACATCGTGTTGAACGGCGTGATGCGGGGCAAAGGCGATATCAAGAGCGGCATGGAGCTGGCGATCAATCCGGGCAAGGTCTACGGCCAGCTCGAAGGCATCCCGACCAAGGAGCCGGCGTTCGGTCTGGAAGCGGTCTGGATCGATCCGGCGCAGCGCGACTACGCGCGCACCCTCGGCTACACCGTGGTCGATCCGGCGACGGCGATCGCCACGCATTTGAATAAAGTCCTGCGCGAAAACGCTTCCGACCTGCTCTCGCATGACGAGACCCAGCAGCTGCTCGACAAACTGGCGCAGAAATCGCCGAAGCTGGTGGAAGACCTCGTACCGGGCAAGATGGCGCTGGGTGTGATCACGCGCACGCTGCAGTATCTGCTGACCGAGGGTATTCCGATCCGCGACATGCGCACCATCGTCGAGACCCTGTCGGACGCGGCCTCGAAGACGCAGGATCCGGAGCAGCTGTGCGCCGTGGTACGCCCCAAGCTCGGCCGCATGATCGTCCAGGAGCTGCTCGACGCACAGGAAAACCTGCCCGTGATGACGCTCGCTCCCGATCTCGAACAATTGCTGCACAACGTACTGACCAATGGCGCGCCCGGACAGAGCGTGGTCATCGAACCCGGACTGGCCGAGAGCCTGTTCTCTGCCTTGCGCGAGGCTTCGCGCACCGTCGAGGACGATGGCAATCCGGCCGTGCTCGTGGTCGCACCGTCGATCCGTCCGTGGCTCTCGAAGATGGTTCGCCACCGCATTCCCGAAATGACCGTGCTCTCGTATACCGAGATTCCCGACGACCAGGCGGTCAAGGTAATCTTCACTGTGGAAGCACAGAACAAGTCCTGACCAGGAACTCACCATGGAACTCAAACGCATCCTCGCCAAAGATCTTCGCCGGGCGACCGAAAAAGCCGTCAAGCTGCACGGTGAAGACGTGCTCTTCATCTCGAATGCCAAGGTCAACGGCCAGCACGAGGTGATCATCGCGGTCGACGTCGCGCCCGAGGCCGAGCCCTGGACCGAGACGCGCCCCGCCGGCGATGGCGAGCGCTTCTCTTCGGCGCTGAAGGAATCCTTCCGTGCGATCGAGGAAGCCGGCGACGCACCAACCGATGAGGACATCACTTATGAGCGAGCACCGCGCCTGCGACACAAGCCGTCGGTAGAGACACTGGTCGATGCGCATGATCGCTCCGCAGCCGACCACCGCGACTACATCCGTGGCCGCGAGATCGTCGACATGGTGCGCGACGAGCTGGCCGCCATGCGTAAGGAATTCAAGCTCGCCCAGCGTGTAGCCGCCTGGCAGACCGAGTCACCGTCCAAGAGTGCGGTGCGCCCGCTGGTGGCCGCGCTGGCCGAGGCCAGCATCCCGGTCTCGCTGCGCACCCTGCTGGTGGACCATGTCAGCGATATGAACGATCTCAAGCAAGCCAGGGAAGCGCTGCACGCGCAGCTCGTCAAGAGCATCGGCGAGCACTGGGCGAAACTGCCGCAGCGCGGCGTGCACGCCATCGCCGGTCCGGCTGGCAGCGGCAAGACCACGATGGTCGCGCGGCTGGCACGCGCAGCCGCCGAGCGCAAGGGCCCCGAGTCGGTTGCCGTTATCTCTTACTGCGACCAGCGCGCCGGCGCGTGGAGCCAGATTCAAATGCTGTGCGCGCAAGCCGGCGTCGACTGCCTGCGCGCCAACGACCCCGACACATTAAAAATGCTGCTGAGCGAACTGGGCGGCCGCACGCTGGTGCTGATCGACACGCCCGGCATCGAAGTACCGTCCCGCATCGAGCAGATCCGCGCCTGTCATCCCGAGATCGCTTGCCACCTCGTGCTGCCGGCCGATGCGTCGGGCACGACGGTGCGCCGCTTCCTGGTCGAGCCGAAGTTTGCGTGGAGTAGCCTGATGGCCTCGCGCATGGATGAAGCCACGCAGCCCTGGGCGCTGATCCAGACCCTGTGCGAGAAGCCCGTGCCGCTGTCGGCCGCCTCGCACAGCCCGACAGCTGCCGACGGCTGCCAGGTATTCACCGCCACCGAGCTGGTGACGCTGGCCATTCGCGGCCTGGCGACCGAGGAGGATGAGGCCGCACGGATAGCCGACGAGCTGATGGAAGAAGACCCCGATCAATCGGTCGTGACCGCCACCCAGGCGCTGGTCGCCCGCATCGAGAAGAGCGCACATGCAAGCTAAGCAAGCCCAGGCCAAGCGCCGCACCGAAGTCATCGGCATCGCCAGCGGCAAAGGCGGGGTCGGCAAGACAACGCTATCGTCCAATCTCGCGGTCGCGCTGAGCATGATGGGCAAGAGCGTCATGCTGCTCGACGCCGATCTCGGGCTGGCGAATGCCCAGATCGCACTCGGCTGTCAGACGCAATACAACCTGTCGCACGTCATCGCCGGCGAGAAGTCGCTCAAGGAGATCATCGTCACCTCACGCCAGGGCGTGAAGCTGGTGCCCGGTGCCTCCGGCGTGCACCAGATGGCTGGCCTGTCGGCGGCGGTCACGGCCGGCATCGTGCAGGCCTTCTCCGAGCTGGACGACGATATCGACTACCTGATCGTTGATACGGCCGCCGGCATCGCGCCGTCGGTGCTGGCCTTCATGGAAGCCTGCCAGCGCCGCTTCGTGGTGGTGAAGGACGAGCCCTCGTCCATCGCCGACGCCTACGGCATCATCAAGGTGATGACGCGCGACCTCGAGCTCGACGAGATTTACCTCATACCCAACATGGTCGACAGCCAGGCCGCCGGTGCGCACCTGTACCGGCGCGTCAATGAGGTGTGCGACCGCTTCCTCGGCAAGAGCCTGCAGTACCTGACATCGATCGAAACCGACGAGCTGGTACTGTCGGCATTGAAAAAATACCAGTCCGTTCTGGAATTCGCGCCCGGCAGTGCCGGCGCGCGAGATTTCCGGCGGCTGGCCGACGCCATCACCAACCTTCCGGAAATCAGTCACGCCTCGGGCGGACTGCAGTTTTTCATGGAGCGGCTGGTCAAAAACTCGCCAGGAGGCTAAAGCATGCCGCCCTCGATCCGACTTTACGAACAGACGGGAGACCATGGCGAGGCGCTGATCCTCGACCATCTCGGCATGGTCAAGCGCATTGCAGTCCACCTGAAAGCGCGCATCCCTCCCTTTATGGAGGTTGATGAGCTCGTCCAGGTGGGCATGATCGGCCTGATCGAGGCCGCACGTTCGTTCGACCCGACCAAGGGCGTCGTCTTCGAGAGCTATGCGCATACGCGGATACGCGGCGCCATGATCGACGAGGTGCGCCGGCTGTCGTTCCTGCCACGCTCAGCGGTTGCGTTCAACAAGTCGCACAGCACCGCCTCACAGGCACTGGCCACTGAACTCGGCCGTGCGCCGACGCAGGCGGAGCTGGCTGACTACATGGGCATGGAGATCGATAGCTTCGAGAAGGACCGTGGCGCGGCGCGCCAGTTCGAGACGTACTCGATGGAAGTTGTTACCGACGAGGTGATGAACATACCGGAGCATCAGACGCGCCAGCCCGAGGCCCTGGTCGAGGAAGCGCAGATGATGGAGGCGCTGACCGAGGCAATCGACGGCCTGCCCGAACGGGACAAGCTGGTGATCTCGTTGTACTACGTCGAGGAATTGAACCTGCGCGAAATCGGTGAGGTGCTGGGGGTGTCCGAATCGCGCGTATCGCAGATCTTGTCAGCCAACGTCAAGAAGCTGCGCACGCAGCTCAATGGCGAAGCCGTGCTGCGCTAAGGAGTGACGCTCATATGGAGCAACAAATGAACACCATCCTCCTGCTGTTGATTTTCACCGGTCTGGTGGGGATGCTGCTCGTCATTTTCTTCATGCTGGACCGCCTCAACGAGCTGCATCGCAACGCCGATATTCCGAAAGGCCAGATCGATCCGGCCGGCGCCTTTGGCGGCCTGACCGGAAAGAACCTGTGGGATGCCATGATCGGCATTCCGATGCCGGGCTGGGATCAGAAGAAAATCGCATCGCTGCGCCCGCGCTATGAGCTGGTGCTGCAAAAGCATTTGGAACTGCTGTTCGAGGACGGCAAGCTCGATGGGCGCGAGGGTCTGTCGATGCCCGTGAGGTGCGACCGCAAGGTACCCACGCTGCGTGGCGATATCGACTCCTGGATACCGCATGAATTTGCCTCCGGCGTGTACCGCGCCGGCTATGCGCTGACCACCGCTCCCGAGGGCGATACCGAGCTGGTGCAGCGCCAGCTCGACATGATCGGGCAGGCGATCTTCTCGGCGACCGGACTGCCGCCGCATCCGCTGTCCAGCATCCTGATGCCGCAACTCGAGCGTCTCACTAGTGCCAGCGAAGAGGATGCGCCCGCGACCGACGAGGCAGCGCCCGAGCCTGAGACAGACAACGATAACGCCCCGCCGGCACTGCCCGCACCCGATGCGCCGGCCACGCCGGATACGCTGGCGATTGATGTTCCGCCCGCGCAGGAACCGGTGGCCCACGTCACCGATGATGCCGCTCCGACTGAGGCTGTCGATACGACCGACAGCAAGAAGGACGCCGAGAAGCGGCAAGAAGTTGCCGCACCGGGATCGGTGTAGTTTGTTTTTCTGCATGGCGGGTTTCGCCTGCGGCTCTACCCACCCTATGGTAATCAAACATCGTTG
>CAZESK010000031.1:14707-15943 GCA_964515155.1 uncultured Bifidobacterium sp.
TCTACCCACCCTATGGTAATCAAACATCGTTGTTCATCGCATGGCGGGTTTCGCCAGCGGCTCTACCCGCCCTATGGTGATTAAACATCGGTGTTCATAGGGCGGGTAGAGCCGCTGGCGAAACCCGCCATCTGCCCTCAACACCTTTTTACACAAACCGCTAAAGCCCCCCACCGAACTGCCGATACATGGTCTGACGCAATGATTTACCTTGGAGCGACAGACCATGAATATGAGAGAACGCGCACTGGCCAGCTACGGCGATGTGAAAGTCAGCACCGGTGTGACCGGCGCCGATAACGTACAACTGATCCAGATGCTGTTTGACGGCTTGATCGAGAGCCTGGCGACTGCCAAGGGCCAGATCGAGCGCGGCATGATCGAAGACAAATCGAAGAGCATCGCGCGCGCCGGCCGTATCGTGATCGGCCTGCAGGGTGCGCTGGATTTCGACAAGGGCGGCGATATCGCACGCAACCTGAACGACCTCTACAGCTACGTCACCCGCCGTCTGTTCCATGTGAACGCGCACAACGATCTCGAGGCGCTCAAGGAAATTCACACGCTGATGAGTGAGATTCGCAGTGCATGGACCATGGTGCCGCAGCTGGTTCCGCCGTCGCAGCGCAAGGTCGCGTTCAACTGACTTATCGTTTCAGCAAGACCAGAGGATCACCGCCGCGGCAACGCGGCGGTTTTTTTTCGTCCCTGCCCTCCCCGCCGGCGTGTCGATACCGGAATCGGCGTCGCTGGCGATCTCCCCAGCCCGTCACAAAAAATTACTTCGAGTTAATATAATTCCAGCAACCGCACAGGCCGTTTCCGCCTGTCACGTTTTTTGCATTAGCACAGGCAACCCCAGTGCAACCAAGGAATGCAAAGCACGATGAGCTCCGTACTGAATACCTCGACCCAGGCCGCATCAGCGGCAAAAAAGCCTGAAAATTCAATGGCTTCAGGCAATTCACGCGCGACGGCGGGCGAGCCCGGAGGCGAGTTTGCCGCCTTGTTCGGCGACATGATGAACGTAGCCATGCGGCAAGATCTTGCCACCCCGGCAGCTGCCGAGGGCAAGTCTTCGCCCGTGGCCGGCCTGGCGGCCGAGGTACTGGGCCCCAGTGTCCACATCATTACCACGGCCGAACCCGTGACCAGCGACGAGAGCCTGCGCGCATTCGCGCGCGCTCAGGGCATGGATGAACAGGCGCTGGCGATGATCTTCGGCCAGCCGGCGAA
>CAZESK010000031.1:16043-20882 GCA_964515155.1 uncultured Bifidobacterium sp.
AACCAATCGCTGGCGGCCAGCCTGATCCTGGGCGCGTCCGAGGCTGGTCAGGCAGCGCGGCGCCAGATGATGAAGCAGGCGGCCGAGCGCGGTGAGCGCCTGGGCGAGCTGACGCAGCCGGCCCGACCCACCGGTTCCTTGCTGGCAGCCATGACCGAAGCACTGTCCACCCCGACCAGCGCCGAGACCGCTGTGCCCGTTGAAACCCTGACGCTCGATATCGGCCTGGATGAGGGCGAGATGCAGAGCCTGCTCCAGCACCGACCGGCCGAAGGCAAGCTGTCTGAGAGCGGTCAAGGCAGCCACAGCAGCAACGCCGCAGCCGCCCAGCGCTCCGACCTCGACCTGAGGGCCGAGCAGTACGAGAAGCTGTCGCAGCGACTGGGCGAGGCACTGGGCCAGCGTCTGGCGGCCCAGATCGCGAGAGGCGACTGGAAGGTGGAGATGGCGCTGCGCCCGCATGATCTGGGCAATATCGATATCGAACTGGCCATGAAGAACGGTGGGCTGGAAGCGAGCTTCAGCGCCAGCGAAGCCCGCACGCGCGACCTGATTAGTGAGGGCCTGCCTCGTCTGAAAGAGATTCTGGCCGAGCTTGGCATGGACGTTGCTTCAGTGAACGTTAACGTAAGGCAAAACGGCCAACATGGCGGAAATCCGACACCCGGCAAGCAGTCCGCCGGACCTTCCGGCGTCGCTGCAAGCGGCGCGAAGGAAGCGGAATCCGGTCAGGCCGGGGTGCCGCCGGCACGTGCCGGTTCGTCATCGGATGACGGACTCGACGTACTGGTCTGATTGGCAGGACAACGAATTTCCTGATGGAGGATGTGATGGCTGAAGAAGCTGCAGCAGCACCGGAAGAACAAGCGGAAGCCGAACCGAAAAAGAAAGGTCCGCTGCTCAAGATCATTCTGATGGTCGTGGCAGTGCTTTTGATTATCGGCGCCTCGGTGGGCGGTACCCTGCTGGCCACGGGATTTTTCTCGAAGAAGGAACACGCCAGGGAAGCGGTCGACGCCCAGCTCGAGAAGCTCGAAGACAAGCAAGAGGGCGGCGAAGCCAAGGCCGACGGCGGCGCAAGCAAGGATGGCGGCGAAGCTGCCAAGGCCGGCGGCGACGTTCCGCAGAAGGAGTTGGTCACGCCGGAAGCCGATAATCAGCGCTGGAAGTTCAACTACCATTCGCTGGAGAAGCCCCTGCTCTCGAACCTGTCGGGTTCGCGCAAGGTAATGCAGATCACGCTGACGGTCATGACGCACTATGATGACCGCGTGATCAAGAACGTGAAAACGCATGAACTGGCGCTGCGCGCCGGCATCCTGGACGTGATGCGCCAGAAGACCGAGGCCGATCTGCGCGAGCCGGACTTCCGCAAGCAGCTCGCCGAGGAAGTGCGCCTGGTGATCAACTCGCTGCTCGAGAAGTATGAAGGCTTCGGCGGCATCGAAGAAGTGATGTTTACCGAGTTCGTCGTCCAGTAAGGGCCACGCACCGGAACGCATGCAACGAGGAAGATCGACGCCATGGCTGATACAAGCAACCTGCTGTCGCCCGAAGAGCTCGCCGCCCTTGCCCAAGGCATCGACGACGGCTCCATCGCGGTCGACACCGGCCTGAACCTGACCACGCGGGTCAAGAAGCATGACCTGGCCAGCGAGGACAGTACGCTGGGCGTCAATACCTCGTCCATCGAGATGATCAACGAGCGCTTCGTGCGCCTGTTCCGTCTCGGCCTGATGGAGGTGCTGCGTACCAGCCCCCGCATTAACCCGTCGCGCGCGCAGATCGTGCGCTTCGGTGATTACTTAAAAGACTTGCGGCCGCCGCTGGCGGTCAACACCATCCGCATCAACCCGCTGCGCGGGTTCTCGCTGGTGACGATCGAGCCGACGCTGGTGTTCTCCGCGCTCGATAACTTTTTTGGTGGCACCGGCTCCGGCATGCCCGGCACGCCGCGCCGCCGCGCAACCGACAAAGAAGGTGAGCCGCTGCCGGCCAACTGGCTGCCACCGACACGAATGTTCACGCCGACCGAGTCGCGCATCGTGAAGATCATCCTCGATGTCTTCTTCCGCTCGCTCAAGGAAGCCTGGGCGCCGCTGCTGCCCGTGGACTTCGACCATGTCGGCTCTGAAATCAACCCGCAGTTCGCGCAGATCGCCGACGAGAACGACCTGGTGATCATGTCGCGCTTCGAGACCGAGAGCGCCGGTGGCGTGAAGGGTTTCGTCGATCTGGTCTACCCCTACGCATCGCTCAAGCCGTTGCGCGACCTGCTGCGCAACCGCGTACAGGCCGATGGCAGCGAAGAGTCGGACATGAAATGGCGCAAGGAACTGACCTCGGCGGTCGGCGACGCGCAGCTGGAGATGCAGGTACTGCTCGGCACCGTGGTCGACCACTACGAGCGCGTGCAAAACCTGAAGGAAGGCGACCTGCTGTTCTTCAAGAAGCCTGAACTGGCGACCATGATGATCGGCGGCCTGCCCGCTTTCGAATGCCAGGTTGGCATGTCCGGCCCTAACGTCGCCATCCGTATCGAGAAGGCGACCAGCCCCGAAACACTTTAACGATGAGGTAAGCTCATGAGCGACAATCTCCAGGATAATGACACCGCCCTCGCCGAGCCCAAGGCAGGCGCGATGCCGAACCACCATATCAACCCCGAGGTGCTGCAGAATATCTCGGTAGCGATCAAGGTCGAAGTGGGCCGTACGAAGATGAAGATCCGCGACCTGCTGCGCCTGACCCAGGGCTCCGTGGTTGAGCTGGAGCGCATCGCCGGCGAGCCGCTGGACCTGCTGGTCAACGATACCGTCGTCGCGCAAGGCGAAGTCGTACTGGTCAATGACCGCTACGGCATCCGCCTGACCCGCGTGGTGCCGGCGTCGGACCGCATGAAGAATCTGTAACCTTTTTTAGAGAGCGTACAGCATGCAAACCACCGACTGGTTGTCCTTCGCGGTCAGCTTCGCGATCGTCCTCGCACTGCTCGGCGTCATGCTGTACGTGATGAAGCGCCTGCAGTCGGGCAGCCTGCTCGGCCTGCCGCAGCGGCGTATCCGTGTGCTGGAAGCCGTGTCAGTTGCGCCGCGCCAGAAGCTGTTACTGGTGCGTGTGAAGGACCAGGACATTCTGGTTGGCGTCACCCTCCAGCAGATCAACACACTGGCCACCTTCCGGTTGACCGAAGAAGAAGTCGTGGCTGACTCCGTGCCCCGCGCTGCCGGCACCGAAGGTAGCAACTCGCTCACGCCGCTGGCCAAGCGCCTTGCCGAGATGCTGAAATCCGCTCAGGACAAGGACAAGGTATGACCATGGCTCGCCGTATTCTCCTCACGCTGCTGGTCGTCCTGCCCGCGCTGCTGCCCGACGTGGTCTTCGCGCAAGGCATGCCCGCCGTGACGGTCGCTACCGGCAAAGGCGGTGTGCAGTCCTACAGCCTGACCCTGCAGTTGCTGGCGCTGATGACGGTGCTGACGCTGCTGCCGTCGATGCTGCTGATGATGACCTCCTTCGTGCGCATCATCATCGTCTTCTCCATCCTGCGTCAGGCGCTCGGCACGGGCCAGACCCCGCCGAACCAGGTGCTGGCCGGCCTCGCCCTGTTCCTGACCCTGTTCATCATGCAGCCGGTGATGAGCGATGTGTACAACAATGCCATCCTGCCCTACATGAATCAGGGCATGCCGTTCGAACAGGCGCTGGAAGAAGCGGAGAAACCCATCCGCGGTTTCATGCTCGCGCAGACACGCGAGGAAGACATCGCGATGTTCATGGAAATCTCGCGCAGCAAGACCGAGTTGGAGGGACCGGAATCCGTGCCCTTCACTACCCTCGTTCCGGCATTCGTGACCTCCGAACTCAAGAGCGCATTCACGATTGGCTTCCTGATTTACATTCCTTTCGTCGTGATCGACCTGATCGTGTCGTCGGTGCTGATGTCGATGGGCATGATGATGCTCTCGCCGATGATGATCTCGATGCCGTTCAAGCTGATGCTGTTCGTGCTGGTCGATGGCTGGAGCATGCTGATGGGCTCGCTGGCCAAGAGTTTCGCGATGCCCTGATCAGAACAACCAGGATCACACCATGGAAATCGGTACTGTTATCGACCTCGGCCGCAGCGCCCTCTGGGCAACCGTCATCATCTCCGCCCCGCTACTGGTCGTTGCGCTGGGTGTCGGCTTGCTGATCGGTGTGGTCCAGGCGGCCACCTCGATCAACGAGGCCACGCTGTCGTTCATTCCGAAGCTGGTCATCATGGGCGTGACGCTGGCCATCTTTGGCGGCTGGCAGCTCGGCATGCTGATCGACTTTACCCGCGATATTTACCAGCGCATTCCCGCGCTGTTCTCCTGATCCTCTTCTCACGGGGCGCTGGCCGGCCATGACCCTTCTCGCAGCGGACATCGTCGAGCGCTTCTACACCTTCCTGTGGCCGATGCTGCGCATCTCGGCGTTGCTGCTGGCCGCGCCGCTGTTCTCGCTGGATGCGCTGACCGTGCGCATCCGCATCGTGCTGGCGCTGGTGGTCACTTTCTTTGTTTACCCGATGGTTGAATGGCCCGTGATCGACCCGATCAGCGCCAACGGCCTGCTGCAAATCGTCAATCAGCTGTTCATCGGCGCGATGATGGGCCTCATGTTGCAGATTGCGGTGGCTGCCATCGTGGTCGCCGGCCAGACCATCGCAGCCTCGATGGGCCTGTCGATGGCCAGCATGGTTGATCCCAACATCGGTAACGTGCCGGTGATCTCGCAATTCCTCGTCATTCTGGGCACGCTGATCTTCCTCGGCTTTGGCGGCCATGTGATCATGATCTCGATGATCGTCGA
>CAZESK010000031.1:20982-27901 GCA_964515155.1 uncultured Bifidobacterium sp.
CGCTGATCTTCCTCGGCTTTGGCGGCCATGTGATCATGATCTCGATGATCGTCGATAGTTTCCGCACGGTGCCGATCGGCGACTTCATCCTCGGCCAGGTGGCTTTCGGCAAGGTGGTTGCCTGGAGCGGCATGATGTTCCTGGGTGGCGTGCTGCTGGCCTTGCCAGTGATGGTAGCGCTGCTGTTCATTAACATCGGGCTGGGTATCGTTACCCGTGCCGCGCCGACGCTGAATATTTTTTCGGTGGGCTTCCCGGCCTCGATCGCGGCTGGCTTTATCGTGCTGATCATGTCGCTGGAGAGCATGGGCGGCCGTATCCAGTGGCTCTGGATGCAGGCCTTCAATCACGCGCGAGACCTCGTGGGACTGGTGAACTGACATGGCAGAGCACAGTACCGACGAAGACAAAACCGAAGAACCTACCGCGCGCAAGCTGTCCAAGGCCCGCGAGGAGGGACAGGTTGCGCGATCCATGGAACTGGCCGCCGCTGCCGTGACCATCGCGGCGCTGGGCATGTTGTACATCACCGGCGGCTACCTGATGGCAAAACTGGCCGAGGCGTTTGCGTCGGGTTTCAATTTTGACCGCAAGCTGGTGCACTCACCCAACTTGCTGCCGGCCATCTTCGGCCACGAGTTGCTTGAGGCTTTCATCCTCGTCGCACCACTGATGATCCTGACCATCGTTGTGGCTGTGCCGGCCGCAGCCGCGACCGGTGGTTTCCTGTTCGCCTCCAAGGCGCTGTTACCGAAAGCCTCCAAGCTCAACCCGCTGGAAGGATTCAAGCGCATGTTCGGCACCAAGGCCTGGGTCGAACTGGGCAAGGCGCTGCTGAAATTTGCGCTAGTGGGTGGCGTGGTCTGCTGGGTCCTGTACGACAACGTCACGACCCTCAATGCTATTGGACGCATGGCTTTCGAGCCGGCCATGGCGGTTGCCGGCAATCTGCTCACGAAGTCGGCACTGATCATGGCTTGCTCGCTGGTCGTGATCGCCATGATTGATGTCCCCTTCCAGCGCTGGCAGTTCATGAAGCAGATGCGCATGACCAAGCAGGAAGTGAAAGACGAGATGAAGGATATGGAGGGTCGTCCCGAGGTGAAGGCGCAGATTCGCCGTCGCCAGCGCGAGATGGCTAACGGCCGAATGATCGACCGCGTGAAAGATGCCGATGTCGTGATCACCAACCCGGAGCACTTCGCCGTTGCCCTCTCCTATGACCCGAATGGGGATAGCGCACCCATCCTGCTGGCCAAAGGAGCCGATGAGCTGGCGGCCCGCATTCGTGCTGAAGCGGAGAAGCATGGCATCGAAATTTTCAGCGCGCCGCCGCTGGCGCGTGCGCTGTATTTCACCACCGATGTCGAGCAACCGGTGCCGGAAGACCTGTACTATGCGGTCGCACAGGTGATCGCCTATGTATTCAATCTGGCAAGCATCCGCCCGGGCGCGCCGCCGATGCAGCGCCCGCAGCCGAAGGTACCGAAGAACATGCAGTTTGACGCAAACGGAAGACTTGAAGAGGCCGTCACGTGACCGAGCACGACAACGAGATCAGCAACGATACCGTCGGCAGCGACGGTGTTTTCCTGCGTGCCTCCGACCGCCGTCGCTTCGACTATGTGATGCGTGCGGTGCGCGAGAACAGCCTGTCGCTGGCGCTCTCATCCGATAACGAAGGTGTGCTCGACCATTACGGCCGCATGGTGCTGGCCAAGCTGCGCAAGACCGAGGGTCTGCAGATCGAGGTTTTCCTGCCGCAGAATACCGAGCAGCTGCTGGAGCGCTTCAACCAGATCTTGTCCGGCATTTCTCTCGATGACGCACGGCGCACCGAAGATTCGCCGGCCCCCCGTCGTGTGCTGATCGCGCATGATGCCAAAGCCATTTCTGGCCGCGACCTGCAATTGATGGCGCGCCTGGTCAAGGACTTTCCCGGCGCGAACCTGTCGCTGGTGCTGCTCGTTGACCGCGCCGGGATGCAGCTGCATGAACGCACGCTCGAAGGTTTTGGTCAGCGCCTGCTGCGCTGGCCGGTGGAGGCGCCGACCCGCACCGAGGGCGATGCGCTGCTGAAAATAGGACGCGCGATCGGCTTCGAGGTCGAGGTCAAGAAAGTGCTGGCGGCCACCGGCTATTCCGAGATCCGCATTGCGCCCAAGCCGAAAAAAGACGCCGCAGATCCCGACAGTTCAGCGCAGTCGCGCTTCGAAGCCCAGCTGGCGGCAGCCCGCCGTGAGCGCCAGGCGCTGGATGAGGCCGACCAAAATGCACGCACCGAGCCGACGCTCGATGGCCCCACCGCTGCACCGGTCAAGCCCGTCGTGCCTGCGCCTGCCCCACACGGGCTGCTCAGCAAAGGGCTGCGCTGGGTGGCCGGCGTCACGCTGCTGCTGGTGGTCACCGTTACCGTGGTCGGTCTGCTGTTTGCGAAGAACCTGCCGCCCACCGTCGTGAACTCGCCGCTCCTGAAAGACAACCTGCCGCCATGGGCAATGGAGGCTGTCGTGGCTCTGGTCGGCAAGCCGCCGTCGGTCGCACTGGAGGCTCCTGCGCCACCTGCGGAGGCTGCCGCTACAGTTCCGGCGGCTGCAGCCGATTCTGACAGTGTGGCAGTGGCGGTCGAGCCGTTGCCGGCAGGTTCCGTGGAAAAGGCCGAGCCAGCGAAGGCGGAGGTCCCTGTGACCGACAAGGCTGAAACGGCTAAGCCCGACATCGCCAAGCCGGAGGCGGCCAAGGCCGAACCCGTGCCGGCAGCACCGGCGAAAACCGAGTCGCCGACGGCCGACGCGGCGAAGGCTGAGCCAGTGCGCAGCGCATCGATGCCGGCCGAGGCCCTCGCCCCACGCTCCGAGCGTGGCGTGGACGCGCTGGTGCGCCAGACCAAGCCGGGCAGCTTCTTTGTCCAGCACGTGTCGCTGGGCTCGATGGCCGAGGCGCAGGAGTGGCGTGCACAATATGGCGCGCTGTCGAAGGCACGGATCGTCGCGGTCAATACGCAGGACAAGGGCGTGAAGTTTGCGGTGATTTCCGGGCCGTTTGCGACCCGCAAGGAAGCCGAGACCTTCGCGGCGCGTCCGGGCGTACCGACCGACCCGTGGCTGCGGCCGGTGAAGTCTCTGCAGGGCGCGTTGCAGCCCGCCGGCCGCTGACGGCCGTATCGATGAACGAGAGGTAGCGCATGTCTCAAGAAAAAACTCAGATTTTCCGGGGCGACGACGCCCCGGAGATGGGCATCGCCGACACCGATGAGGCCACGCCCGCGCGGCGTTCCTCCGGGCCGGCCGACCAGCGCGCACTGAGCGACAGTAAAGAGGGGCAGCAAGGCGAGCGTCGCGAGATGCGCGACGCCAGCGATGGTTTGACCGAGCAGCGTCGGACGAACGATGCCGAAGGTGCTTCCAACCGGCGAGAGATGCACGACGCCGAGGGCCTGTCCGAACAGCGCGCGATACACGATGCTGACGGCCTGTCCGAGCTGCGGCAGCTGCACGACCACAAGGTCGCCCTTCCCGGCGAGGCTGCCGGCAAGGCCGAGGTCCGGCTCAACTTCAATGACGACGCGCCGGAGCCGGAAGCGGTTGCCGCCATACCCGAACCGGCGGAGCCCGTCGTGGCACCACCGTCGCCACAGGATGACGCCGATCTGACCTTCAAGGCGGAGGATGATGCCACGCCATGGGCGCTATCCATCCATCTGGAGGAACGCATCGCAAACCTCGGCATGGTAACGGCCAAAGTGAATGAACAACTCGACAGGCTCGAGGCATCGACACAACGACTCGGAAAACGGGTAGGAAAATGAGCGACGACAATGACAAGAAGCCGGAGGTGAAACTTGATGCCGCCGGCGGCTTCATGCCCGACCCGCCGCCGCCGAGCATGACACCGGAAGAAGCCGGCGTTACGCCGGAGCAGGCGGCTGCGTCTGCCGAGGGCGAAGATACCGGAGGCTCGGACATCAAGCTCGCTGGCGTACAGCCTGACGGCAGCGTCGCCGTGCCGCAGGATACCGCGCGGCGCGCACTGGAGGCCGTGCAGGTCCTGGTCGAGAACAACCGCGCTGCCTCGCAGCAGCTTGAGTCACTGATGGGCATCGTGCTCGATGCGGCCGAAGTCGCGAACCGTTCGGCCTCCGCCGTGGCGACGACCGGCGGGCATGTCAACCGCGCAGCGGAAAAGCTGATCGAAGGCGCACAGCGCACCTCGGTGCAGGCCAAGCTGGTGCTGGGTATCGCGGGTGCGGTCCTGGTCGGCACAGCTGGCGTGTTCAGCTTCATGAGCGTGCAGCTGCAGAACAAGGTGGCACAGCTGGATGAGATGATGCTTGCCGTCGGTAAGCGCGCGGTCGATCTGAAGCGCCGGATGGAGACGATGGACGACATCCACACCGCCCTGGAGGATCTCAAGCTCGCGCAGGAAAATACGCAATCGGTCCAGCAGGCCATTGAAGAGCGCATCGCCCGGTTGCAGGATGCGCCGCGACCGGCGGCAAAACCGGAGCCGGAACCGAAAGCTGCGGCTGCACCCAAGAAGGCCGAACCCTCACCCGAGGCGTTAGCGGCACGCAAGGCCGAGGCGCAGGCCCGGGCCGAGACGGCGCGCGCGGAAGCGGCGAAGGCGGAGACCGCGAACCGTCAGCTGCTTCAGCAGTTGACCACGCTCGATACGATGCTCAAGGATCAGTCCAAGGCGGTGAAGGATCTGTCGAACCAGTTCGGCAATCTTCAGGGCTCAGTAGCCAACGTCGACAGCGTGCGCAAGGATGTGGAGGCGCTGGCCGCGCAACAGAAACTGCGTGAAAAAGAGCTGGCGCAGGAGCTGGCCGCCGAGCGCGCGCGCCGTGAAAAGGAACTCAAGGACAAGGAACGCGAACTGGCACGTGAACGCGAGCGGGCACGGGAGCGCGAAGCCGCCAAGGAACGTGAACTGGCGCGCGAACGCGAGGCTGCGAAGGAACGTCTGGCCGCCGCCGAGCGCGAGGCCGAGCGGCAGCGCGTGGTTTCGTACCGTCGCGACCAGTCCAAGCCTTCACCGACGCCGGCCGACGCCAAGGTGCCGTCGTTTACATCGACCGGGGGCAGCAAGGCAGAGTAAGGTTGTCGCCTTTCTTCCCTGCCGCGACGCGAGCCAGTCACCTAGACTTCCCGGCTCGCCGCGGTAGCGCCGGCAGGCGCTCGATGCCCGCCCTGCCCGGCAGTCGTCATGCTGCTGACGAGAAGCTCATGATCCGCCCGCCTGCTCGTTGATTCAATGACCGGCCCTTCGGGCTGAGTCCGCAAATTCTTCATCGGATCTTGCATCCTGCAACGCCATCCGACCTATACTATCGACTCATTTATCTATTCATGTATTAATTTACTGATTCATTCAGATTGATGTCTGCCTGCGCCGAAGCCATCCGACTGCGCCTGGCCCAAGGGCCGGCATCCGCACGGCAACTCATTGATTTTATTGGAGTAAGTCAACCGACTATTTGGCGTGCGTTGACCGAACTCGGCGCAGCTGTGGTGCGGATGGGGGCAGCACGATCCATTCAGTATGCGTTGCGTGACGAGCGCCGGGGCCTGGGCGAGATCAGTGTCTATCGGGTTGGCGCGAGCGGTCAGCTAGCGCGTCTGGGCGTTCTGGTACCGGTCCTGCCCGAGGGTTTCGTGATGTTCGAGGATACGGGCAAGGTACTGCACAGCCCAGGCCTGCCCTGGTGGCTGGATGACATGCGTCCGCAGGGCTATCTGGGCCGTGCCTATGTTGCACGTCACGCCCATGCGCTCGGCTTGCCGGAGCGTCTTGTGGACTGGGCCGACAGTCATGCGCTGCGCGCATTGCTGGTTCATGGGCACGACCTTGTCGGCAACCTCCTGCTCGGCGATCTTGCACGAGACCGCTTCCTGTCCACGCCTGTGCCTGTGCCATTGAGCACGCACACCAAAGCCGCCGACTATGCACGACTGGCCAACGCAGCAGCCTGCGGCGAGCATCCGGGTTCGTCCGCCGCCGGAGAGCAGCCGAAGTTCACGACTTATGCAATGACACCGGATGGCCCACGCCATGTGCTGGTGAAGTTCAGCGAGGCCGAAGCTGGCCCGGTCAGCGAGCGCTGGGGCGACCTGTTGCTGGCTGAGCACATCGCTTTGCAGACGCTCAGCGATGCGGGCATTAGTGCGGCGCGCAGCCGGGTGATTGATCACGCTGGCCAGCGCTTTCTGGAGGTTGAACGTTTTGACCGTATCGGCGAACTCGGCCGCCTTCCCCTGCATTCATTGGCCGCGCTGGATGCGGAATTCATCGGTTCCGGCAATGGTAACTGGCCATCGATCGTGCGCCGGCTGGCAGCGGCGCGTCAGGTCCAACAGGATGCGGTACGGGACGCAGAGCTGCTGTGGGCCTTCGGCACGCTGATCGGCAACACCGATATGCACAACGGAAACCTGTCGTTCATCGCCGGACATGGCAGACCGTATCAGCTGGCGCCGGCCTATGACATGACGTGCATGGGCTTTCGGCCGACCGACAGTGGGCGAATGCAGAATGGACTGGCGGCGGCAGTGATTTCGCCAGACGTGTCGAACGGCGCGTGGCGGCTGGCGCAGGAACTGGCGCGGAACTTTCTGCAGAGGGTGACGGCCGAGACCCGGTTCAGCGCGCGGTTTGCACCGTGTGTGTCGGCGCTTGTCGCGCATGCGGATACGGCGGCGGGGCGGATCGGGCGGCTGGGGTGAGGTGACAGCGGGTGGTTTATGGCGGGTTTATCCCCCGTAGGCATCGACCAACACCTCAATCCGACGGTTCTTCGCCCGACCCTCGCGCGTGTCGTTCGGTGCGACGGGACGCGTGTCGGCCATGCCGCGCACGACGACTCGCTCGCGCGGCACGCTGGCATAGCCCGTCAGATAGTCAGCGACGGTGGACGCAC
>CAZESK010000032.1:0-20891 GCA_964515155.1 uncultured Bifidobacterium sp.
CTGCGCTCGGTGTGCCTGCCGCAGCAGCTGGCCTGGGTGGCAGCACTGGCTGCTCGCTGACGCGCGCGCCCATGCGGGCTCGTCCCCGGGCGCTAGCCCCTTAATGCAAAGGGGGCAGGTTGCCGGAGGGGGCAACCATCTCGCCTCCGGCCCTGTTCACCATCCATGCCGGCCAGGCATCAATCGGCCACTCGCCCCGACGGAACATGTCCAGCAGGATCTGCAGCAGCTGCCAGACATGGTCCTGGGTGAGTGAGAGAGCCGCCGGCCCATCGGGCAGTTTCAGGATCAGATCTACCTGGTTACTGAGGAGGCGCACGTCGATGGTATCGAGCAGCGGGTAGTGACCGCTGCCGGGCTCCGGTACCGGCGCGTGATGTTCGCGTCGCTGCACGGCGGCCTCATGGCGAAAGCTGAGCAGTGCTTCCGGGTTGTGCGGGCTGTCGGCGGCGGCGCTGCGGTCGAGGTGATTGCGCAGCGCATGCACCAGACGCAGCGACAGGCGCTGCGTGACCCACAGGGCGCTGGTCTGGCCATCGTCGGCCAGCACACGTGCCAGCAGCCTGTCTTCGCGTGGCGCGTACTCGAAGGTGATTTTCGTGAGGCGACGTTCGCCGCGCGAAGCATCGCCTTGGGTCATTCTTCTCTCATCGCCGCCGCGACGCGCTTGGTGAGCGGATTGAGCAGATAGGTCAGCAGCGAGCGTTCACCGGTTTTGATCAGTACCTCGGCTTCCATACCCGGCTGCAGCTGCCGGTCGCCAAGGGTCTTGAGGCCTTCGGGCGTGAGACTGACGCGGGCGAGGTAGTAGGGGATGGCACCCATCGGCGTCTGTTCACTGATGGCGTCGCCGGAGATGGAGTCGATGACGGCATCGACCACCAGTTGCGGCGTGTGCGCAAAGGTGGAGAAGCGCACGGCGACCGGGTCGCCGGCGCGCACGCGGTCGATGGCGTAGGTCGGGATGCGTGCCTCGAGTAGCACGCCCTCGCCTTTGGGAACGATGTCCATCAGCTTCTGCCCGGGTGCAGCGACGCCGCCAATCGATGCAATGGTCAGTCCGACGACCTGGCCATCGACCGGTGCCTTGATGCGTACACGTCCGAGCTCGGCACCGATGGCGTCGAGGCGCTCACGCCCGGCCTGCACCTCGCGCCGGACTTCGGCCAGTTGCGCGGTCGACTCTCGCTGTCCTTCCATCATCCGCTGTGACTTGCGCAGACGGAGTTCGGCGATGGCGCGGTCGGAGCGTAGTTTGGCGGCGCTCAGCTCGGCCAGTACGGCCGACAGCTCGGCCTGGGCCTGTTCCATTTGCAGCGCCTGGTTGCGCGGCACGTAGCCTTCGGCTGCCAGCTCGGAAATGCTCTTGAGCTGCTCCGATTGTTTCTGCGCCTGCAGGCGACGGCTCTCGATCTGCAGCTGTATGCCTGCCAGCGTCGCTTCCTGGCCTGCGATGGCCTCGTCGATGGCGGCCAGCTCAGTACGCAGCGCGGCGCGCCGGGATTCCAATAGCTGCGTCTGGGTGCTGATGTGTTGTCGAATGTAGGGATCGCCACTCGCCGCGATGAGGTCCGGATGAAAGGCAATGGTTTCTCGCCGCTCAATCTCGGCCAGCAGCCGGCTCTCGGCAGCACGCTGTGCCATGTAGTTCTGGCGAATGGATTCATAGTTGGCGCGGGTTGCGCCGTCGTTGAGCTCGACGAGAAGATCACCGGTTTTCACTAGCTGGCCTTCGCGTACCGCAACGCGCTCGACCACGCCGCCGTTCATGTGCTGGATGGCTTTACGCTTGGTATCGATGGCGACCGATGCCGGTGCCGGAACACCTTCGTCGAGCGGCGCGAAGGCGGCCCAGGCAAGGAAGCCGCCGAAGCCGAGGACGAGGGTTAGCACGCCGAGGCGAATGGTCGAGCGGGTATCAGTGGGCAGGTCCGGGGCGAGATCGATGACGTTCGTCGCATCGGTGCTGTCCTGTTTCGAAGTTTTGAGCGAGGGGGAGGCCATGGGAGAGTTCCTAATGTCGGTATCAGGTGGCGGGGCGGGCTGTGGCGATGGACGCCGAGCCGCCGCTGTTATCGAGTTTGCCGAACTGCGCGATGCGGCCATCGGCCATCACAACGACGCGGTCGGCGAGGGCGAGCAGGTTACGCTGGTGCAGCACCATGAAGACGGTCTTGCCGGCGGCGCGGAGCTCGCGGATGGCGCGTCCGAGCGCGGCCTCGCCCACATCGTCGAGGTTGGCGTTAGGCTCGTCGAGCACGACGACTGCCGGCGAACCGTAGAGCGCGCGCGCCAGGGCTAGCCGCTGCCGCTGACCACCGGAGAGCAGCTTGCCTGCCTGCCCCACCGGGGTGTCGTAGCCGGCCGGAAGCCGGAGGATCATGTCGTGAATGTCGGCGCGTCGGGCCGCTTCAATGATGGCGGCTGAGTCAAGTTCGCCGAAGCGGCAGATGTTCTCGGCGACGCTGCCTTCGAGCAGCTCGATGTCTTGTGGCAGGTAGCCGATATGGGGGCCGAGCGCCTCGCGCGACCATGAACGGATATCGACGCCGTCGAGCTGTACC
Source organism: uncultured Bifidobacterium sp. (assembly GCA_964515155.1). GTDB lineage: Bacteria > Pseudomonadota > Gammaproteobacteria > Burkholderiales > Burkholderiaceae_D > Pernthalerella. The sequence continues at coordinate 2,565 of CAZESK010000032.1, forward strand.
TGTCCCGAGGTGCTGGGCCAGATGCCCAGCAGGCAGCGCGCCAGGGTCGACTTGCCTGCGCCGGAGGGACCGACGATGCCGATCACCTCGCCGGCCTCGAAGCGGGCATCGATGCGATCGAGGATGGGCTGATCGCGGTTCCGCGCATAGGCCGACAGCTGACGCAGGCTGACTTGTCCTTCGATGCGCTCGGCCTGGTGTCCGGCGCTACGTTCCGGGTACTTCTCGAGCAGGCTGCCGATCTCTTGGTACGACTGCCGCGCCTGCACGAATTCTTTCCACGTCGCGACGAGGATGCCGATGGGGCGCAGTGCATTACCCATGAGGACGTTGGAGGCGATCATTGCGCCAAGGCTGATCTCGCCCTGGATCGCAAGCCAGGCGCCGAGCGCGAGGATCAGTGACTGCTGGCTGTACTGGACGAATTTCGAGAAAGCGGATGCCCGGCCGGCCCGCTCCTGCGCCTTCCAGTGTGCATCGGCGTGCTCGCGATACAGCAGCAGCCAGCGCCGTTTCAGATTACCCAGCATGCCCATGGCCTGAACGACTTCCGCATTGCGCAGCTTGCCGCCGAGGTAGGCGCTGGTGTCGCTTTCGGCAGTGGTCGCGACCTCAAGGCCGGCGGCTGTCAGCTTGTGCGTCACGAAAGCGAGCGCGCCGAGGAAGAGTGCAAAGCCGGCGCCGAACCAGCCCAGCAGGGGGTGCATGGTGAACAGTACGGCGATATAGATGGGCGTCCACGGTAGATCGAAGAAGGCGATGATGCCGTTCCCGGTCAGGAACTGCCTCAGCCGCGTGAGGGATCCGAAGGTACTGGTGTTGTCTGCGCGTGTCTGCTCGAGGTTGGCTTCGAAGGTGGCAAGGAAGATGCGCGAGTTGAGCTGTTCATCAAACCGCACGCCGGCACGTACCAGCAGCCTCGAGCGGATCCACTCGGCGAAGGCCATGACGGCGACAAAGAGCGTCGTGATCAGCGTCAGTCCGATGAGGGTGAGCTCACTCTGACTGATCATGACCCGGTCGAAAATCTGCAGCATGTACAGCGTTGGAGCCAGCGTCAGCAGGTTAGCCACCAGACTGAAGGCACCCACCCAAAAGAATTCACGCCGGAAGCCCCACAGGCTGCGGTTCAGCGAGAGCGCGGGCGCGTGACCCGCAGAGAGAACGACCTGGCTCATGCGACACCTCCGGCAGCTTGCGCTGGAGCAGCCGGAGCGGTTGCCGGCACGGCGCGCGGAGCGGACGCCTGACGCAGCGCGGCGAGTACCTCGTCGCGCGGTCCGAGGGCGGCTACTTGGCCATCCCTGAGCAGCAAGATCTTGTCGGCAGCTGGCAGGACGCTGGTTCGGTGAGTGATGACGATGGTGGTGCACTTGCGCGCTTTGAGTTGCTGCAGTGTGTTCAGCAGCGCTTGCTCGCCAGCCTCGTCAAGGCTGGAGTTGGGCTCGTCGAGCAGCACGAAGCTGGGGTCGCCATAGATGGCTCGGGCAAGGCCGACACGTTGCCGCTGGCCGCCTGAGAGGATGGCGCCCTCGTCACCGATGCGGGTGTCGAGGCCATCGGGTAGTGCATCAACCATGGCGCCGAGGCCGACTTGTTCGATCGCTGCACGTACAGCGTCGCGATCGATGTCGCCGAAGCGGGCGATGTTCTCGGCCAGGGTGCCATCGAACAGTTCGACGGTTTGCGGCAGGTAGCCGAGGTAGGGACCGAGTTCGTCCTTGTTCCAGGCATGGATGTCGGCGCCGTCGAGGCGAACCTTGCCGCTGGCAGCCGGCCAGATGCCCATGAGGAGGCGGGCCAGCGTGGTCTTGCCCGCAGCGGAGGGCCCGATCAGCATCAATACCTCGCCGGGCTGCAGGGCGAAGCTGACACCTCTGATAATCGGCGAATTCGCGCCCGGCGCGGCGGCCACGACACCCTCGACGGCGAGGTGGCCCTGGGGCGCCGGCAGCGACATGCGGTCCTGCTCGGCCTGCATGGAGCCAAGGAACTGGTCGAGCCGGGCATAGGCGTCGCGTGCATTGACCACCGTCCGCCATTGCGCCACCAGTTGCACCAGCGGGGTCAGCACGCGCCCGCCGAGGGTAGAGGCGACGATCATCATGCCACCCCCACCCAGCAGCATGCCCTTGACGGTCAGCCAGCAGGAGAGTCCGAGGATGAGCGAGCCCTGCATCGTCTGGATGAATTTGGAGACAGCGGAGTTGCCGCCTGCGGTGTCGGATGCGTTGGCTTGCAGTGTGAGGAATGCTCGCTGGCGTGCGATCCAGCGTTGGTAGATGCTGTCCTTCATCCCCATGGCTGTGATGACTTGGGCATTGCGCAACAGACCGCTGGCGAAGTTCTGCGCACCAATCGCGGCTTTATTCGCTTCGGTGAGCACCGGCATGGTCTTGCGCTCAGTACTGACCCCGATGACCACCTGAACGATGGCGCCGAGCAGTGCGACGGCGCCCAGCCACGGGCTGATGAGCGTGACCAGCACGAGAAAGATCAGAGACGAGGGCGCATCGAGCGCGGCAGTGACCGCCGGCGAGGCAATGAATTCGCGCACCGTGCGCAGGTCAGTGAAGGGCTGGATGCTGGCTGCGCCGTGACGAACGCTGGCATTGAACGTGGCGTCATGCAGTTTTTCGCGCAGGGTAGCATCGACGCGCCAGCCAGCTTGCTGCAGCAGGCGCCCGCGCAGCATTTCCAGTACTTCCATCAATACGTAGATGCCGATGACGCAGGCCAGCAGTGACAGCAGCGTGGTACTGCTGCGGCTATTGAGGACGCGATCGTAGACTTCGAGCATGAAGATGGTCGGCGCCAATACCAGCAAGCTGGTGACCAGGCTAAAGCCGATGGCCTTGCGGTAGATCGGCATCTCCGCGCGAATGGCAGTTCGCAGCACCGCTGGCGCTTGCGGGTTGGCCGGGTTCGGCGAGTTGGGTGTCATGCAGCTTCTCCCATCGGGTCAGGGGTGTTGGTACCGCTCTCGTCGAGCAGCGTCACATATTCAGGCAGCGTACCGTCGGTGGATGTGCCGGTCGCATCGTCGCGCTGGGCGAACAGGAAACTCAGTCGGTGCTGACGGCCGTCGCTGGAGAGGACAATTTCCCGCAGTTTCTCCTGCTGGAAGCGCAGTTCGTCAGCCGGGCTGATGCTGAGCCGGAAACGGATTCTTCCGTCGAGCGTGTACATCGAGACGACACCGCCGCGGATGCTCAGCGTGTGGCGATCAAAGTAGACCTGCGCGCTGGGCGCGAAATGCAGGCGCGGCAGCGGCCTCTCCCCGAGCCTGGCGAGGTTGAACGGGCTGGCCGGGCTCTGGAATAGCACCCGGCAGGTGCGCGAGACGGAATAGATCGCATTGCAGACCATCTGCGAGCCCATCTGCGGAAAGCGCTCGCGAAGTCCGCGGTAGACGAGATGGTGCAGTGCGACCCGGTTCCAGCAGCGCGTCTCGCGCACAACGGGGGCGATGGCGTTGCACACCTCGGCAAATGCGCTTTGCAGTTGTGTGAGCTGCGCGGACAGCTCGACGGTGGTGTCGAGCGGAATGACCAGGGGCTCGTTCACCAGCGTGCCGGCGGGAGTGTGTTCGACAGCGGCCGCGTCGTGTTTGGGAGCGCGGTTCACTCTGCTGGACGGAAATAGGGAGCGATCGTGTCGAGCCTCTCGGCGTCGAGCATGCCGGCCGCGGCATGCAGGCGCAGGTAGGCCAGCAGGTGGCCATGCCTGGCCTCACTGAGGTCGCGGCGGGTGACATACAGCTGCTGGAGCGCGGTCAGGATGTCTAGATTGACACGTTGTCCTCCGGCGACGCTCTTGCGGGTCGCCTCGACGGCTTCGGCTGCCGAACGCTCGGCTTGCTCCATGGCCTGCATTCGTACCTGGCTGCTGAGCAGTTGCTGGTACTGCCGGCGAACCTCGACGAGCACCTTCTGCGTGATGGTGTCGAGCTCGGCGCGTGCCGAAGATAACCGCGCAGCCGCTTGCCGCGTCTGGGCGTCCACACCTCCGCCGCTGTAGAGCGGCACCGACATCTGCACGCCGACCGAGTTGATGGTCGATTGCTGGTTGAAAGTGAAGAGCGAGTCTGCGGTGTTTCGGTTATGCGAAGCCACCAGGTCGACTCGGGGGTAGTGGCCGGCACGGGTGCGCTTTGCCTCGGCCTCGGCATAGTCGACCGAGTGCTGCTGGGCGCGGATGTCAGGGCTGCGCTCACGTGCCAGCCGCTCCCATTCGGGAAGCGAAGCGGGTATCAGCGGCAGGTTGGGCAGACTGCCTGCGAGGATATCCAGCGCGCCCGGCTCCATGCCGATGATCACTGCGAGCTCGTTGCGCTTGTTGGCGACCTGATTCTCGGCCTCGGCGACCAGTGCGAGCGCAAGTTCGTAGCGCGCCCGGGTCTCGAGCATGTCGGTACGGGTGCCGGCGCCTTTCTCGAGCATGCGCTGGTTGGCCTGCTGGTTCTCCTCATACGCATCGCGCTGAGCCGTGGCAAGGCGCAACTGATCCGCTGCCAGCAGCGCTTCGAGGTAGGCCGTGGTGAGCCTCAGGATCAGCTCTTGCCCGGTCCCGCTGAACTTGGCCTCGCTGTAATTGGTCTGGGCCTGTCCACCGCGGTAGCGCTGCCATGCCTCCAGATTGAGCAGGGGTTGGCGCACGGAGAGGCTCATCACGCGGCTGTCGTACTGTGGGTTATCCCTTTGCCGGTTGCCGTTGGCGAGCGTGATGGTGCGATCCGCGTCGTTCTTGCTGTAGTTGTAAGACAGACCTGCGCTGGGCAGCAGGGCGGCGCGCCCGATGGCTTCGAACTCTTCGCCGGCAGCTCGATCAAATCGTGCCCCGCGGTAAACAGGGTCATTCTCCAGTGCAGCCTGATAGGCGCGGGAGAGGCTGAGCGCGTGGACGGGCGCGGTTACGCCTGCGACGAGCAGGGCGAGCACGAGCCTGGAGAGCCTTCGGTGCGACTGGATGGAGACGCGAGTGGTTGCAATGGGCATGGCGGGTGGGGTTCTCTTGCTGGCCGGTCGTTACATGCACCGGGGACGGCTCCCGGCGGTGCATATATGAAGTTTTTCGCGGATTGTAGTGCTTGCGAGTAATCTGCCGATGTGATGGCGGTCACAGTGGCATGCGCCTGGGAGGACGTCAAGCCGGTAATGATTCGAAACTTGTTTATTATGTACGACCTTGATTTGGCTTAGTGCATCATGAAACGAACCGCCGACCTGTTGCTCGCATCTGCCCTGTTGTTGTTGTCCGCGCCACTTTGCCTGCTGATTGCTGTGCTGATCCGCCTTGACAGTGCCGGCCCCGTGCTGGCGCGTCCGCATCGCGTGGGCCGCAACGGCCGCATGATCAAGGTGCATGAATTCCGTACCGCGATCGCTGAGCCGGATGCCATGGAAACCGTGGGCGGCTGTCAGGGCGAGCAGGTCACGCGCGTGGGCGCCGTGCTGCGTAAAACCGGCCTGGCGCGCTGGCCCCTGCTGCTCAATGTGCTCAAGGGCGATTTTTCGATGGTCGGGCCGCGCGCCGAAATGCCGCGCTATGTCGGCTGTTATCCGACCGAGATACGCAAGCGCGTGCTGTCGGTGAAACCGGGTCTGCTCGATCTGTCGACCATTGAGTTTCGTGACGAGCAGAAAATGCTTGAGGGCCTGGAAGGCGATGCGCTGGAGACCGCCTATGTCGAGCAGGTTCTGCCAATACGGCTGGATTATGCGCAGCGTTATCTGGATCAGCGCAGTGGGTTGACCGACCTGCGCATCATGCTGGGGGCTGTGTTGCTGCCGCTGCGCGCATGGCGTCGCCAATAAAAGAAGCCGCCCCTGCAGGGCGGCTTCTTTAGCAGTGTGCCGCTCGGTCCTGACGCAGCTTCCCGAGGTTGGCTGCTTAGTGCGGGATCAGGAACTGGGCCTTATCGCGGCCGGCCATCCACTTCGGTGGTTTGCCGCGGCCGCTCCAGGTCTCGCCGGTGGCGTTATTGCGGTACTTCGGTGCCACCGGGCGGCGCACGGTTTTCACTGCCTTGCGCTTGCCTGCGCCGCCAAAGCCCAGGTCTTCCGGTGAAAGACCGTATTCCTTCATTTTTGCGTGAATATCCGCAATGGCATTGGCCAGCTCATTCTTTCGCGCTTGCTCGGCTTCCTTTTGCAGTTTCTCAATCTGGCTTTGCAATTCCTTGTACGTGGTCATCATCATCCCCATGGTTGAAAGTTCTGCCGGCGAAGAAGCACTGCAAACTGCAAACATCCGGCAATGAATTGATTATAACGGATTATTAGCACTATGGTATTAATCCCTGAAGGGCCGAGGAAATAAGTTCAACCTATTGATTTAAATGGTTTATTTCCAATGAAATTAAACTACGGAAACTTTTTCAATAGCTGGATAGTTAATCACTGACGATGTCCCTATCCCGCTTCGACGAATCGTACTCGATGCATTGCGCATTTTTCCATTACGTATACAAGTAACATTGATCCGTGCTCAATGACATGACGATTAATCCCGGTGGCAGCTTCCCGGGATGGTCATTCCTGCCTCGGCCGGACGGCATTGTCGCCCGCGCCGGGCGGGTAGTTCCGAGGCAGGCTGGGGATGGATTCAGGCGGTGGCGCCTGGCTTCTTGTCGGTGTGGAGTTCCATCATGGCCTGCTCGTGGCGTCCCTCGCAGAGCAGCGGAATGATCGACAAAGATCGGTCGATGGCCTCATCGATGAGCGACTGCTCTTCTGCACGCGGCCGGTGCAGCACGAAATCGACCACGGGCTGCTGCAGCTTCAGTTCGCGCGGATGGCCGATGCCGACGCGCAGCCGCCAGTAATCCTGGGTGCCGACGGCCGCGGTAATGTCTTTGAGCCCGTTATGTCCGCCGGAGGATCCGCCTTTCTTTATCCTGGCCGCACCGGGCGGCAGGTCGAGCTCGTCGTGTACGACCAGGATTTCCTCCGGGGTGATCTTGAAGAAGCGTGCGATCGCACCGACTGACTGGCCCGAGCGGTTCATGTAGGTCTGCGGCTCAAGCAGCCAGACCTCATGGCCTGCGATTCTGGTTTTGGCAGCCAGCGCGTTGAAACGGGCTTCTTTGCGCAGATCACCGCGCGCGAGGTGGTCGACCAGCCAGAAGCCGGCATTGTGACGTGTGGCAGCATAGTCGGGGCCGGGATTGCCGAGGCCGACGATGAGGCGAATAGGTGCGCTGGGCATGGCGGACGATGAAGAAAATGCGGATTATCGGATAAATCCGCCGGACGAAAAAAAGCCCGTCGCGGGGACGGGCTTCCTCGTACCGGCAAGCGGTTTACTTCTTCTCTTCGCCTTCGGTGGTGTCCGACTTGGCGCCGCGCGGAATCGTCGCGGTAGCAATGGTCGGGTTGTCCTTGGCATGAACGGCGGTGACGCCGGCCGGCAACTTCAGGTCGGATACGTGGAAAGAGCCGCCTTCGGTCATGCCCGACAGATCGACTTCGATGAACTCCGGCAGATCCTTGGGCAGGCAGCTCACGTCGAGCTCGTTGAGCACGTGGCTGATGACACCGCCCGACAGCTTGACGACCGGCGAGATCTCGCTGTTGACGAAGTGCAGCGGCACCTTGACGTGCAGCTTCTGGTTCGGATCGACACGCTGGAAATCAACGTGCAGCACGAGTTGCTTGAAAGCGTGCATCTGGAAGTCGCGCAGGACGACCTTTTCCGATTTCTCGCCGACCTTCATGTCGAGGATCGACGAGTGGAAGGCTTCCTTCTTCAGCGCATGGAACAGCGCGTTGTGATCGAGGGCGACGTTGACCGGGGCCTCGGTGCCACCATAGATGATGCCGGGGGTCTGGCCCGCACGGCGCAGGCGGCGGCTCGCTCCGGACCCCTGCTCGGTACGTGGGAATGCAATAACTTCCATGACTACTCCTGTAATGGGCTGGTGCCCTGAGGTTGTGTCCCCCGCGACCAGGGGACCTGAAACAGGGCGCCGGCCGATGCCGTCACCCTGGAATACGTATCAGCCGCCGGCCTCGTCCTCGGCGAACAGCGACATCACTGAATCACCCTTGCTGATGCGGCGGATAGTTTCAGCCAGCAGCGGCGCACAGGTCAGCTGGCGGATCTTGCTGCAGGCGCGTGCCTCGACCGACAGCGGAATGGTATCCGTGACGACCAGTTCGTCCAGCGGCGAATCTTCGATGCGCTTGATCGCCGGGCCGGACAGCACCGGGTGCGTGCAGTAGGCGACGACCTTTTTCGCGCCCCGCTCCTTGAGCACCTCAGCCGCCTTGGTCAGCGTGCCTGCGGTATCGACCATGTCATCCATGATCACGCAGTTGCGGCCGTCCACCTCGCCGATGATGTGCATGACTTCGGACACGTTCGCCTTCGGGCGGCGCTTGTCGATGATGGCGAGGTCGCAGTTGAGCCTCTTGGCGAGCGCCCGTGCCCGCACCACACCGCCCACGTCAGGCGACACCACCAGCAGGTCTTCGTAGTTCTTCTTGACCAGATCTTCCAGCAGCACCGGCGAGGCGTAGATGTTGTCCACGGGGATGTCGAAGAAGCCCTGGATCTGGTCCGCGTGCAAGTCCATGATCAGCACGCGTTCGACGCCAACGTCCTGCAGCATGTTGGCAACGACCTTGGCCGAGATCGCCACACGCGCCGAGCGCGGGCGGCGGTCTTGCCTCGCATAGCCGTAGTACGGGAGCACGGCGGTAATGCGGCCGGCCGATGCGCGCTTGAGCGCATCAACCATCAGCATGATTTCCATCAGGTTGTCGTTGGTCGGGGCGCAGGTCGACTGCAACACGAACACATCCTTCCCCCGGACGTTCTCGTTGATCTCGACCACGATCTCGCCGTCGGAAAAACGAGAAACGACGGCCTTGCCCAGCGGCATACCTAGTTGCTGGGCAACGCCGGCGGCGAGGTCCGGGGTTGCCGTCCCGGTGAACACCATCAGGTTCTCGTGGACCATGGTTCCTGACTCACGTAAGAGTTGCAAAAGCCGCCAGCACCGGTCGACGACCCTGCGTTGGCGGCTTTGAATGACGTGTTGCGCTTTGTTTAACGAGGCCCGCAGCATGCCTGCAGGCCAGACTCACTGGCAGGGGAACAAGGATTCGAACCTTGGAATGCCGGAATCAAAATCCGGTGCCTTAACCAACTTGGCGATTCCCCTACGCTACCTGTTGTCCGGCCGATCGGCCGGACGAATTCGCGATCACGTTTGCAGCAGCGTCGCCATCGGGTGGGCATCAAGCGTCCTGGTCTTCCATGCGCGCCACTGTGAAGGCACCGTCATGAGCACCGCGTCGGCTTCCGTCTCGGAAGGGAAGGCGGCAAAGACACAAGCGCCGGAGCCGGTCATCCGCGCATCGCCAACATCCGACAGCCATTCGAGGGCGTCTGCGACGGGCGGGAATGCGCGGGCGGCAACCGCTTGCAAATCGTTTTTTCCAAACCCGGGAAGGCACTTGGAAAAGTCCGCTATTGTGACGGCTTTGGTGTCTCGTGTCAATTCGGGGGCCGCGAAGATGGTCGGGGTCGGCACCGATACACCCGGGTGGATCACGACGAACCAGGTCGCAGGCGTGGCCATGGGTGTGAGGCGCTCGCCAATGCCCTCGACAAAGGCATTCCTGCCCAGCAGGAAAAAAGGCACGTCCGCCCCCAGTCGCACGCCCAGCTGCATCAGCTCCGGGCGCGTGAAGCCGGTGCCCCACAGGTGGTTGAGGGCGATCAGCGTCGTGGCCGCGTCGGATGACCCGCCGCCGATGCCGCCGCCCATGGGCAAGCGCTTCTCGATCGCGATGCTCACGCCCGGCACCTCGATGCCACGCGCTGCGGCGGTCTCCTTCAGCAGGCGCGCGGCGCGAACCATCAGGTCGGTCTCGGCCGGCACGCCGGCGACCTCGGTGCTGCGCACGATCACCCTATCGTCGCGCAGGTCGAAGTGCAGCACGTCATGCAGGTCGATCAGCTGGAATACCGATTGCAGCAGGTGATAGCCGTCATTCCGGCGGCCTGTCACGTGCAGGAACAGGTTCAGCTTGGCCGGCGCAACACAGTCATGTAGGTGGCGCATCATGCTCACTCCCCGCTGCGCCATTCGTCGATGACGAGCCGCAGCGCGATCGCGCCGCCCGAAAGGTGATCGCGCTCGAGATCGATGCGCTTGGGCAGGCTGACAGTACCGGCCTGCTGCCAGCTCGCGACCCGGATACGCCAGCCATCGCTGCGAAAGCTGTCGGGTCCCTCCGGGGTTGCCGCGACCAGCGTACGCTCACCCGAGCGCACGAAGCCTTGCAGCCAGTAGCGCAGACCGTCCACCGGTAGTGGCCAGCCAAAGGTTTCTTCGGTCAGGGCGTCGGCGGTGGCCGCTACTTTGCCGCCGCGTGCGGCTTCGAGGGTTGCGCGACCCGGTTCGATCGCGATGCGGGCCAGTGTCTGCCCCAGCGGCGAGTACAGTTCAATTGTCGTCGCGTCGCGCCGCTGCGACCACAGGAACTTGCCTTGTATGGACTGCGACTGGCCGTCTTGCGGGTAGCGCACCGACAAGCGGCCGGTCAGGGTGACGGTGTCCTGGTAGGCGCGCTCGCCGGTGGGTGGCGTCACGCTGGCGCAGCCGCTCAGTACCCCAGCCAGCCCGAGGAGCAGGAAAGAGCGGCGCGAGACCGCGTTCAAGCGTAGGTTCAGAGCTTCACCTGCAGGCGCTGCAGTGTCCCCTTGAGGGTTTCGTTGCGCGGGTCTTTCGCGTTCGCGTTGCGCCAGAGCTTCTTCGCCTCGTCCTCGCGGCCCAGCACCCACAGCACCTCGCCGAGATGCGCGGCGATCTCCGGATCAGCCTTGATCTCGTACGCGCGGCGCAGTATGGCCTCGGCCTGCTCAAGGCGACCGAGGCGGAATTCTACCCAGCCCAGGCTGTCCATGATGTACGGATCTTCCGGTGCGAGCGAGACCGCTTTGCGGATCAGGTCGTAGGCTTCCGGCAGTCGGGTGTTGCGGTCGGCCAGTGAGTAGCCCAGCGCGTTGTACGCATGCTGGTTCTCCGGTGCGATGCGCATGACCTCGCGCAGCTGGCGCTCCATCAGGTCGAACTGCCCGGCTTTTTCGGCCAGCATCGCGTGCTCGTAGAGCAGATCGATATTGTCCACGTACTGGCCGAGTGCCTCATCGATCAGTCGCAGCGCATCGGGCAGGCGGCCAGCGTCGCGCAGCAGCTGCGATTCGCCGATGATCAGCTTCACGCGCTCGTCCTCGCTGCCGATCTCCGCGCCGCTGAGTATGGCGCGCGCGGCATCGAACTGACCGCTTTTCGCCGTCAGCTGCGCGCGTTTGAGCGTCGCGCCCAAATAGGTACCCTGCACGCTGCTGTCAATCATCTCCAGCCACTTCAGTGCGCCGGGGATGTCGTCGCGCTGCTCGGCAATTTGCGACAGCACCATCAACGCCTGCGTCGAGTCACGCTCGCGGTCGGGCCGTCCGTTCAGCGTGCGGATGTAGGAAGACAGGTAGGTCTCGGCATCCTTCAGGTCGTTCATCTGCGCCGCGAGCAGACCGGCTGCGTAGAGTGCCGTCTGGTCATTCGGGAATTGCTGCAGCAGCGTCTGGAACTCTTTTTTCGCATCAGCCAGCCGGTTCTGCTCGAACAGCATGCGCGAGTAGGCGAGCCGCACTTCGCGTGCCTTCGGATTTTTTTTCAGGAAGTCCGACAGGACCTGAGCTGACTCGGTCTTGTTGTCGACGATCTGGGCCAGCGTCAGTGCCGCGAGCTCCGACTTCGGGTGCCGGGCCAGTGCGTCGCGTGCCTCGCGCAGTGCGGTCGTCCGGTCGCCGCCAACCATGGCGATTTGCGCCAGCGTCAGTTGTGCATCGACCGAGTCGCGGTAGGGTTCGAGCAGCTCGCGCATGAGCGCCATGCTGCGGTTGCGGTCCTGCACGCGTGCCAGCTGGCGTTGCATATTCATGATGACGGTCGGCAGCGTCGCCGGTGTGGCTGCCGCCAATTGCCGGGCCAGCGACTGCCGGGCTTCATCAAGACGGCCATTGGCTATCTGCAGGCCGAGCAGCGCCTGCGCCGCCTCTTCCGATTGCGGTGCCAGTTCGCGCCATAGCGTCGCCGCTTTCAGGGACTCGGCTGACAGCGAACCGGCCACAGCAAACTCGACAGCACGCCGCGCCAGTCGCGGATCGCTGGTGCTGCGCGCCACCGACATCATGGTGGCGTAGGCCGCGAAGGCCTCGCCACGCTGGAACGCGAGTTCGGCGGCCAGGTACTTGTACATGACCTCGCCCGTCAGCCGCGCGTTGGGCAGGGCATTCGGTAGCGCGCTCGGCAGTGTGCCTGGCGGCGCCTCCTCGGAGGCAGCAGGGGAGACCGGCGCTTGCGGTGCGGCCTGCACGATGCCAGCCGACGCGAGCAGCGTGGACAGCGTTAAAATGGTCGACAAAGTTTTCAAGAGACATTCCTGAGCGGATGGTCCGCGACGGTTCCGGCAAAGCTGCCCTGTGAGCTGGCCTGGATCTGATTTTACGACGAAAGCTGCCGGTGCCGCCCCGCCGGTCTCCGCCCATCACCACCCGCCTTGCCGTTGGTCTGCCCGCATGCCTGAATTGCCCGAAGTCGAAGTAACCCGCCGCGGGATCGCTCCCCATGTCGAAGGCCGCACGGTGACCGGCGTCGTGCTGCGCCGGGACGGCCTGCGCTGGCCCTTTCCGCCGGCACTGCCTGCTTTGCTGGAGGGGCAAACGCTGCGTGCTACCACCCGCCGTGGGAAGTACCTGTTACTGGCGTTTGATCATGGCAGTCTCATCGTGCACCTCGGCATGTCCGGACACCTGCGGGTGCTACCGGCCGGCCACCCGCCGCAAAAGCATGACCATGTCGATCTCATATTCGGTGAGCAGTTAATGCGCTTTACCGACCCGCGCCGCTTCGGTGCCGTGCTCTGGCACGGCAATGAGGAGGGTGATGTTGAAAGCCACCTGTTGCTGCGCGGCCTGGGCGTGGAGCCGCTCGGCCGCGACGATCTCGCGCAGCAGCTTCACCGTGGCACGCGCACGCGCAGCGCGGCCATCAAGCAGGTACTACTGGCTGGCAATATTGTGGTCGGTGTTGGCAATATCTATGCGTGCGAGAGCCTGTTCGAGGCCGGCATTCATCCGAATACGGCGGCAAGACGGATCTCTCTTGATCGCTACGCACGGCTGGCGCGTGCGATACAGCGCATTCTCGCGGCGGCGATCGAGCAGGGTGGCAGCACGCTGCGCGATTTCATCGGTGCCGATGGCGCCTCGGGCTATTTCCAGCAGAGTTATTTTGTCTACGATCGCGAGGGCCAGGCGTGCCGACAGTGCGGCACGGCCGTGCGCCGTATCGTACAGGGTCAGCGCTCGACCTTCTATTGCGTTCGCTGCCAGCGATGAAGCGGCTCGTCCAGGCCGCCACACCCGTGGCCGATATCTCGTTCGCCGAGCAACTCATCGCCTGGCAGAAGCAGCACGGACGGCACCAGCTGCCATGGCAGAAAACGCGCGATGCCTATCGTATTTGGCTCTCGGAGATCATGCTGCAGCAGACGCAGGTGGCAACGGTCATTCCCTACTATCACCGCTTCCTGCAGCGTTTCCCCGATGTGGCCGCACTGGCTGCTGCACCGGTCGATGAGGTGATGGCGCTGTGGGCGGGGCTTGGCTACTACACGCGTGCGCGCAACCTTCACCGCTGCGCGCAGGCCGTGGTCGAGCGCCATGGCGGCCGCTTTCCATCGGCGGTGACGCAATTGGCCGAGCTGCCCGGCATCGGCCAGTCGACGGCGGCAGCCATTGCTGCCTTCGCCTACGGTGCGCGCGCAGCCATCCTCGATGGCAATGTCAAGCGTGTCTTTTGTCGTGTGTTTGGCATCGACGGTTTTCCTGGGCAGGCGGGAGTCGAGAGGCTGCTTTGGGAGCACGCGGCTGCACTGCTGCCGGAGCGCGATATCGAAGCCTATACGCAGGGATTGATGGATCTGGGTGCGACGCTGTGCACGCGCAGCCGGCCGCGCTGCGCCGACTGCCCGATGCAGTCGCGCTGCATTGCGCACTCGACCGGTCGCACCGCCGAGCTGCCAGCGCGCAAGCCGAAAAAGGTCGTGCCGCAGCGATCGACGGTGATGCTGGTCGTGCTGCATGAGGGCGAGTTACTGCTGGAGCAGCGGCCGCCGTCCGGCATCTGGGGCGGGCTGCTGTCGCTGCCCGAGCTCGATCGCCTCGGCGTCGGTGGTGATGATAGCGACGACGCCCGGGCAGACGCGGTGAGGCTGGCGCTGGCGGGCTTCGGCGAGTTGCGCTCGGTCGATCCGCTGCCGGAATTCGTCCATGCCTTTACGCATTATCGGCTGCAGGTCATTCCGCTGCGGGTTGTGCTCGCCGCGCGACATGCCCGTGCCGCACAGGCTGGCTACGGCTGGTATGACGCCGAGGCGGTAGCGAAGGCGGGGCTGCCGGCGCCGGTGAGGAAGCTGCTTGACGGGCTCTGAATACCCAGTGCGGCGCACGCGCTGTTTCAGATGACCCCGTTCTCCTGCAGATACTGCGCTACTTTTTCCAAGCGGCTTGCCGGATCCGGCATCTCGAGCAAGTGCTGTTTTTCATCGAGCGGGATCGGCAGCATCTCGCTCCAGCGGTTGGCGACCCAGCCCGCGTCGTCGAGGCGGTAGGGCTCGGGGAAGGGGCTGATGAAGCCCTCATCGTCATCCTCGCGTGCGCGCTGCGTCAGTTCATCGATGACAACCCGCAGCACATTCGCGCACATGGGCAGCGTCGTGTCGCCATCGTCGGTTGTGTCGTCGGCGACCCGTGCGTCGGGTACCGCTTCGGTGCGTGCCTCGATCAGCTGGTTCGGCTGGGTTCTCGTCTCAAGAATACGAAAGCGCTGGCCACCGCGTGTGTTCAGCAGCAGCACGCCGAGGTCGGCCATGTCCCAGTCGACAATATGCGCGAATGTGCCTACCGTGTGCGGCTCGGCTGCAGCGCCCACTTCGGTGCCGGTGCGTATGGCGACCACGCCGAAGGGCGCGTCGGCTTTCATGCAGGCTCGGACCATATCCACGTAGCGCGTTTCAAATACCCGCAGCGGCAGCACGCCGTCCGGAAACAGCACCGTCTTGAGGGGGAACAGCGGAATCCAGGCAGCGTTATCCATGCGTGTCTCAGTCGAGTTCGCGGTGGCGTACCAGCACGCGCGCATGATCCCGAAAATGCGCAGCCAGTTGCTCGACCATGAATACCGAGCGATGCTGTCCGCCGGTGCAGCCGATGGCCACGGTGAGGTAGCTGCGGCTGTCGCGCTGGAAGGCAGGCAGCCAGCGTTCAATGAAGCCGCGAATGTCGGCCAGCAGCGCTACCGCGTCGGCTTGCGCGCTCAAAAAATCGATCACGGGCTGATCCTTGCCGTTCAGCGGCCGCAGTTGCTTGTCGTAGAACGGATTCGGCACCACCCGCACGTCAAAAACGAGATCAGCATCGAGCGGTACGCCGAACTTGAACGCGAAAGATTCGAATAGCAGCGACAGCGGCGCCTGCTGCTCGGTCTGGATCAGCTCCCGTATCCATGCACGCAATTGGTTGGCCGACAGGCCTGAGGTATCGATCTGGTGTCCCAGGCCTTCGATTGCTGACAGCATCTCGCGTTCCTGCTGCAGGCATTCGAGCAGGGTCAGTGTGCCGGGCTGGGGCGCATCGGGCGCGATCCGGTGCGACAGCGGGTGGCTGCGTCGTGTCTCGGAAAAGCGGTTGATCAGCGATTCGGTCTTCGCGGTCAGGAAGATCACATCAACATGATGTCCCTGCGTCTTGAGCTGGTTGATTGCCTCGGGCAATTCGGACAGCGAGTGCGCGCTGCGGGCATCGACAGCCACCGCAAGCTTTTTCGCGCCTTCGAGCTGGCGAGTATCGACAAGCGCGCGCAGTAAAGAGGGTGGCAGGTTATCGACGCAGAAGTATCCGGCGTCTTCGAGTGCATTCAGGCCGACGGATTTGCCGGAGCCTGAAATGCCGGTGAGGAGGATGAGGCGCATGGCCGCATCATAACGGAAAGCTCAATATCGCAGGCTGCGCCATGCCGGCTACTCTTCGTCCATCGCGCGTTGCTGGCGCTCCATGAAATTGGCCAGCGTATCGATGCCGCGCATCTGGAGGATGGTGTTGCGCACCGCGGCTTCGAGCAGCACCGCGATGTTGCGGCCGGCCTCGACCGGGATGACCACTTTGCGGATCGGCAGGCCGAGCACTTCCTGTGCCTGCTGGTTCAGCGGCAGCCTTTCGTAGTTTTCTTCCAGCGTCTTGCGCCGCACGAGATGGACAATCAGCTTCAGGCGCATCTTGCGGCGCACGGCGGTCTCGCCAAAGATGGTTTTAATGTCGAGCAGGCCGAGGCCGCGCACTTCGAGCAGGTTTTGCAGCAGCGGCGGGCAACGGCCTTCGATCATGTTCGGCGCGATGCGAGAGAACTCCACGGCGTCATCCGCGACGAGGCCGTGGTTACGCGAGATCAGTTCCAGCCCGAGTTCGCTCTTGCCCAGGCCCGATTCGCCAGTGATCAGCACGCCCACGCCGAGCACATCCATGAACACGCCATGCATGGTCACGCGCGAGGCCAGCCTCTTTGACAGGTAGACGCGCAGGAAGTCAATCACTTGCGCCGCTGGCAGTGGCGTGGTGAGCAGCGGGATATTGTGCTTGTCGCAGACTTGTACTATGTACGGATGCGGCTCGAGCGACTGCGCGATGATGAAGGCCGGCGGCTCGCCGGCGACCAGTTCGCGCGCCTGGAAAGCACGGCTGTTCTCGGAAATGCGCAGCAGGTAGTCATGCTCTTGCTGGCCGAAGACCTGGATGCGTCCCGGGTGAATCAGGTTCAGGTGGCCGACCTGGTCGGCGGCCGACGCCGCATCGCCGTAGATGACCCGCCCATTGCCAGAATGGCCCGCCAGCCAGCCCAGCCGCAGCGACTCGAGATTGTCATCGAATAGCTGCTGGATCGACAGGGGAACGTTCGACGGCATGCTCAGGCGGCGCTGTGCTCGGATGGCTGCCAGTTAACGAGGCGGGTATGCAGCAGGGCAGGGTCGGGCTCTTCGGACATGGCCGCACGGAAGGATTTGTCGGAAAACATCGTGGCGATCTCGGAGAGGATTTCCAGATGCTGCTGCGTGACGTTATCCGGGATCAGCAAGAAAATCAGCAGTTTCACCGGCTCGCCATCCGGCGATTCGAAGGGTATCGGCTCGGCCAGCCGGACGAAGGCTGCCAGCGGCGCCTTGAGCCCGCGAATGCGGCCGTGGGGGACGGCCACGCCGTGGCCGAGACCGGTCGAACCGAGGCGCTCGCGCGCGAACAGGTTGTCCGACACCGTCGAGCGGGCAATGCCGCAGTTGTTTTCGAAGATCAGTCCGGCCTGTTCGAACGCCCGTTTTTTGCTCGAGCATTCGAGGTCAAGGACGATATTCGCTGCTGGAAGAATTTGACTGAAATGAGTCATGATGCATTGCACAATTTAGCCGCCGCCGGGAATTATAGGAGTTTTCCCGATCCGCGGCGAAGAAATGTCTCCAAGGTTGCGGCGCGTTCATCTGAGCGGCCCTCGGGTCGTTCGTGTCAGGGTATGTCAGGGCGGTCAATCTATACCTGCCCGGGTTCAATAGCAATTGCTTTGGCGCGGGCCGTTGCGAACCGTTGAAACCGGGTTGTGCCCTGTCATTGCCGCGCGTTCCTGCGGTTGCCTGGCATGGTCGTCAGCGAGAAATTGCTGCGCCACGGGTTGATATCGATGCCGCCGCGGCGCGTGTAGCGCGCAGCCACGAACAATTTCGTTGGGCTGCACTGGCGCAATAGGTCCGTGAAGATGCGCTCGACGCACTGCTCATGGAATTCCTGGTGCGAGCGGAAGCCCACCAGATAGCGCAGCAGGCCCTCCTGGTTGATCGGATTACCGACATAACGGATTTGCACACTGGCCCAGTCCGGCTGGTTGGTCACGAGGCAGTTCGACTTCAGCAAGTGGGACACCAGCGTCTCCTCGACCGGCGCCTCGTCGAGGTGGGTGGTCAGCAGCGAGGGGTCGGGCTGGTAGCGGTCGAACTCCACGTCGAGCCGGTCCAGCAGCAGCCCGTCAAGTTCGCCCATTTGCAGCTTGTCGAAGTCTTCGGCCAGCGTGAGCTTGATGCTGATGGCGCCACCGAAGGCGGCCGACAGGTCGGCGCGCAGCAGTTCGAGCAGTGCATCGGGGCCGGCGATGCGGGCCTGGTTCAGCGAGTTGAAATACAGCTTCATCGATTTCGACTCGACGATGTTCGG
>CAZESK010000032.1:20991-22542 GCA_964515155.1 uncultured Bifidobacterium sp.
TTCCCGCTCTCATCCCATGCGCGATACCCGAGCGTGGACAGGAACGCACGGAAGTCCCTCATCTCGTTTTTCGGTACCTGCAGCCCCACCAGTACCCGGCCAACATCCCCGCCCTGGCTGCGATAGTGGAACAGGCTGATGTTCCAGTTCGGTGCCATGCTGTCGAGGAAACGCATCAGCGCGCCCGGACGCTCAGGAAACTCGAAGCGGTACAGAATCTCGTCGCGCGCGAGCGGGCTCTTGCCGCCGACCAGATGCCGGATGTGCAGCTTCGCCAGTTCGTCATGGGTGAGGTCCAGCGTCTTGAAGCCGTGCTTCCGGAATAGCTTGCTGATCTTGTCCGGCTCGTCGCGGTCGGCTACCTGCAGGCCGACGAACACATGCGCCTCGCTCTCGGCGCTGATGCGGTAATTGAACTCGGTCACGGCACGCGCGCCCACCAGCTGGCAGAAGCGCTTGAAGCTGCCGCGCTCCTCGGGAATGGTCACGGCGAACACCGCTTCGCGCGCCTCGCCCGTATCGGCACGCTCGGCCACGAAGCGCAGACGATCGAAATTCATGTTCGCGCCGCAGGCAATGGCCACCAGCGTCTGCTCACGCACCGGCTTGCGCGATTTCGCCGCGCGTTCGACATAGGCTTTGGCACCGGCAACGGCGAGTGCGCCGGCCGGTTCGAGGATGCTGCGGGTATCGGTGAACACATCCTTGATCGCCGCGCAGACGGCATCGGTATCGACCAGGATGATCTCGTCGATGACCTCTTTTGCGATCCGGAAGGTTTCCTCGCCAACCTGTTTAACCGCGGTACCGTCCGAGAACAGACCGACGTCGGTCAGTGTCACGCGGCGACCAGCGGCCAGCGAGCGCGCCATCGCATCCGAGTCGGTGGTTTGCACACCGATCACACGGATCTCGGGCCGCACCGCTTTGATGTAAGCGCCGACGCCGGCGATCAGGCCGCCACCGCCAATGGCGACGAACACGGCGTCGATCGGTCCTGCATGCTGGCGCAGGATCTCCATGCCGATCGTTCCCTGCCCGGCGATCACGTCCGGATCGTCGAACGGATGGACGAAGGTGAGCTTGTGCTTTTTCTCGAGCGCCAGCGCGTGCTGGTAAGCGTCCGAATACGAGTCGCCGGCCAGCACGACCTCGCCGCCGCGCGCGCGCACCGCCTCGATCTTGAGCCCCGGCGTCGTTGTCGGCATCACGATCACGGCGCGGCAGCCAAGTGCCCCGGCCGACAGCGCCACGCCCTGCGCATGATTTCCGGCCGATGCACAGATGACGCCGCGCCTGAGCTGCGCGTCCGTAAGATGGGCCATCTTGTTGTACGCGCCGCGCAGCTTGAAGCTGAACACGCTTTGCATGTCCTCGCGCTTGAAATAGATGCGATTGCCGGTGCGCTCCGACAGTGCCTGTGCGAGCTCCAGCGGGGTCTCGATCGCCACGTCATACACGCGTGACGTCAGTATCTTCCTGAGGTAATCAGTCGTCATGGGGCCTCATTATAATTGACGGCCTTTTGCCCACTTGAACGCGCACTTCAAC
>CAZESK010000032.1:22642-27148 GCA_964515155.1 uncultured Bifidobacterium sp.
GTGCTGGCCGGCTGGCTGAAGATGCCGTTCTGGCCCTGCCTGGTCTACATGGCCCTCGGCAAGTTCGCGCGCTACCTGACAATGACCTGGCTCTTGCTTGAAGTACCCGACACGTTCTGGCACAACATGCTCGACTGGATCTGAACCCGGGACGTGTTGGAAAACCACCGCATCGGAGGGGCTTTCAACGGGTTCTTGTGCATCGCAGTACGTTAAAATGCTGCTTTAGCTTCTCAGGCTCTTTCCTCTGATGAACGCCCCCGCGCACATCCAAGCTTTGCTTACCGACGCTCCCGAAGGCGACACGCCGTCACGCCTGCGCGAGATACCTTACAACTACACTTCCTTCTCCGACCGCGAGATCGTTATCCGCCTGCTCGGCGATACCGCCTGGGACCTGATCACGCAGCTGCGCAGTTTGCGCCAGACCGGTCGTTCGGCCCGGATGCTGTACGAAGTACTTGGCGACATCTGGGTCGTGCGCCGCAACCCCTATCTGCAGGACGACCTGCTGGATAATCCCTCGCGTCGCGAGGCGCTGATTGATGCGCTTTACCATCGGCTCAACGAGGTTGATGGTCGCCGCATGGTGGCCGAGGGTGATGAGACCATGGAGCCGGAGATCCGGCAGCGTAAGCAACATGTCGGCACGCTCGTCGAGCTGGCGCGCAAGGCGGTTGAGGAGTTCGCCTCCGAATTCAGGCAGACGCAGGAGCTGCGCCGTCGCACTCGTCGCGTGCTTGGCCGCTACACCGCCGCTGACAACATCAAGTTCGACGGGCTCTCGCGCGTCTCCCACGTGACTGATGCAACCGACTGGCGCGTTGAGTATCCGTTCGTTGTGCTGACGCCCGATTCCGAAGACGAGATGGCTGGCCTCGTGAAGGGCTGCATCGAGCTCGGCCTCACCATCATTCCGCGTGGTGGCGGCACCGGCTACACCGGCGGCGCGATTCCACTCACGCCGCTGTCAGCCATCATCAACACCGAAAAGCTCGAAGACCTCGGCGACGTCGAGATGACCCGGCTGCCCGGCGTCGATCGCGACTATGCGACGATCTACTCCGGTGCCGGCGTGGTCACCAAGCGCGTATCCGACGCCGCCGAGAAGGCGGGCTTCGTATTCGCTGTGGATCCGACCTCGGCTGAAGCCTCCTGCATCGGCGGCAACATCGCGATGAACGCTGGCGGCAAGAAGGCCGTGCTGTGGGGCACGGCACTCGACAACCTCGCCAGCTGGCGCATGGTGGACCCGAACGGAGATTGGCTCGAGGTCACGCGCCTTGATCACAACCTCGGCAAAATCCACGACACGCCCGTCGCGCGCTTCCGGCTCGACTGGACGCACCCGGCCGAGCGCGGTCGCAAGAATGCGCCTTTCCGCACCGAGATCCTCGAGATCGAAGGCCGCAAATTCCGCAAGGAAGGCCTGGGCAAGGACGTTACCGACAAGTTCCTCGCCGGTCTGCCCGGCGTGCAGAAGGAAGGCACCGACGGCCTGATCACCTCGGCGCGCTGGATCCTGCACAAGATGCCGAAGTATGCCCGCACCGTCTGCCTCGAATTCTTCGGCCAGGCGCGTGATGCGATACCGTCGATCGTCGATATCAAGAACTATCTGGATGCGGAGACCAGGAAGGGCGGCGCCATCCTCGCCGGCCTTGAGCATCTCGATGAGCGCTATCTGCGTGCGGTCGGCTATGCCACCAAATCGCGGCGCGGTGTGCTGCCGAAAATGGCGCTGTTCGGCGATATCGTCGGCGATGACGAGGATGCCGTCGCGCGCGCTACGTCCGAAGTCATCCGTCTGGCGAACACGCGTGTCGGCGAAGGCTTCGTCGCTGTCAGCCCCGAAGCGAGGAAAAAATTCTGGCTCGACCGCGCACGCACCGCAGCCATCGCGCGTCACACCAATGCCTTCAAGATCAACGAAGACGTCGTGATCCCGCTGGACCGTATGGGTGAGTACACCGATGGCATCGAGCGCATCAATATCGAGCTATCGCTGTCGAACAAGCTCAAGCTGCTGGCCGAGCTGAAAGCCTTCTTCGCCAAGGGTAATCTCCCGCTCGGCAAGAGCGACGACAGCGAAGGTCTCGATATACCGCCGGCCGAGCTGCTCGAGGGCCGCGTTGCCGAAGCTATCGGGCTGCTTGAGGGCGTACAGGCGCGCTGGTCGTGGCTACTCGCCCACCTCGACACAAAGCTGGCCGACGCGCCAGACTGGTTGGCCGAGATCGGCCTGGAAACCCTCACGGCCGACATCAACGCCCGCCTCGCATCGCAGCCGGACACCACCGTCTTCGACATCGTGCAGGATCGAACCATCCGCGTGTCGTGGAAGGCCGAGCTGCGTGCGCCGCTGCGGCAGATTTTTGGCGGTGCAGCCTTCAAGCCGGTGCTCGACGAATGCTCGGCAATTCACCAGCGCGTGTTGCGCGGTCGTGTATTCGTTGCGCTGCATATGCACGCCGGTGACGGCAACGTGCACACTAACCTGCCGGTGAATTCCGACGATTACCAGATGCTGAAAGATGCGCACGCTGCCGTCGAGCGCATCATGGCGCTGGCACGTACACTCAACGGCGTCATCTCGGGCGAGCACGGCATTGGCATTACCAAGCTCGAGTTCCTCACCGAGGATGAGATCAGCGAGTTCCGCAAGTACAAGCAGCGCATCGATCCTGAAGGTCGCTTCAACAAGGGCAAGCTGCTGGAGAACGCCGACCTGCGCAACGCCTACACGCCGTCGTTTGGCCTGATGGGCCACGAGTCACTGATCATGCAGCAGAGCGACATCGGCGCCGTCGCCAATAGCGTCAAAGACTGCCTGCGCTGCGGTAAGTGCAAGCCGGTGTGCGCGACGCACGTGCCGCGCGCCAACCTGCTCTATTCGCCACGTAACAAGATCCTCGCCACCTCGCTGCTGATCGAGGCCTTCCTCTACGAAGAGCAGACCCGTCGCGGTGTCTCCATCCGCCATTGGGAGGAGTTCGAGGATGTCGGCGCGCACTGCACGGTCTGCCACAAGTGCCTGAACCCGTGCCCGGTCGATATTGACTTCGGCGATGTCTCGATGAACATGCGCAATCTGCTGCGCAAGATGGGCAAGAAGTCGTTCAATCCGGGCACGACGGCGTCGATGTTCTTCCTCAACGCGACCGACCCGGCAACGATCAATGCCACCCGTCAGGTCATGATCGGCTGGGGCTACAAGGCGCAGCGCTTCGCGCACGACCTGCTGAAAAAATTTGCGAAGAAGCAGACCAAGGCGCCGCCGGCTACCGTTGGCAAACCGCCGGTGCGTGAGCAGGTGATCCACTTCGTGAACAAGAAGATGCCGGGCAAGCTGCCGAATAAAACCGCGCGTGCGCTGCTCGATATCGAGGACAACAACTTCGTGCCCATCATCCGTGATCCGAAGGCAACCACCGTCGACAGCGAGGCAGTGTTCTACTTCCCCGGCTGCGGCTCGGAGCGTCTGTTCTCGCAAGTGGGGCTGGCTACGCAAGCCATGCTGTGGAAGGTCGGCGTACAGACTGTGCTGCCGCCCGGCTATCTGTGCTGCGGTTACCCGCAGCGTGGCAGCGGCGATTTCGACAAGGCCGAGAAGATCATCACCGATAACCGCGTGCTGTTTCATCGCATGGCCAACACGCTGAACTATCTCGACATCAAGACCGTCGTGGTCTCCTGCGGCACCTGCTACGACCAGTTGCAGGGCTATGAATTCGAGAAGATCTTCCCGGGCTGCCGCATCGTCGATATCCATGAGTTCCTGCTTGAGAAAGGCGTGAAGCTGGAAGGCGTGACAGGTACGCGCTACATGTACCACGACCCCTGTCACAGCCCGATGAAACAGCAGGACCCGCTCAAGACCGTCAACAGCCTGATCACGACAGCTGATGCGCAGAAGATTGAGAAGAACGATCGCTGCTGTGGCGAGTCCGGCACGCTGGCCGTTACTCGTCCTGATATCTCGACGCAGGTACGTTTCCGCAAGGAGATCGAGATGACCAAGGGCGCGGACAAGCTGCGCGCCGATGGCTTCAAGGGCGACGTGAAGATCCTGACCTCCTGTCCATCTTGCCTGCAGGGCCTGTCGCGTTTTAATGAGGATTCGAGTACCGAGGCCGACTACATCGTCGTCGAGATCGCGCGTCACCTGCTTGGTGAGAATTGGCTGCCCGACTACGTGCAGCGTGCCAACGAGGGTGGTATCGAGCGGGTGCTGGTCTAACCATGAGCATTACCCTCCCCGGCTGCGAACTGTGCGAAACCCCGGGCGGCGAAGTACTGCACCAGGGTGCGCAGTTCCGCGTGGTGCTGATCGATGACGACAACTACCCCGGGTTCTGCCGGGTGATCTGGCGCGATCATGTGAAGGAAGTGACCGACCTGGACGAACTCGACCGCATGCTGCTGATGGACGTGCTCTGGCAGGTCGAGCAGGTGGTGCGCGAGGTGATGCAGCCGGAGAAGGTCAATCTCGCGAGCTTCGGCAAC
>CAZESK010000033.1:0-18380 GCA_964515155.1 uncultured Bifidobacterium sp.
TGCATGATCGGCAGCAGCGCGAGGTGCAGCAGGATCAGGCCGGCGACCAGCGCCAGCATCAGCAAGTAGGGCTTGAGCCGAGTCAGTCTTTCCATCGAGAGATGGAGTGTGGACGACGGGCAAAGTTCAGTGAAAAAGGATCAGGTCGGAGGGAGTGCCGTCAATTCGTCCGTGGCGGCATCGATACTCGTTCGAAGAGATCGATCAGCCACTCGCAGCGTTCGTCGAAGTTGCGACGCTGGAATGGACGCGGACCGTCGAGCGAGGCTTCGGCGCTCGCTTCGGCCAGGAACCTGATGGCCGGCAAAGGCTTGGCGTCCGCGCAGCGCATCGGTAATTGCGCGCGTGCCTTGGCCAGGCAGAGCAGCGTCAGCTTGCGCGCGCTGCCGACCACGGCACGGCGGTTCACCGAGTCCATCGCATGGGCCGAGAGTACGCCGCCGATATCGGCGTAGATCATCGCGGCCGCCAGGATGCCGCCGCGGCAGTCGCGCGGCAGGGCGGCAATGCCGGTGGATCCCAGCCGGTATAGCCGGTCGGATTCCAGCAGCAGGCGACCGATGACCCCGGCCAGTGCGTCGGAATACACGGGGCGCGCAAGCCAGGCGTCCGGGTCGATGCCAGCTTCGCGCAGCCAGGCCTGCGGCAGGTAGAGTCGCCCGTTCGCGGCATCTTCGCCAACGTCGCGCGCGATATTGGTTAGCTGCATTGCATTGCCAAGTTCGCAGGCACGCGCCAGGGCGTTCGCATCGCGTACGCCCATGACCATTGCCATCATGGCACCGACGCTGCCGGCCACGCGCGCGCCATAGCCATGCAACTCGTCCAGGGTCTCGTAGCGACGGCCTTCGGCATCCCAGGCGAAGCCATCCAGCAGCGCTTCCGGCAATGTGCGCGGGATCCGGTAGCGATGGACCACCATCGCCATTGCCCGGTCTTCGATGATGGCGCCGGGCTCACCCGCATAGATGGCGTCGAGCCGTTGCCGCAGCGCCTCCATCGCACGCGCACAGGCACCTGGCTCGGTACCGCATCCGTCGATGGCATCGTCAGCCACGCGGCAAAAGGCATACAGCGCGATGGCGGGTATGCGCACCCGTTGTGGCAGCAGACCGCTGGCCGCAAAAAAGGATTTCGAGCCGCCGCGCATGAGCTCCTCGCAGGCAGCGAGGTCGATCGTCGACTCAGTTGACATCTGGCACCCCGGTGGCCATGGCCTTGGCTGACATCAGCACGCCCGGCACGCCCGCGCCCGGATGGGTGCCAGCGCCGACAAGGTAGAGATTTCTGATGTCTTCGCTGCGGTTGTGCGGACGGAACCAGGCGCTCTGCACTAGGATCGGCTCCATGCCGAAAGCTGCGCCGCGGTACGACCACAGGCGGTCTTCGAAGTCTTGCGGCGTCATCATCCGGCTGCTGATCACATGCTTGCTCAAGCCGGGCAGCACGGTCGCCTCGAGGTGGGCCTCGATGGTTTGCCGGTAGCTTTCTGCCTTGGTCTCCCAGTCGGTGCCACTGCCCAGGTGCGGTACCGGCGCGAGCACATAGAAGGAGTCGCAGCCCGGCGGCGCGACTGAGGGGTCGCTGGCGCTTGGGCGGTGCAGATAGAGACTGAAGTCATCAGCCAGATGTAGCCGGCGGAACATATCGTCGAGCAGCCCCTTGTAGCGCGGGCCCAGCATGATCATGTGATGCGGCACCTCTTCCCAGCGGCGGTCGGTGCCAAAGTACCAGACGAACAGACTCATCGAATACTTGCGCGTCTCGATGCGGCGGTCGGTCCAGTGGCGCCGGTGGTGTGCATCGATCAGGTGGCGATAGGTCCAGGCGGCGTCGCCATTCGAGATCACGAGGTCAGCGGCGAGTGTCTCGCCATTCTGCAGCGTGACGCCGGTCGCGCGTCCCTGCGCAACATTGATGCGGGTGACCGGCGCATTGCAGCGAACATCCACGCCGCGCTCGGCCAGCAGCTTTACCAGACCGGTGATGAGCGAACCGGTGCCGCCCATGGCCCAGTGCACACCAAAGCGCCGCTCCAGCGTATTGATCAGGCTGTAGACGCGCGTGACCGAAAACGGATTACCGCCGATCAGCAGCGGGTGAAAACTAAATACGATGCGTAGTCGCGGGTCGCTGATGTGCGAGGCGACCAGGGAATATAGGGTTTGCCAGGCCTGCATACGGACCAGGCTGGGGATGGCGGTTACGAGGTCGGAAATGCTGTTGAAGGGCATACCGCCCAGTTCTTCGAAGCCGATCCGGTAGGCTTGATCGGCGGCCTTGACGAAGCGTTCATAGCCGGGCAAGTCGGCCGGATTGAAGCGCGCGATCTCGCGCCGCATCGCCTCGTCGTCGCCGCTGTAGTCAAACCAGCTGCCGTCGTTGAAACGCAGCCGGTAGAAAGGTTCCATCGGCTTGAGGGTGACGTCGTCGGCCATTCGGCGGCCGCACAGTGTCCACAGCTCCTCAAGCAGTTGCGGCGCCGTGATGATGGTGGGGCCAGCGTCGAAGGTGAAGCCATCCTGCCGATACACGGAAGCGCGTCCGCCCGGCGCGTCGAGTTTTTCTAGTACCTGTACGCGATAGCCCTTGCAGGACAGCCGGATGGCCGCCGCCAGTCCGCCGAAGCCGCTGCCGATGACGATCGCTGTCGGCGCTGTAGCGTCAGCCGGTGCCGGGACGGCGCCCGCGCGCATGATCAACGCAGCAGGCGCGCGAACACGCCTGTGTTGGTAGCGCCGAAGGATTCCAGTGCGATGCGCATGCCGGTCGCCGGGTCGCGCAGTGTGAGGCGGCCGTCAGGGTGGGCGATCAGCTCGAACGGCTGCTCCGCGCCGATACCGAGCGGACGGCGTTCGCGCGCCATGGCGCGCAGCGTGCCGCGCAGGAAGCCCTGCTCACCCTCGAAGCGGGCGATGGGCTCGCCGCTGCCGACATCGGTGACGCTGACCGCGCCGTCGGGCAGATCGCTAAAGCGCAGCACACGCAGCTGCGCGACGGCTTCAGGCTGAAAAGCGGCCGGCGCCGATGGGGTTGATAGTCTTTCGAGCGCGACCGCGGCGATGGCGACGCCCATGAACACCGCCAGCGCAATGCCCGGATGAAAGCGCAGGCGCTTTGGCGCGGCGGGTGTATGCGTGCTCATCGCGCCATGGCCGTTGTCGGCATACGCACCGGAATGCGTTCCTGCGGCTCGATCTCGCCGACTTCGGCGAGGCGCTGCCGCCATGCATGGTGCAGACGCTCGCTGACTTGTGCGATATCGCCGACGCAACGCAGCGTCGGCTGCGGCTTCGTCAGCTGCCACGCACGCGCGTGCGGCCACAGGTGCAGGTAGGCGATACGGTCCGAGCCCTTGAGATCAAGCGCGATATCGCCGCTGCCGTCGTCATTGGTACGAACCTGCGCGGCTGCGATCCAGCGCAGCGGCAGGTTGAAGCTGACGGTCAGTACGATGCCGATCCGCATCACGATCCGCTTGTTCGTCAGCGTGTACATCGTCGTCTGCGCCGACAGTCGGGCCGCCAGCGCCAGCAGCGCCAGTGCGATTCCCGCCAGCGTAGCCGAGATACCTAGCGGCGCCAGATTGGCTGCCAGCGCCGCACCTGCGTCCCATGACAGCGCCGCCTGCAGCGCCAGCATCAGGGCGAAGTACATGGCGATACGTTGCACATGAAAGGCGTCGCGTGCCAGCAGCTTCCAGTCGGGGCTGCCTTGCCACAGGATGTGCTCGCCGGCCGGCAAAGGCTCCGGCAGGCCGGGCGTGGCTTCGAACTCATATTCGTGGTGCGGTTGCATGGCGTCAGACCAAGGGTTCTTGACGCAGCGGCGTCGCGTACAGCGTGCCCGCGCCATAGTAGGCAGAGATTTTTTCTTCTTCCAGCATCGTCACCTCCTCGGCCACGCGATGGCCAGGCACATCAGCGAACTGGTGCGCGAGGATGGCATTGACCTCGACGCCATCCCTGCGGATGCGTGCGAAAGGAATCGGCAGCAGCACATCCTTGCCGGAGTCAGCCAGCCGAACCTCGATATAACGGAACAGCATTTCGGAGCGGTCGAGCCAGAGGTCGTGGACGGTGCCGGCCACTTCGCCGTCGGCGCCCATGACGGGCAGGCCACGCGGATCGAAGTCCTGCTGCGCAACGCCATGCTCAGGGTTGGCGCGCAGCGGCGAGATCTTCGGCTCGCCGTGCGGTGTAAGGTCCGGGTGGTCGGCGCGCGCATTCCATGCGCCGGGTCCGACGCCAGCCAGCAGCGGATTGCCAGTCGGCTCGATCGGTGCGCCGATCCAGCGATGGCGCGGTTGCGCCTGCAGGAATTCCGGTGCCTTCAGCGGGTAGGGCATTACCACTTCTTCGCCATTGGCCATCAGGTAGGTCTTGGGCGAGGGGATCGGTGGCCAGCCCTCCATTTTGGTGTCACGGCCGGTACCCGGGTCGAGCGGGTAGCCGTCGCGATGGTTTTCCTGCAGGAGGTAATAAACCAGTCCCGCAAAGAAAATCCAGAACAGATACAGCACGAGCTGGGCTACGTCGACATATTGCGTAATCGCGCCTGTTTCCATGGTGCTTCTCCTTCCATAATGGGGTCCCGCCCGGGGGCGGGGTTGTCGTCAACCTGACGACGGGTTTGCATCCCTTATCTTTCGGTCAGCCCGGGAACTCGGCAAGACCGAAGCGTTGCTGCTGCGCCGGATGTGCAGGGCGCGTATGGCGCACCAGCGGACCGACGGCTACTAGCACTGCGAACAGCAAGTACATTTCAAGGTGGTACACGAAGCTGTAACCGGTGACGTCCGAGACCAGGCTCTCGCCGAGCCAGCCGGAAGTCGCGAGCGTGCCGACGATGTCCTTGATCACCCCGCCGGCAGCGACCGAGGCGCCGGCCGCAGTTGCCTGCACCGCGCCCCAGGCGCCCAGCGCAAGCCCGGCGTCGTCGCCGGTCTGCAGGTTCATGGCCATCGTCAGCGTGCCGACAGAGAACAGGCCGCCGCCGACACCGATCAGGAAGGCGCCCGCGCGGAACAGGTTGGGCGCGTCGAGCGGCGCGGAAAAGATCACCATCGCGAACGCTGGCAGGCCGGCCAGCGCGCCGAGCGCGGCCACGCGGCTGGCATCCACGCCGCGCGAGAGCATGCGCGCGGCACCGGCGAAGGCCAGAAGCGCACCGCCGGCCGTGAGCGCCGTCAGCAGGCTGGTGGCGCCCACGCTGAGATTGAGTACTTCCCCGCCGTAGGGTTCGAGGATGATGTCCTGCATCGTGAAGGCGCAGGTGCCCAGGCCTACCGTCCACAGAAAGCGCTTCACGCCCGGGCGGTCGACATAAGCGCGCCAGCGTTCGCCAAAGACATCCGGGCTGCGCGGCTGTTGCGCGCGGCTTCGGTTCAGTGCCTCCTGCTTCCAGAGCGCGTTCAGGTTCAGCACGACCACCGCCACGGCCGATCCCTGCACCACCTGCACCAGACGCAGCGGCGTGAAATCTGCCAGCAGCCAGCCGAACAGCATGCCGCTGCCCACCAGGCCGAGCAGCAGCGTTGTGTACATCAGCGCCACCACGCGCGGGCGCGTCTCCGGCGTGGCCAGATCGGTGGCCAGCGCCAGGCCGGCGGTTTGCGTGACCTGCATGCCGAGGCCGACCAGCAGGAAGGCCAGTCCGGCGCCGATACGGCTGATCCACAGCATGCCGGGTTGCGGATCTGACAGCGCCAGCAGCCCGAAAGGCATGATCGCCAGCCCGCCGAAGAGCAGCAGGCTGCCTGTCCAGAGATAGGGCAGGCGACGTAGTCCGAGCGCCGAGCGGTGCGTGTCGGAGCGAAAGCCGATCAGCGCGCGCAGCGGCGCCGACAGCAGTGGCAGTGCGACCGATAGCGCGACCCACCAGGCCGGTACGCCCAGTTCGACAATCATGACGCGGTTGAGCGTCCCCACCAGCAGCGCAGTGGCCAGCCCGATGGAGAACTGGAATAGCGATAGCCGCATCAGGCGTCCCAGCGGCAGCTCGGGCGTTGCCACATCGGCAAAAGGCATCCATCGCATATCCAGCGATGAGGCGACTTTACGGATGACGTTATGCAACAGCTTCATGTGCGCGATCTGGCAACGGCCGGGACGGACTGTCCCATTGACCCATCGGTGCACTCTATGCCCGACATCTAAAAGTGTCAATAAAGATTTACGAATAGATTGTAATTATTAATTGACACAATCTCCGCCTTTCCCCATCCTGCAGATGTGCCCTCCCGGGCACGTAGCATGGAAGCAGCTGTATCTCCTCTCCGGGGCGCCCGTTCGGGCGCCCTCTTTTTGTCGGCCTTCGGGTGCGGCGGCGACCGCTATAATCGCGGTCTTGCGCGCGTTTTCCGCGCGCCGACCCAAGCCCGAAGCCTCATGCAACCCCGACACAAAGAACAGATTGCCTCCCTTTTCGCCGACGCCGTCGCGCCGATGCTGGCCGATGCCGGCCTGCCCGCGCCGGTCGTCACGCTGGAGCGCCCGCGCGACCTGGCGCACGGTGACCTCGCCTGCAACATCGCGATGCAGCTGGCCAAGCCGCTGAAGAAGAATCCGCGCGAGCTCGCGCTGGCGCTGGCCGACGCCGTGATGGCGAATCCGGCCCGGCAGGGGCTGGTCGAGGCGGTCGAGGTGGCCGGCCCGGGTTTCATCAACCTGCGGGTCGCGCTGGCGGCCAAGCAGGACGTGGTGCGCCGCATCTTCGCCGATGCGCAGTGCTACGGCCGCAGTAGTGCCGGCACCGACAGCAAGGTGCTGGTTGAGTTCGTCTCGGCCAATCCGACCGGCCCGCTGCACGTCGGCCATGGCCGGCAGGGCGCGCTCGGCGACGCCATTTGCGCGCTGCTGGAGGCTCAGGGCCACGAGGTGCTGCGCGAGTTCTATTACAACGACGCCGGCGTGCAGATCGCCACGCTCGCCCAGTCGGTGCAGGCGCGCGTCAGGGGCAGCAAGCCGGGCGACGCCGACTGGCCGGAATCGGCGTACAACGGCGATTACATCGCGGATATCGCGGCAGACTTCCTCGCCGGGAAAACCGTCGCGGCCAAGGATGGCGAGCCCGTCACCGGCAGCGGCGATGCCAACGATATCGACTCGATCCGGCGCTTCGCCGTGGCGTATCTGCGTCACGAGCAGGATCTCGACCTGCAGGCTTTCGGCGTGCGCTTCGATAACTACTATCTTGAGTCTTCGCTGTACATCGATGGCAAGGTCGAGGCCGCGGTCGATGCCATCGCCCGGGCCGGCAAGACGTACGAGCAGGACGGTGCGCTGTGGCTGCGCAGCACCGACTATGGTGACGACAAGGACCGCGTGATGAAGAAGTCTGACGGTACCTACACCTACTTCGTGCCCGACGTCGCCTATCACATCACGAAGTGGCAGCGTGGCTATCACAAGGTCATCAACATTCAGGGCAGCGATCATCACGGCACGATCGCGCGTGTACGCGCCGGCCTGCAGGCGGCCGGTGCCGGCATTCCGCCCGGGTATCCGGACTATGTGCTGCACAAGATGGTGACGGTGATGAAGAACGGTGAGGAGGTGAAGATCTCCAAGCGCGCCGGCTCCTACGTCACCTTGCGCGACCTGATCGAATGGTCGGCCGGTGAGGCCGCCACGACCGATGGCGAGCGCGACCTCACGCGCGGCCGCGATGCCGTGCGATTCTTCCTCATCTCGCGCAAGGCCGATACCGAGTTCGTGTTCGACGTCGATCTGGCGCTCGCGCAGTCGGACGAGAACCCGGTCTACTACGTGCAGTATGCGCATGCCCGCATCTGCTCGGTGCTGGCACAGTGGGGCGGCGATGAAGCGGCGTTGAAGGCAGCCGAGCTGTCGCCGCTGGTCGCGCCGCGCGAGGCCAGCCTGCTGGCCAAGCTGGCCGAGTTTCCCGAGATGCTCAAGAAGGCGGCCGACGAGCTGGGGCCGCACCAGGTCGCGTTCTACCTGCGCGAACTGGCCGGCGAGCTGCACGCCTTCTACAATGCCGAGCGCGTGCTAGTCGACGATCAGACGCTCAAGCAGGCGCGTCTTGCCCTGCTGCTGGCTACACGCCAGGTGCTGCGCAACGGACTGGAGTTGCTCGGCGTCTCGACGCCGGCGAGAATGTAACGATGGCACTCGCGCGACGCCTCCCCGGCCGCCAGCATGGCGGCACCATCACCGGCCTGGTAATCGGGCTCATCATCGGCTTGCTGATTGCGGTCTGGGTCGCGATGACGATCATGAAAACGCCATTGCCCTTTGTCGACAAGATGGGCAAGCAGACGCAGCCTGCCGGTGAGCTCAGCGATCCGAACAAGCGCCTGCAGGGCAGCGCGCGCGATCGTCGCGAGCGTGCCGCCGACGACCTCAAGGCCGATCCGGACGATGCCGACATCAGGAAGCCCGCACCTGCGCCGGCCACGCTGCCCGCTGCGCCGCCGCCGGCGGCATCGGCTCCCGCGCCTGTCGCTCAGCCACCGGCCGCTGACAAGTCATCAATCGATAAGCCGGCCACCGCCCCGTCCCAGGGCGCGGCTTCGTCAGCCAATGTACCGCCATCGGCAAACGGCGATGCCTTCACTTACTATCTGCAGGCCGGCGCGTTTCGCGAGTTGCAGGATGCCGAGGCGACCAAGGCACGGCTGGCGCTCATGGGCGTCGCGGCCAGCGTCGCCGAGCGCAAGTCCGAGCTGGGCACGCTGTACCGCGTGCGCGTCGGCCCGTTCGCCGATGTCGATGCAATGAATCGCGCTCGCGAGCGGCTGTCCGACAATGGGGTGGATGCGGCCATCGTGCGCGTCCCGAAATGAACATCACTCTCTGGAAAATGCCATGCGCCTACTGCAACGCCTGATCGTCATCGCCAGCCTCGGTTTCATCGCTGTTTCGGCCAATGCCGCACCGAATGCGCCCGTCGAAGGCGTCGAGTACCAGCGCCTCCAGCAAGCCCAGCCGACCGATACCGGCAAGAGGGTCGAGGTGCTCGAGTTCTTCTGGTACAACTGCCCGCACTGCCATGTGTTCGAGCCCTTCCTCGCCGAATGGGCGAAACGGCAGGGTGATCGCGTGGTCGTCAAGCGCGTCCCGGTCGGCTTCCGCGAGTCCTTCGTGCCGCAGCAGAAACTCTATTACACGCTGGAAGCCATGAATCGCCTCGATCTGCACAAGGCCGTGTTTGACACCATCCACGGCAAACGTCAGAAGCTTGACCGTGAGGACCAGATCATGGCCTTCATCGACAAGCAGGATATCGACAAGAAAAAGTTCGTCGACACCTACAACTCCTTCACCGTCCAGAGCAAAGTCAACCGCGTGCGCCAGTTGCAGGACGCCTACCGTATCGAAGGCGTGCCGACGGTGGCCATCGATGGTCAGTACGTCACCTCACCCTCGATCATCGGCCAGAGCATGCGCGGCGCATCCGAGGAGGTGCTCAATAATGCCACCCTGCAGGTGATGGACGCGCTGGTGGCAAAGAAGGCAAAGTAAGCACCGTCGGATGCAGCGCGTTTTCATCACCGGCGCCTCCAGCGGTCTCGGCTGGGCGCTGGCGCAAGAGTATGCGCGGCGTGGCGCGCGGCTCGGTTTACTGGCCCGTCGCGAAGACAAGTTGCAGGCGCTGCTGAGCGATCTGCCGAACCCTTCGCTGCACCACACTTACGCAGTCGATGTGAACGACCACGCAACCCTGCAGGCTGCCGCTGCCGATTTCATACAGCGTACCGGCGGCGCCGATGTGGTCATTGCCAATGCCGGTATTTCTTATGGCACGCTGACCGAGCGCGGCGCGGACCTTGCGGTATTCGAGAACATCATCCGCACCAATGTCATCGCCACTGCTGCCACGTTCGCGCCTTTCATCGATACGATGAAAGCGCAGGTTGCGCGCGGCGAGCGCGAGCCACGGCTGGTTGGTATCGCCAGCGTGGCCGGCATCCGTGGCTTGCCCGGCGCCGAGGCCTACAGCGCGTCGAAGGCGGCGGTGATCAGCTATTGCGAATCGCTGCGCATCGAGCTCCGCCGGCACGCGATCCGGGTCGTGACCATCGCGCCCGGCTACATCGATACACCAATGACGCAGGTCAATACCTATCGCATGCCTTTCCTGATGCCGGCGCACACCTTCGCGCGCCGTGCAGCCGATGTTATCGCCGCCGGCCGCAGCTATGCCGTCATTCCGTGGCCGATGCGCGGCGTGTCCTGGCTGCTGCGGCTGCTGCCGAACTGGCTGTATGACGCGGTCTTTGCCCGGGCGCCGCACAAGCCGGCCTTTGACGATATCCATCCCGAAAAATGAGCGCGTCCCGCGCATTCACTGATGCGCTCGGCCGCGAGCATCCTCCCGCTGGTAGTGAGGCACGCATCGTCTCGCTGGTGCCTTCGGTCACTGAGCTTGCCTGCGATCTTGGTCTCGCGCCGCAGCTGGTGGGGCGCACCGGTTTCTGTATCCACCCGGCGCCGCTGGTTGCCGCGATACCGAAAGTCGGCGGTACCAAGGACGTCAACATCGAGAAGATCCGCCGGCTGGCGCCGACGCACCTGCTGGTCAATATCGACGAGAACGAGAAGCCGACCGTTGATGCGCTTGCACAGTTCATCCCGAACGTGATCGTCACGCATCCCATCGCGCCGCAGGACAATCTTGCGCTGTACCGGCTGCTTGGCGGCATCTTCGGCGCGCAAGCGGCGGCCGAGTCCTTGTGCAGCGAATTCGAGCGCGAACTGGCCATGACGCTGGCACAGCCGCAGCGTGCGCAGCGGGTGCTGTACGCCATCTGGCAGGATCCGTGGATGACCGTCTCGGCAGATACCTACATTGCGCGCCTGCTGGCACTGGTGGGTTGGACGCAGTGGGTTGCGCCGTCGGAGCGGCGCTATCCGGAGTTTCGCTGGAGCGAGGCGGTGACCGGCGCAATTGATGAGGTTTTACTGTCGACCGAGCCTTATCGATTTACCGAGGCGCATGCCGACGCGCTCGAGCGGCAAATCGGCAAGCCGGTCAGGCTGGTTGATGGCGAAATGTTGTCGTGGTACGGCAGTCGTGCGATTGCAGGGTTGCGGTATCTGCGAGAGCTGGCGGCGGAGGGCGGTTAAGTCCGGCGCCAACGCGCGTCAGCTCGTTGTCGCGGTCACGAATCGCAGTACGCCATCCTCACCCTCCACGCGCTGCAGCTCGCCGTTGAACCACAGCCGGTGCAGGTGCGCGAGCGCCTCGCCCATTGCAAAGGTCATTTGGTGCATGTCGAGCTCGCGCGCAAACATCAGCGGCACGATGTCGGCCGCCGATTGTGGCGAGCGGCAGGCCTCGCGCACTTCGGCCAGGCGCTCGGCGTGATGCTGCTGAAGCTGAGCGATCCGCTGGTGCAGTCCGCGGAAGGGCTTGCCATGCGAGGGCAGTACCAGTGCGTCTTCTGGCAGCGGCAGGAATTTCTCCAGCGACTCGAGGAACTGGCCGACTGCGTCGCCCTCCGGCTCGATCGCGAATACCGAGGTATTGGTCGAGATTCGCGGCAGAACCATGTCTCCCGAAATCAGCACGTTCAGCGCCTCGCACCAGAGCGCCGCATGCTCGGGCGAGTGCCCGGTACCGATGATCACGCGCCAGTCGTGCCCGCCGATGCGCACCGGCTGTGATTCGGACAGGCGCACGAAATACTCGGGCACCGCCGGCACCAGCGCCGGGTAGTAGCTCTTGCGGCCTTCGAGTACCCCCAGCTTATCGGGGTCGGTCAGGCCGTGGCGACGGAAGTGCGGCAGCATGGCCGGGCCATCTGCGCCCGGCAGGCCGGCGGCCATCATCCGCGCGAAGGCATACTCGCCCACGGTCATCCACAGGGGCGCCTGCCAGCGCGTGCATAACCAGGCTGACAGACCGACGTGGTCGGGATGGCAGTGCGTGGCGATCACGCGGGTTACCGGCCGGCCCTCGAGCTGGGTCGCGAACACCTGTTCCCAGGCATCGCGCGTGGCGTCGGTTGCAATCCCACAGTCAATCACGGTCCAGCCATCGCCATCGGCCAGCAGCCACAGGTTGATGTGGTTCAGCGCGAACGGCAGCCCCATGCGTATCCAGCGCACGCCGGGCGCGACCTCGAGGCTGGTACCAACCTCGGGCAGCTGGTCGTCGAAGGGATAGCGGAGTTCGGATTCCTGAGGATTCATGGGCAGGTTCGGTGGCAAGCGAGGCGAGGGTTTGCAAATGCGGAGCTCCCGCCTACAATAGCCGTCCAATTGACGTTTACGTAAACGTCCATTCTAGCAAGCCCGCGCCGGCCGGACACGCTGATGTTTCCGGCCCTGGCGTGCCATTCATTTAGAAGGACCATGGCCACCTATACGATCACCGAGCTGGCGCGCGAGTTCGATATCACGCCGCGCGCGATCCGCTTCTACGAGGATCAGGGTTTGATCAGCCCGCGCCGCGAGGGTACCGGCGGGCGCACGCGTGTCTATGGCGCGCGTGACCGAACGCGCCTGAAGCTGACGCTGCGCGGCAAGCGCCTCGGGCTGACCCTGTCGGAGATCAAGGATCTGGTTGACATGTACGAATCGCCGAAGGATTCGGCGGCCCAGCTCAAGCGCTTCCTGGCCGTGCTGGCACGTCACCGCGAATCGATCGAGCAGCAGCGCGAGGATATCGAGGTGACGCTGGCCGAGATCGCTGCCCATGAGGAGCAGTGCCGGCGCATGTTGGTCGAGAGCGAATCCCGTCCGAAATCCCCTGGCTCGCGTACACGCCGCGCGGCCTGAACCTGAACCTGAACGACAGAACAGACAGTAACGGAGACCCCATGATCGACCTGCCCGGACTTACGTTCGACCACGGCGAGGATATCGCTGCCCTGCGCGATGCGGTGCGCACCTTCGCCGCTGCCGAGATTGCGCCACGCGCCGCCGAGATCGACCGTAGCGATCAGTTCCCGATGGACCTCTGGCGCAAGATGGGCGAGCTTGGCCTGCTCGGTATTACTGCAGAAGAGGAATACGGTGGTGCGGCGCTGGGCTACCTGGCGCATATCATCGCGATGGAAGAGATCTCGCGCGCCTCGGCCTCGGTCGGACTGTCGTATGGCGCGCACTCGAACTTGTGTGTGAATCAGATTCGCCGCAACGGCACGCCCGAGCAGCGGGCACAGTATCTGCCCAAGCTGATCAGTGGCGAGCATGTCGGCGCGCTGGCGATGTCGGAGCCGAATGCCGGATCTGACGTGGTGTCGATGAAGTTGCGCGCCGATTTCCGCGGTGATCGCTGGGTGCTTAACGGCAGCAAGATGTGGATCACGAA
The DNA here is from genome assembly GCA_964515155.1 of uncultured Bifidobacterium sp. GTDB lineage: Bacteria > Pseudomonadota > Gammaproteobacteria > Burkholderiales > Burkholderiaceae_D > Pernthalerella. The sequence continues at coordinate 13,285 of CAZESK010000033.1, forward strand.
CGGCCCCGACGCCGACGTGCTGGTGGTCTACGCGAAAAACGACATTGAGGCTGGTCCGCGCGGCATTACCGCCTTCCTGATCGAGAAGGGCTTCAAGGGCTTCTCGGTCGCGCAGAAGCTCGACAAGCTTGGCATGCGCGGCTCGCATACCGGCGAGCTGGTATTTGAGGACTGCGAGGTGCCGGCCGGGAATGTGCTCGGCGGCCTCGGGCGCGGTGTGAATGTGCTGATGTCCGGCCTCGACTATGAGCGCGCCGTGCTCTCCGGTGGGCCGCTTGGCATCATGCAGGCCTGTATGGATGTGGTCGTGCCTTATGTTCATGAGCGCAAGCAGTTCGGCCAGCCGATCGGCGAGTTCCAGCTCATGCAGGGCAAGCTCGCCGACATGTACTCGACGATGATGGCGTGCAAAGCCTATGTCTACGCAGTCGGCCAGGCATGCGACCGCGCCGCCGCGCCGGAGCAGGTGCGCGCGCTGCGCAAGGATGCGGCCGGAGCCATCCTGTATTCTGCCGAGAAGGCGACCTGGATGGCTGGCGAGGCGATCCAGGCACTCGGCGGCAACGGCTACATCAACGATTACCCGACCGGCCGCCTGTGGCGGGACGCGAAGCTCTACGAGATCGGTGCCGGCACCAGCGAGATCCGCCGGATGCTGATCGGCCGCGAGCTATTCGCTGAGACGGTCTGACGTTCAGCCCAGCCCGAAAGGAAGCGTCTCACGATGCAGCATTTCCCCAAGCTCCTCTCTTCCCAGATCGCGTTCGATATTGCGCGCGTGATTCTCGACGGATTCGATAAGCACTACCGGCTGTTCCGGCAGTCCAGTCAGGCTGCACGCCGCCATTTCGAGCGCTCAACCTGGAAAGAGGCGCAGGCGGAGGCGCGCGAACGGATCGCGTTTTATGACCGCCGCGTGCAGGAGTGCGTACAGTCGCTGGAGGATGAGTACGACGAGGAAGAGCTGACCGATGCTGTCTGGCGTGAGGTCAAGCTGCATTACATCGGCATGCTGACCGAGCACCGCCAGCCGGAGCTGGCCGAGACTTTCTTCAACTCGGTCTGCTGCAATATCCTCCATCGAACCTACTTCAACAACGACTTCATCTTCGTCTGGCCGACGCTCTCGACCGAGTACATCGAGCCGCGCGACGGCACGCCGGTCTATCGCGTCTACTATCCGGGCAAGGATGACCTGCGCAGCTCGCTGCGCCGCATGATTACCAATTTCCAGTTTGGTGGCGAATTCGCCGACCTCGAGCACGATATTGACCAGGTAGAGTCGCGGCTGCGCGCACTGCTGGGCGACCAGCCGCCAGAGGCGAACCACCAGATTCAGGTGCTGTCCTCGCCCTTCTTCCGCAACAAGGGCGCCTACCTCGTCGGCAAGCTGGTCAATGGCAACCTGAGCTTCGGTTTCGTGATCCCGGTGCTGCATAACCGCAGTAACCAGCTCTTCCTCGACACCGTGCTGACCGACACCGGCCTGATCACGCTACTGTTCTCGTTCACGCGCGCTTACTTTTTGGTCGACATGGAAGTGCCGTCGGCGTATGTGAAATTTCTGCGCACCATCCTGCCAGCCAAGCCGCGCAGCGAGCTCTACACCGTACTTGGGCTGCACAAGCAGGGCAAGGCCGCGTTCTACCGCGACTTCCTGCACCACCTTGAGCACTCGTCGGACAGCTTTGCGATCGCGCCCGGCATTCGCGGACTGGTGATGGTGGTGTTCGCGCTCCCGTCCTTTCCCTACGTATTCAAGGTCATCAAGGATCACTTCCCGGCGCCGAAGGAAACCACGCGCGAGCTGGTCAAGGAGAAGTACCTGCTGGTCAAGTACCACGACCGCGTCGGTCGTATGGCCGACACGCTCGAATACTCCAACGTGGCCTTCCCGCGCTCGCGCTTTTCTGACGAGCTGCTGGCCGAGCTCAAGCAGGTCGCCCCCTCGCTGATCGAGGAAGACCATGACCAGATCATCGTGCGTCACCTGTACATCGAGCGCCGCATGACGCCGCTCAATATCTGGTTGACCGAAGCCGAGGCCGCTGGCGACGAGGCCAAGCTCGAGCATGGCGTGTGCGAGTACGGGAACGCGATCAAGGATCTGGTTGCCGCCAATATCTTCCCCGGCGACATGCTGTACAAGAACTTCGGTGTGACCCGCCAGGGGCGGGTGGTGTTCTACGACTATGACGAAATCGAGTACATCACCGACTGCAATTTCCGTAACATACCGGCTCCGCGCAACGAGGAAGACGAAATGGCCAGTGAACCCTGGTACCCAGTCGCGAAGAACGATGTCTTCCCCGAGCAGTTCGGCGTCTTCCTGCTCGGGAACCCGAAGGTGCGGCACTACTTCATGAAATACCACGCCGACCTTCTCACGGCCGACTACTGGCAGCAGAAACAGGCACGCATACGCGAGGGTATCGTCGACGACGTATTCCCCTATCCGCAAGAAGTCCGATTTATCAACCACGACGGGTCATCCGTGCCGGCACTACCGGCGGCGGAAGCGGCCTGACATCCCCACTGGAGATTCCCATGCAAGATCCTATCGTCATCGTTGGTGCAGCCCGCACGCCGATGGGCGCATTCCAGGGCGACTTTTCGTCGCTCACCGCGCATGACCTTGGCGCAGTCGCCATCCGCGCTGCCGTCGAGCGCGCCGGCATCAGCCCGGACGTCGTCAATGACGTCATTTTCGGCAACTGCCTGATGGCTGCGCAGGGTCAGGCGCCGGCGCGCCAGGCAGCGATCAAGGCCGGCATTCCGGTCTCGGCCGGCGCGGTCACGCTGTCGAAGATGTGTGGCTCGGCGATGCAGGCGACGATGTATGGCTTCGATTCGATTGCAGCTGGCACCAACGACGTGGTCGTGGCCGGCGGCATGGAGTCGATGACCAATGCGCCCTATCTCATCCCCAAGGCACGCGGCGGCTACCGCATCGGCCACGGCATGCTGTACGACCACATGATGCTCGACGGCCTCGAAGATGCCTACGACAAGGGCCGCGCCATGGGCACCTATGCTGAAGACTGCGCAAGCAAGTACAGCTTCACCCGCGAGGAGCAGGACGCCTATGCGATCGCGTCGGTTAAGCGCGCACAGGCCGCGACTGCCGACGGCTCGTTTGCCTGGGAAATCGCGCCGGTCACCGTGACCGGTCGCAGCGGTGATGTCGTGATCGACAAGGATGAAGGCCCGTTGAAGGCGAAGATCGACAAGATCCCGCAACTCAAGCCGGCCTTCAAGAAGGATGGCACCATCACCGCGGCATCGTCGTCCTCGATCAACGACGGTGCAGCCGCGCTGGTACTGATGCGCGAATCGACCGCCAAGAAACTCGGCGCCACACCGATCGCGAAGATCCTCGCCCACACCCGTCACTCGCACGAGCCGAACTGGTTCACCACCGCACCGATCGGCGCGATCGAGAAGCTGTACGCGAAAACCGGCTGGACGAGTAAGGAAGTTGACCTGTTCGAGGTCAATGAGGCTTTCGCAGCCGTGGCGATGGCGGCGATGAAGGAGCACAACATCCCGCACGACAAGATCAACATCCACGGCGGCGCCTGCGCGCTCGGCCATCCGATCGGCGCTTCCGGCGCGCGGATCATCGTCACACTGCTCGGCGCGCTGAAGAAGACCGGCGGCAAGCGTGGCGTAGCGGCGCTGTGCATCGGCGGCGGCGAAGGTACGGCACTCGCAATTGAGATGATGTAAAAAACGAAGGCCGGCTTCGGCAGCAGCGCCGAAGCCGGCTGGGCGTGTTCGTCAGTAATGACGGCCGTGCGATGCAACGGCGAATGCCGGCGGATGTCGCTACGCTCTATCCGCTACCTCAAGCTCGATAACCATGATCCTCTCCGACCAGCACCAGATGATTCGCGATGCGCTGCGCGACTTTGCGCAGCAGCAGCTTGCGCCGAATGCCGCGCAATGGGATCGCGAACGGACTTTTCCCCGTGCGGCACTGACCCAGCTCGCCGGGCTCGGCGCGTTCGGTATCGCAGTGCCGGAGTCGCTGGGCGGTGCGGGTCTCGACTATCTCGCGCTGGCAGTGGCTATTGAGGAAATCGCCGCCGGCGATGGCGGCGTCTCGACCATCATCTCGGTCAATAACTGCCCGGTTTGCAGCATCGGCATGGCCTTTGCCAACCCGGCGCAGCAGCAGCAATGGCTGCGCCCGCTCGCCTCCGGCGAGATGCTCGGCGCGTTCGCACTGACCGAACCGCAGGCCGGCAGCGATGCGTCGGCGCTGCGCACTACCGCGCGTCGCGATGGCGATCACTACGTCCTCAATGGCGTCAAGCAATTCATCACCAGTGGCAAGCAAGCCGATGTGACCATCGTGATGGCGGTCACCGACAAGGCGGCCGGCAAGCGTGGCATCAGTGCGTTCTGGGTACCGACCGACACGCCTGGCTATGTCGTCGCGCGTATCGAGGACAAGCTCGGCCAGCACTCGTCCGACACGGCACAGATCGTGTTCGAGGATTGCCGGATACCCGCGGCTAACCTGATCGGCGAGGAGGGTATGGGCTACAAGATTGCGCTCTCCGGGCTCGAGGGCGGACGTATCGGCATTGCGTCACAGGCGGTCGGCATGGCGCGTGCGGCCTTCGACGCGGCGCTGGCCTATGCCAAGGATCGGCAGAGCTTCGATCGGCCCTTGTTCGACCATCAGGCGGTGCAGTTCAGGCTCGCCGATATGGCGACGCAGATCGAGGCGGCACGGCAGATGGTCTGGCATGCGGCAGCCATGAAGGATGCGGGCCTGCCCTGTCTGAAGGAAGCGGCGATGGCCAAGTTGTTTGCCAGTGAAATGGCGGAGCGGGTCTGCAGCGAAGCAATCCAGATCCATGGCGGTTACGGTTATCTCGCCGACTTTCCGGTCGAGCGGATTTATCGCGACGTGCGTGTGTGCCAGATTTACGAAGGTACGAGCGATATCCAGAAGATATTGATTGGAAGGGCGTTGGCGTGAATTTGCGGATGGCGGGTTTCGCTGTGCTCTACCCGCCCTATGGCCGGGAAAAGCCCTAGGGCGGGGATAGCCCCGCGAAACCCGCAAATCAAAGACACCATGA
>CAZESK010000033.1:18390-26591 GCA_964515155.1 uncultured Bifidobacterium sp.
TCGGGGGTTACCGCCCCCCACCCCCCCCCATCTGTCCCACCCCGCCCCGGGCGGGCCCCCCCCCCCCCCCAACCCCGCTAATCAAAGACACCATGAAAAACGTCGACGCCTCCTGCCCCTGCGGCAGCAAGCTGTTCCAGAGCTGCTGCGGCCCCTTCCTTGCCGGCGTGGCCGTGGCCGACACGCCGGAGAAGCTGATGCGTTCGCGCTACAGCGCCTATGTGACCGGCACTGAGGATTATCTCAAGGCCACCTGGCATCCCTCGACCCGGCCGCAGGAGAATGTGACCGATCCGGCTATCAAGTGGTTGGGGCTCGAAGTGAAGCGCGCGATCCAGGACGGCGACAGCGGCATCGTGCATTTCGTTGCCCGCTGCCGGGTAGGTGGCAAGGGAAAGCGGCTGGAGGAGACCAGCCGCTTCGTGTTCGAAGAGGGCCTCTGGTACTACGTCGACGGCGATTTCAGGGATAAAGACCAAGCGGAGAAATAAGCGATGCCCGTCATTGAATCGAAACTCAACACCCGCTCGCCGGAGTTCGCTGCCAATGCATCGGCGATGCAGGCGCTGGTTGATGACTTGCGCGCGCATTGCGAGCGCATAGCGCAAGGCGGAGGCGAGGCCGCCCGCGCCAAGCATGTCGCGCGCGGCAAGCTGCTGCCCCGCGAGCGCGTCAACCAGCTGCTCGATCCGGGCACGCCTTTCCTGGAGTTCTCTCAGTTGGCCGCGTTCGGCATGTACGACGATGCCGCGCCGGCGGCCGGCGTGATCACCGGCATCGGTCGCGTGATGGGGCAGGAGTGCGTGATCGTCTGTAACGACGCCACCGTGAAGGGTGGTACCTATTACCCGATGTCGGTGAAGAAGCATCTGCGCGCGCAGGAGATCGCACAGCAGAACCATCTGCCTTGCATTTATCTAGTGGATTCTGGCGGCGCGAACCTGCCGAACCAGGACGACGTCTTTCCTGACCGTGAGCATTTCGGACGCATCTTTTTCAACCAGGCCAACATGTCGGCGCAGGGCATACCGCAGATCGCGGTCGTGATGGGCTCGTGCACCGCCGGCGGCGCCTATGTGCCGGCCATGAGCGATGAATCCGTCATCGTGAAGAACCAGGGCACGATTTTCCTCGGCGGCCCGCCGCTGGTGAAAGCGGCCACTGGCGAGGTGGTGAGCGCAGAAGATCTCGGCGGCGGCGATGTGCACACGCGGCTGTCCGGCGTGGTCGACCATCTGGCCCAGGACGACACGCATGCGCTGGCCATTGCCCGCAGCATTGTCGGCAATCTGAACCGGCGCAAGCCGCAGCCGCTGGCACTGCGTGAGCCGGTGCCGCCGAAGTACGATATCCGCGAGATCCATGGTGTGATCCCGACCGACACCCGCAAGCCGTTCGATGTACGGGAAGTGATCGCGCGCCTGGTCGATGGCAGTGAGTTCGACGAGTTCAAGGCGCGCTTTGGCACGACATTGATCTGCGGCTTTGCCCACTTGCACGGCATGCCGGTTGGCATCGTGGCCAACAACGGCATCCTGTTTTCGGAGTCGGCGGTCAAGGGCGCGCACTTCATCGAACTGTGCTGCCAGCGCAAGATCCCGCTGGTATTCCTGCAGAACATCACCGGCTTCATGGTCGGTCAGAAGTACGAGAACGAGGGCATTGCCCGGCATGGCGCAAAGATGGTGACAGCCGTTGCCACCGCGCAGGTGCCGAAGTTCACCATCATCATTGGCGGCAGTTTTGGCGCGGGTAACTATGGCATGTGCGGCCGTGCATTCGGCCCGCGCATGCTGTGGATGTGGCCGAATGCGCGCATCTCGGTGATGGGGGGCGAGCAGGCAGCCTCGGTACTGGCGACCGTCAAGCGCGACGGCATCGAAGCCAAGGGTGGCAGCTGGAGCAGTGACGAAGAGGAAGCGTTCAAGTCGCCGATTCGTCGTCAGTATGAGGAGCAGGGTCATCCGTATTTCGCGAGTGCGCGGCTGTGGGACGACGGCGTGATCGATCCGGCGGATACGCGCATGGTGCTCGCGCTGGGACTGTCGGCAGCATTGAACGCACCGATACCCGAAACAACTTTCGGCATCTTCAGGATGTGATGAATCAGGCAGCCACTCTCCCGTCACACAGCGCAGCCAGCGCCGACTGGGTTACGCGCAGCCTCGCGGCTGTCTGGCATCCGTGCACGCAGATGCAGCACCACGAGACCTTGCCGCTGGTGGCGCTTAGCCATGGCAAGGGCGCGTGGCTCCACGACCATGAAGGCCGGCGCTATCTGGATGGCGTCAGTTCTTGGTGGGTCAACCTGTTCGGCCATGCAAACCCGCGCATCAACGCGGCGCTGAAAGACCAGCTGGAGAAGCTCGAGCATGCGATGCTGGCCGGCTTCACGCATGAGCCGGTGGTGCAGCTCTCCGAGCGCCTGGCCGAGCTGACTAGCCATGCACTCGGCCATGCTTTCTATGCGTCTGATGGCGCATCGGCGGTCGAGATCGCGCTGAAGATGAGCTTTCACTTCTGGCGCAACACCGGACACGCTGGGAAAAGTGAGTTCGTCTGCCTGTCCGGCAGCTACCACGGCGAGACTGTTGGCGCGCTGGGCGTGACCGACCTGCCGGTATTCACCGAGGCCTATGGCGGCCTGTTCCGACGTGCGCATGTGGTGGCGTCGCCGGCGGCCTGCGGCGAGCAGGCGGCCCTGCAGCAGATGCGCTTGCTGCTCGAGCGGCGCAGTAACCAGATTGCCGCCGTGATCGTCGAGCCACTGGTGCAGTGTGCCGTCGGCATGGCCATGTATGACGCGAGCTACCTGACGCAGTTGCGTGCGCTGTGCGATGAATTCTCGGTGCATCTGATCGCCGACGAGATCGCCGTCGGTTGTGGGCGCACCGGCAGCTTTTTCGCTTGCGAGCAGGCGGGTATCTGGCCGGATTTCCTGTGCCTGTCCAAGGGCATCAGCGGGGGCTACCTGCCGTTGTCGCTGGTGATGACGACCGATACGGTCTACCAGGCCTTCTACCACCCGGATACCATGCGTGGCTTCTTGCATTCCCATTCGTACACCGGCAATCCACTCGCGTGCCGCGCTGCGCTGGCCACGCTGGATATTTTCGACCAGGACGAGGTGATCGCGACCAACCGCGAGCGTTCAGTACGGCTTGGCGCGGCGTTGGCGAAGGTTGCTGCGCATCCCGCAGTCAGCCGGGTACGCCAGCGCGGCATGATCTGCGCATTCGACGTGACGCCTTCCGTGACCGATGACTTCTCGCGCCGCTTCTTCACTGAGGCGCTGAATCAGGAGCTGCTGCTGCGGCCAATCGGCAAGACCGTGTACTGGATGCCGCCGTATGTGCTGTCGGATGAAGAGATCGGGTTGCTGGGTGACCGGACCCTGTCAGTGGTGGAGCGATGCGCGTGATGGAGAGGGCTACGCCATGCCAGCATGAGGCCCGGCGACAGCCGGAGTCCGGTATCTGTCAACAGTAAAATAAAAATCTGCCGGAGCGAGACATGTTCAAGAAAATCCTGATCGCCAATCGCGGTGAAATCGCTTGCCGCGTCGCCGCTACGGCCCGCCGGCTCGGCGTGCGCACTGTCGCTGTGGCCTCGGAGGCCGATGCAAGCGCACGGCATGTCGCGATGTGCGACGAGTCCGTGCTGGTGGGCCCGGCGGCGGCAAGGGAGAGCTACTTACAGATCGAGCGCATCATCAGTGCCGCCAGGGCGAGTGGCGCCGAGGCGATCCATCCGGGTTACGGCTTCCTGTCCGAGAATGAGGACTTTGCCGCCGCTTGCGAGGCTGCCGGAATTGTTTTCATCGGTCCGCCGGCGTCGGCGATCCGCGCGATGGGTTCGAAGTCAGCCGCCAAGGCGTTAATGGAAACGGCGAACGTGCCGCTGGTGCCCGGCTATCACGGCCAGCGGCAGGAGGCTGACTTCCTGCGCGCGCAGGCCGATGCGATTGGTTATCCGGTGCTGCTCAAGGCCAGTGCCGGGGGCGGTGGCAAGGGCATGCGGATCATTACGCGCAGTGAAGACTTCGACGCCGCGCTGGCTTCCTGCCAGCGCGAGGCAGCGGCGAGCTTCGGTGATGACCGCGTACTGGTCGAGAAGTATCTGCAGCGGCCGCGTCATATCGAGATTCAGGTGTTCGCCGATACGCATGGCGATTGCGTTTTTCTGTTCGAGCGCGATTGCTCGGTGCAGCGCAGGCACCAGAAGGTGCTGGAGGAAGCGCCTGCGCCCGGCATGAGCGCAGAGCGCCGACGCGCGATGGGCGAGGCGGCGGTCAATGCGGCAAAGGCCGTCGGCTATGTCGGCGCCGGTACCGTCGAGTTCATCGCCAACCAGGACGGCAGCTTCTACTTCATGGAGATGAACACGCGGCTGCAGGTCGAGCATCCGGTGACGGAGATGATCACCGGCACCGACCTCGTCGAATGGCAGTTACGCGTGGCGGCTGGCGAGCGCCTGCCGCTACGGCAGGAGCAGCTGGTCATCACCGGTCATGCGATCGAGGCGCGCATTTATGCGGAGAACCCGGAAAAAGGTTTCCTGCCCTCGACCGGCCGCCTGCAGCACCTGCGTATGCCGGACGCGGCCCAGTTCATGAATAGCGACATCCGTATCGACGCCGGTGTGCGCGAAGGCGATGTGATCAGTCCGCATTACGACCCCATGATTGCCAAGCTGATCGTGCGCGGAGATGACCGTGCGCAGGCATTGGCGCGGATGGCGCAGGCATTGGCAGCCGTCGAGGTGGTTGGTCCGGCAACCAATGTCGCCTTTCTCGGCCGCCTGATTGCGTCGGCACCCTTTGCGTCGGCCGATCTCGATACCGGCCTGATCGAGCGTCACCATGACATTCTCTTCCCGCCACCGGCCGAGCCGACGCTGGCGGCACTGGCGCTGGCGGTCGCGAGGCTAGCCATACCGGCTACGGTAGGGAATGATCCCTGGGCCACGCCCTCGGGCTGGCGACTGAACGGCAGCCTGACGCGCGCACTCCGATTCACGCTACTCGCAGCAACCGATGCGGTGCTGGATATCTCCCTCATTTACCGGCCCGAGGGCTGGCAGTTGCAGCGTGGCGACGAGACCGCGGTAATGACCGGTATCGCTGTCGATGGCAATGCCGTGACGCTGGCTCTCGACGGCGGGCGCGTGTGCGGCAACGTAGTGCGCGATGGCGATGTCTTGCATGTGTTCCATGCGGGCACCCACGAGCAGCTGGCCTGGAGCGACCCGATCGCACATGCCGGCGAGCACGAGGCCGAGGGTGGCCGCCTGACCGCACCGATGCCAGGCAAGATCGTCCAGCTGCTGGTCGAGGCTGGCGCGGTGGTGGAGAAGGGCGCGCCGCTGCTGATTATGGAAGCGATGAAGATGGAGCATACGATCAGCGCGCCCGCACATGGCCGCGTGGCCGAGCTGCTGTATGCAGTCGGCGACCAGGTGGCCGAGGGCGCGCAGCTGTTGTCATTTACCCCGCACGAGGCCTGAGATGGAGTTGCCGCAGAAGGTGAAGCTGGTCGAGGTTGGTCCGCGCGACGGGCTGCAGAACGAGAAGGAGACGATACCGGCTGAGGTTAAGATCGCGCTGGTTAATCGGCTCTCGGCAGCGGGTTTTCCGAATATCGAGGCCGCGTCCTTCGTCTCGCCGAAGTGGGTACCGCAAATGGCCACCTCGGCCGAGGTTATGGCGCGTATCGAGCGTCGACCCGGCACGATTTACTCGGTGCTGGTGCCGAACATGAAGGGCTTCGAGGCGGCCGTGTCCGCGCGTGCAGATGAGGTGGTGATTTTTGGCGCAGCCTCGGAAGCCTTTTCGCAGAAAAATATCAACTGCACGATTGCGGAATCGATCGCCCGTTTCGACGAAGTGGCGCGCGCGGCGAAGGCGCACGGTATCCGGCTGCGCGGCAGCGTCAGCTGCTCGCTCGGCTGCCCCTACCAGGGCGAGGTGGCGCCGGAAGCGGTGGCCGATGTGGTACGTCGCATGCGCGATCTGGGCTGCGACGAGATTGACATCGCCGACACCATTGGCGTCGGCACCGCTGGGCAGGTTCAGCACTTGTTCGGTCATTTGTCCACCGTGTTTCCCATCGACCGTCTCGCCGGTCATTTCCATGACACGTATGGGCAAGCGCTGGCCAACATCCTGGCTGCACTGCAAGCGGGCGTGAGTATCTTTCACTCATCGGTGGCGGGACTGGGCGGATGTCCTTATGCAAAAGGCGCAACAGGTAACGTGGCGACCGAGGACGTGGTGTATCTTCTGCGCGGTCTCGGTATACACACGGGGGTGGACCTTGAAGCAGTGGTCGAAGCAGGACAATTCATTTCGGCGCACCTCGGTCGCAAGGCGGCCAGCCGCGCTGGCAACGCCATTGCTGCGCGCCGCGCGGCACAGCTAGAAACATGACGATACCCGAGTTCAACCTGCGCAAGCAGCCTGAAATGTTGCTCTCGCCTTGCACCGGCGTCTGCCAGATGGATACGCAGTCCGGCTACTGCAAGGGCTGCCTGCGTACGATCGATGAAATCATTGACTGGGGCGTGGCGAGTGAATCGAGAAAGCGCGATATCTGGGCCGCGATCGAGCGCCGGCGTGTCGCGCCATGACCACAGCCCTCGCCATCCGGCGTGCTCAAGGGCAGAATAGTGCGCATGTTCTATCAGCCCGCCACTGCCATCACGGGGCCTGCCTACAGCCCGTGGTTCAAGATGATCGCTACCGTACTCACGTTCGGTCTGGCTGGCTATGTGGCGAGCTTCCTGTTGCGTTACCCACCCGACGGACTGACGCCAAAGCTGCTGATGCTTACCGCCATCCTGCTGCTGCTGTGGTCGTGGCGAAGCTTCCTGCATGCGAGCGTGACCATCGACGAGCAGGGTATCCGGCAAAGCGGTCTGCTCGGCAAGCAGGTAGCGTGGTCCGACATCCGCAGCGCGAAGCTGATCGGTCTGCCGCATGCGGGCTGGCTCTCACCGCCGCGCCTGGTCGTTCGCACCGGTATTGCCTTCTACACCTTCAACGGCGGTACGCAGGAATTACTCACCGAGTTTGCCCGCATATCGGTCGCTTACGCGCTGAAACGCTGAGAGCCGCCGCATGAAGCTTCCGCAGGGCATGTTCATCCTTGAGCGTGGCTGGCTCTCGTCCAATAATGTCGTCTTCATCGGCGCGGAGCGTACCGCAATCGTGGATACCGGCTACTGTACGCATGGCGAGCAGACACTCGCGCTGGTGCAGCACCTGCTGAAAGACCGACCGCTGGATGCGATCTACAACACTCACCTGCACTCCGATCATTGCGGTGGTAACGCGATACTGCAGGCGCATTACCCTGGCGTGCGTACTCATGTGCCGGCTGCCGAATTCCCGCGCGTAAACCATTGGGGGCGGATGAAGACGACCTTCGAGGCCACCGGCCAGAAGTGCGAGCCCTTCCGTGCCGACGAGCCGATCCGGCCGGGCGATACCCTGATGCTGGCCGACCTCGAATGGCAGGCCGTATGCGCGCCCGGCCATCATCCCTACTCGTACCTGCTGTTCAACAGTCTGCACGGCATCCTGATTTCGGCCGATGCACTATGGGAGAAGGGCTTTGGCGTGGTCTTCCCGGCGCTCGATAGCCCGGGCGGCTTCCGCGAAACGCGCTCGACGCTCGACATGATCGATGACCTGCAGCCAAAGATCGTGATACCCGGCCATGGTCGACCGTTCACCGACGTCCGGCAGGCGCTGAAGGAGGCCTACTCGCGGATCGCTTATCTCGAGGCAGACCCGATACGCAATGCTCAGAACGGCATCAAGGTTTTGCTGAAGTTCCTGCTGATGGAGCGGCAGGCGATCAAGCTGACCGAGGTGCCGCAGCTGCTCAGCAGCATCCCGTTGGTAGCCGCTGCTAATCGTCACTACATGAATTACGGAACAATCCACCTCGCGCATTGGGCCATCACGCAGTTGAGGCGGGTGGGTGCGCTGGCGGTCGAGGGGGATATGCTGGTCAACGTCGAGCGGCGTTGATGGCGTGAATTTGCATGGCGGATTTCGCCTGCGGCTCTATCCGCCCTATGGCGTGAATGAAGCCCACAGAGCATCATCGGACGGATAGAGCCGCAGGCGAGATCCGCCAAACACTCGCCAAACTCCGGCTATCTCACCTCCGGCCGCTGCGGCCCCGATGCCGGCG
>CAZESK010000034.1:0-26090 GCA_964515155.1 uncultured Bifidobacterium sp.
GTAATTATCAGACTCGCCAGCACGGCGTGTTCTTTTCCCTGCCGCTGGATGCCGTGCGATCGATCGAATTCAGCATTGGCCGCTCCGAACCACGGGGTGAGGTCACCGGTACCTACATCGCTGCAGGCTTCGCGTTCACATTCTGAGCACAGAGGTCGCGCGGCCGCGGCGCTCCCGAACCGCCAGCCGGCGCAGGCTTGCGATGGCACGCACATCGCCTGACGCCTTCTCATCCCCCGGAAGCGTTGCACTGCGCCTGCTATAATTTTGGGCGTTCATACCGCTGTCCCAACGACGCCGCCGGCGTCGCCGCAGGCACCCGGCCGCCTTCGAAGCCTTTTCCCCCGATGCAAAAGAAGCTATTCATCAAAACCTTCGGCTGTCAGATGAACGAGTACGACTCGGACAAGATGGCCGATGTACTCGGTGTCGCCGATGAGATCGTGCGTACTGATACGCCGGAAGATGCGGACATCATCCTGTTCAACACCTGCTCGGTACGTGAGAAGGCGCAGGAGAAGGTGTTTTCTGACCTTGGGCGCGTGCGCGAGCTCAAGCAGAAGAATCCGAATCTCATGATCGGCGTCGGCGGCTGTGTCGCGTCGCAGGAAGGCAAGGCCATCGTGCAGCGTGCGCCGTATGTCGATGTGGTGTTCGGTCCGCAGACCCTGCACCGCCTGCCCGACCTGCTGCAACGCCGGCGCGACAGCGGAAAGCCGCAGGTCGATATCAGTTTTCCCGAGATCGAGAAATTCGATCACCTGCCCCCGGCGCGTATCGAGGGTGCCAGCGCCTTCGTGTCGATCATGGAAGGTTGCAGCAAGTACTGCAGCTATTGCGTGGTGCCGTACACCCGCGGCGAGGAAGTGTCGCGTCGCTTTGACGACGTGTTGGCCGAGGTCGCGAATCTCGCATCGCAAGGCGTGCGCGAGATCACTTTGCTGGGGCAAAACGTGAATGCCTACCGCGGCGCGATGGCCGACGGCGAGATAGCCGATTTCGCTTTGCTGATCGAGTATATCGCCGAGTTCGATGGTGTCGAGCGCATCCGCTATGTGACCAGCCATCCGAAGGAATTCACGCAGCGGCTGATCGACACCTACGCCAGGGTGCCGAAACTGGTGAACCACCTCTACCTGCCGGCGCAACACGGCTCCGACAAGGTGCTGGCCGCGATGAAGCGCGGCTATACCGTGCTCGAGTACAAATCCATCATTCGCCGGCTGCGTGAGGTACGGCCGGAGGTCACGATCTCGTCCGATTTCATCGTTGGCTTCCCCGGGGAGGACGAGCGCGATTTCGAGCAGCTGATGACGCTGGTGGAAGACATCGGCTACGACAACAGCTTTTCGTTCATCTTCAGCCCCCGCCCCGGCACGCCGGCGGCCAACTTGCAAGACGACACACCGCACGAGATCAAGCTGGCACGCCTGCAGAGACTGCAGAAAGTCATCGCGGATAACACACGCCGCATTTCCGATGCTATGGTCGGCAGCGTACAACGCGTGCTGGTGGAGGGTCCATCCAAGCGTGACCCGCAGGAATTGCAGGGGCGCACGGAGAATAACCGCGTCGTGAACTTCGACGGCGGACCGAACGCCCAACGCCTGATCGGCCAATTTATTGATCTCCGGATCACTGACAGCCACCCGTTCTCGCTGCGCGGCGAGATCCTTATCCAAGAGTAAGCAGACGACTTGAAAACCCCAGCGACCCAGCAATTCTTGCCCGATCCGGTCGATAACGCGCGTCTCGCCAACCTGTGCGGCCCGCTCGACGAGAACCTGCGGCAAATTGCCGCCGCACTCGACATCACCTTGTTCCGGCGCGGCGATAAATTCATCGCCGATGGCGTCAATGCCGTACGTGCGGTTGAACTTCTGCAGCGCTTCTATGCCGAGGCCAACAACCCAATCTCGATCGACGAGATCCAGCTGGCGCTGGTCGAGCAACGTGCCACTACCGCATCGGCCGCTGATAAGCCCGCTATCCTCGCGAAACATCCTGAGGAGACGCCGGAAAGCCCGGTACTCAAGACACGCCGCACCGACCTGCGCGGGCGCACGCCGCATCAAAGCCACTACCTGAAGAACATCCTCGAACACGATGTGACTTTCGGTATCGGCCCGGCTGGTACCGGCAAGACCTATCTTGCGGTCGCCTGCGCCGTCGATGCGCTTGAGCGCGACACAGTGCGCCGCATCGTGCTGACGCGTCCGGCCGTCGAAGCCGGCGAGCGGCTCGGCTTCCTGCCTGGCGACCTCGCGCAGAAAGTCGATCCCTACCTGCGCCCCCTGTACGATGCGCTGTACGATCTGCTCGGCTTCGACCGCACGCAAAAGATGTTCGAGAAGCAGGCCATTGAGATCGCGCCGCTGGCCTATATGCGCGGCCGCACCCTCAATCATGCGTTCATCATTCTCGACGAGGCACAGAACACCACACCGGAGCAGATGAAGATGTTCCTCACCCGCATCGGCTTCGGCAGCAAGGCGGTGGTGACCGGTGATATCACGCAAATCGACTTGCAGCGCGGCCAGAAGAGTGGCCTGGTCGATGCGCTGAAAGTGCTCGATTCAGTGCGCGGTATTGCGTTTACCCGTTTCACCAGTGCAGACGTGGTGCGCCATCCGCTGGTGGCACGGATTGTCGACGCCTACGATGCCGCCAACGTAGTTACCGCCCGCGATGCCGGCAAAAAATAAGCTCAGCCTGTCCATCCAGCACGCCGACCGCAGGATGGCCGACGTGATCGCACGCGCCGACATCCGGCGCTGGGTGCAGGCCGCACAGTCTGCGCCGGCCGAACTCACGATACGTTTCGTCGGTGAGACCGAAGGACGCGAACTCAACCGCAGCTATCGGGGCAAGGATTACGCAACCAATGTGCTGACCTTCGCCTACGCCGACGGCGAGGAGGTGGCCGATGATGAGCCGGTGCAAGCCGACATCGTGCTGTGCATCGATGTGCTGCTCAAGGAAGCGGCCGAGCGCAGCATTCCGGTTGTGCAACACGCGGCACACCTGATCGTCCATGGCGTACTGCACGCGCAGGGCTACGACCACGAGGAAGATGACGAGGCGGCCGAAATGGAGGGGCTCGAGACGGAGATCCTTGCGGGGCTGGGCATGCCGGATCCTTACACCTCACGAGACTAGAGGCTTGAGGCTGGAAGCCAGAGGCCCGCACCACATTACAAACTGACAATCTCCGGTCCGACTGCCGATTTCACAAAGCCGCTGCTCTTTTGCGGTATCCTGTGTGCTTCTGGACTTTGGCTTTGCGCCACATGCAAGACTATCCCCCCGGCAGCCGAACTGCCGAACCCAAGCCGCACCGTTCCCTCTTCGAGCGGCTGACCGCGCTGATTTCCCCCGAGCCTGAAAACCGTGCAGAACTGCTGGAGCTGCTGCACGATGCGCATGACCGCAACCTGATCGATGCCGATGCGATGTCGATGATCGAAGGCGTATTCCAGGTCTCCGATCTCGCAGCACGCGACATCATGGTGCCGCGAT
The DNA here is from genome assembly GCA_964515155.1 of uncultured Bifidobacterium sp. Lineage (GTDB taxonomy): Bacteria > Pseudomonadota > Gammaproteobacteria > Burkholderiales > Burkholderiaceae_D > Pernthalerella. The sequence goes on from CAZESK010000034.1 coordinate 3,520, forward strand.
CGCAAATGGACGTGGTCGATATCGCCAAGCCGATCGAGGATTGGCTACCGATGGTGCTGGAGACCGCGCATTCGCGCTTCCCGGCTGTGGATGGCGACCGCGACAAGGTGGTCGGCATCCTGCTGGCCAAAGACCTGCTGCGCTACTACGCGGAGGAATCCTTTGACGTGCGCGATATGCTGCGTCCGGCGGTCTTCATCCCGGAATCCAAGCGCCTGAATGTGCTGCTGCGTGACTTCCGCGCGAACCGCAACCACATCGCGATCGTGGTCGATGAGTACGGTGGCGTTGCCGGACTGATTACCATCGAGGACGTGCTCGAACAGATCGTCGGCGACATCGAGGACGAATACGATTTCGACGAAGAAGAGGACAACATCCTGCCGGTCAAGGATGGCGACTTTGGCCCGCGCTGGCGCATTAAGGCGCTGACGGAGATCGAGCAGTTCAACGAATTGCTTGGCACCACGCTTTCCGATGACGACGTCGACACGATAGGCGGCCTGGTGTCGAAACATCTGGGTCGCATGCCGCGCAAAGGCGAGCAGTTCAATATCGACCGTCTGCGCTTCGAGGTGCTGCGTGCCGACGCACGGCAGGTACATGTGCTGCTGGTCGAGAAGCTGCCGGAGCGCCTGTTCGGCGAACCGAACTGATGTTTTTCCATCGCCTTGCGATGCCCTCGCATCGCACTACGGGCGCATGAAGTTCTTCTCCCTGCCCGTACTGATCTCACTACTGGCGGGTGCGGCGACCGTGTTCGCCTTTGCGCCCTTCGGCGGGTGGCCAGTGCAGATATTTGCGCTGGCGCTGCTGTTTCTGCTGGTGCTGCGTGCGCCGTCGGTACAAGCGGCGTTCCCCCTCGGCTGGATGTTCGGCATGGCCTCGATCGCGGCCGGCACCCACTGGCTGTATGTGAGCATGCATGATTACGGCGGCATGCCGTCCTTGATGGCCGCCATCGCCGTGCTGTTGCTGGCCGCTGGCCTCGGGTTGCTATACGGCCTGGCGCTGGCCGGGGCGAAACATATCGCCGCCAAAATGCCGCCGCCGATGGCGCTGATGCTGCTGATGCCGGCCTGCTGGATGCTGGCCGACTGGACGCGCAACTGGATCTTCACCGGATTTCCCTGGGTGGCGACGGGCTACGCACACAACATCAGCCCGCTCGCCGGCTACGCGCCTGTGGTCGGCGTATTCGGCATAGGTTTCATCGCCTGCGTGATCGCCGGATCGTTGGCAACCATGATGCAGCTGCGGCAGCTGCATCGCACCTCGCTGGCCTTGCTGATCGCGCTGCCCGGCCTCGGCAGCGCGCTGGCCACCCTGCACTGGACTACGCCGCAGGGGCAGCCGATCACGGTGCGCCTTCTTCAGGGCAACGTACCTCAGGAGATGAAGTTCGACGCTGCCCGGCTCGATGCCTCGCTGCACTTGTATCGCGACATGATCACTGAACGCCGCGCCGACCTGATCGCCACGCCCGAGACAGCCGTGCCAATGCTGGCCAGCCATCTGCCGCAGGGTTACCTCGAGCAACTCGAGTCGTTCGCCAGGGGGCAGGACAGCAGGCTGCTGATCGGCATTCCCTGGAGCACCGCGCCGGGTATTTATTTCAATAGCGTGCTCGGTCTGGGCGGCGACACGGCCTATCGCTACGACAAGCATCATCTGGTGCCATTCGGAGAATTCATTCCGACGGGTTTCCGCTGGTTCGTTGACATGATGCAGATGCCGCTGGGCGACTTCGGCCGTGGTGATCTGCAGCAGCCCGCCTTCCAGGTCAAGGACCAATGGGTGCTGCCCAATGTGTGCTACGAGGACATCTTCGGTGAGGAAATCGGCGCGCAACTGGCGGCGGCATCCGACCGCGGCGCGCCGGTGCCAAGCCTGCTGCTGAATGTTTCCAATATCGCATGGTTCGGTGACACCATCGCGCTACCGCAGCACCTGCAGGCCTCGCAGATGCGATCGCTGGAGCTCGGCCGGCCGATGCTGCGTGCAACGAATACGGGCGCGACCGCCGTGATCGATGAGCGCGGCCGGGTGGCGGCGCAACTGACACCGTTCACGCGCGGCACGCTGGAAGCGCATGTCCAGGGGACGCAAGGGCTGACACCCTACGCGCAGATCGGCAACGGCTTGCCCGTGGGGCTGGCGGTGGCCGTGGTTGCACTGCTCTGGCTGCGGGCACGAAGAGCCCGGCAAACCTCCTTCCCCCTCTGAAAACCCGATAAAATCACGGGTTTTCGGCAATCCACACGACCACCGATGCTGACCTTCCAACAAGTCATCCTGAAACTGCAGGACTACTGGGACGCGCAAGGCTGCGCGCTGCTGCAACCCTACGACATGGAGGTCGGTGCAGGCACCTCGCACACGGCCACTTTCCTGCGCGCCATCGGGCCGGAACCATGGCGCGCTGCGTACGTGCAGCCGTCGCGCCGCCCCAAGGATGGTCGCTACGGCGAGAATCCGAACCGGATGCAGCACTACTACCAGTACCAGGTGGTGCTCAAGCCTGCGCCGGAAAACATTCTCGAGCTCTACCTCGGCTCGCTCGAAGCGCTCGGTCTGAAGCTGACCGAAAATGACGTGCGCTTCGTGGAAGATGATTGGGAAAACCCGACGCTCGGCGCCTGGGGCCTAGGCTGGGAAGTCTGGCTCAACGGTATGGAAGTCACGCAGTTCACTTATTTCCAGCAAGTGGGCGGCCTTGATTGCAAGCCGGTACTCGGCGAGATCACCTACGGTATCGAGCGCCTCGCGATGTACCTGCAAGGTGTCGAGAATGTATTCGATCTGGTCTGGACGGAGTGGGAAGAACACGGCGTCACGCGCCGCCTCACCTATGGCGATGTGTTTCACCAGAACGAAGTCGAACAATCCACCTACAACTTCGAGTATGCGAATGCAGAATTCCTGTTCTCGCTGTTCTCGAACTATGAATCGGAAGCCAAGCGCCTGATGGAAGCCAAGCTCGCGCTGCCGGCCTACGAAATGGTGCTCAAGGCCGCGCACACGTTCAACCTGCTGGACGCACGCGGCGCGATCTCGGTGACTGAGCGTGCCGCCTATATTGGCCGCATTCGCAATCTCGCGCGCGCGGTCGCCGCTGCCTACTACGCGTCACGGGAAGCGCTCGGCTTCCCGATGCTGGGTGATACGCGCAAAGTGGCCTGACCGGCCTGTCATTACCGAATCCAGAAGAACAAGCCGATGAAACAGACTCTGCTGGTCGAACTGCTGACCGAGGAACTGCCCCCGAAAGTGCTGGCCAAGCTGGGCGATGCCTTCGCCGCTGCCATGGTTCACGGGCTAACCACGCGCGCTTTCCTTGACGAAGGCGCGACCCATGTGGCGTATGCGACACCACGCCGCCTCGCGGTACAAATTTCCGGTGTGCGCTCGCAATCGCCTGACAAGACTATCCGCGAGAAGGTACTGCCGGTCACGGTCGCGCTCGACAAGGAAGGCCAGCCGGCTGCGCCGCTGACGAAGAAGCTAGCCGCGCTGGCCGTGCAGACCGGCCGCGACAGCATCGCGCTAGCAGAACTCGAGCGCGCCTCCGACGGCAAGGCCGAGAGCTTCTTCTTCACCTACACCGCGCCGGGCCAGCCACTGGCGGCCGGCCTGCAGTCGGCGCTCGAGGAAAGCGTCGCCAAGCTGCCGATTCCGAAAGTCATGAGCTACCAGCGTCCGGATGGCGAGACCGTGCAGTTCGTGCGCCCCGTACACGGCCTGATCGCATTGCTCAACGAGCAGGTGGTGCCGCTGTCGCTGCTTGGCCTGCAGTCGGGCCGCACCACGCTGGGCCATCGCTTCCTGTCGAAGAAAGCGCAGCTGACCATTGCGTCGGCTGCCGCCTATGCCGATACGCTGCGCGACGACGGCAAGGTAATCGCCGACTTTAACGCGCGCAAGGAAAAGATCCGCGCCGACCTGCTGGCGACAGCAGGCGACGATGCGATTCTGATGCCGGAGTCGCTGCTCGACGAGGTGAATGCACTGGTCGAGTGGCCAGTGGTTTACGAGTGCTGCTTTGATGATGCCTTCCTCGCCGTACCGCAGGAATGCCTGATCCTGACGATGCAGACGAACCAGAAGTATTTCGCGCTGACCGACAAGAGCGGCAAGCTGCGCTCGCGCTTCCTGATTGTCTCCAATATCGAGACGGCTGAGCCGAAGCACATCATTGGCGGTAACGAGCGCGTGGTGCGCCCGCGCCTGTCGGACGCGAAATTCTTCTTCGAGCAGGACAAAAAGAAAAAGCTGGCCGAGCGGCTGGGCAATCTCGGCTCGGTGGTGTACCACAACAAGCTCGGCTCTCAGGCCGAGCGCAACCGCCGCGTGGTGACGCTGGCGGTCGCGATCGCCGACTCTCTTGGTGCCAATGCCACGCTGGCCGAGCGCGCCGCGCTACTGTCGAAGGCCGACCTGCTGACCGACATGGTGGGTGAGTTCCCCGAGCTGCAAGGCATCATGGGCACCTATTACGCACGACACGATGGCGAACATGACGAGGTGGCGACCGCGATCGGCGAGCATTACCAGCCGCGCTTTGCCGGCGATGCGCTGCCTTCGACGCGCACCGGCACCGTGGTCGCGCTGGCCGATAAACTGGAGACGCTGGTCGGCATCTGGGGCATTGGCCTGGCGCCCACCGGCGACAAGGATCCTTTCGCGCTGCGCCGTCATGCGCTCGGCATCCTGCGCATGCTGGTCGAGCAGCGCCTGCCGCTGTCGGTCTCGCATCTGCTGGCCCTGGCCGCTCAACCCTTTGCCGGTAATGCCAACTTCACGGATCCGGTGGCCGATGTGCGGGCCTTCGTCTACGACCGCCTGCGCGGCCTGCTGCGCGAGCGCGGCCATGCACAGGATGCGGTCGAGGCGGTGGTATCGCAATCACCGGACCGGCTCGACGATATCGCCGAGCGCCTCGATGCGGTGAAGGCTTTTGCCGCACTACCGGAAGCGGAATCGCTGGCAGCTGCGAACAAGCGCATCACGAACATCCTGAAGAAGAACGAAGCCGTGCACGGCGAGGTCAAGGCCGAGTTACTGCAAGAGGCGGCAGAGCAGCGCCTGTATGGCGCGATGACGGATACACGCGCCGCCGTCGACAAGGCATTTGCCGCCGCCGATTTCACCGGCACGCTCAAGGCGCTGGCCGCGCTGCGCGACGATGTCGATGCGTTCTTCAATGACGTGATGGTCATGGCCGAGGACACGGCACTGCGCGCGAATCGCCTCGCGCTGCTCAATGCACTGCACGGCATGATGAACCGCGTCGCCGACATCTCGAAGCTGGCCGCCTGAGATGCCCCAACCGCCACAGCCGCCGAAAAAGCTGATCATCCTGGACAGGGATGGCGTGATTAACTTTGACTCGGACGAATACATCAAGTCGCCGTCTGAGTGGCGGCCCATCCCGGGCTCGCTGGAAGCTATCGCGCGGCTGAAACAACATGGTTATCTGGTGGCGGTCGCCACCAACCAGGCGGCTATTTCACGCGGGCTGTTCGATATGCAAGCGCTCAACGCGATTCACCAGAAGCTGCACCTGTCGGCGCAGGCGGTTGGCGCGCATATCGACGCTATCTTCTTCTGCCCGCATGCGGCCGACGAGTTCTGCGACTGCCGCAAGCCGCGGCCCGGCATGCTGCAAGCCATCGGCCGACGCTTCGGGGTCAGCCTGGAAGGCGTGCCGATGGTGGGCGATGCACTGCGCGACATGCAGGCAGCGTTCGAGGTGGGCTGCGACCGATACCTGGTCAGGACTGGCAAGGGGATGAGCACGCTCGACAAAGGAGGCCTGCCGCCAGGCACGCAGGTCTACGACAATCTCGCGGCCGTGGTCGATCGCCTACTGCACCAGGCGACCGATGAGGGCGCCCGGGGTCCGGCAAAAAAACAATAATCCGCATCGGCGCTCGCCGACGATGCATCGACGAGGAAATCCCATGTCCCGCCCGCTGCTGTTCACCCGCTCCCTGCTGTTTGCGCTGCTGATGATGGTGGCGACCGTGGTGTGGGCGATCGCCTGCTTCGGCTTCATGTTCCTGCCTTACCGGCAGCGCTACTGGATGATCACGCGCTGGAATCTGTTCATCGCGGTGGCTGCCCGTCTGGTGTGCGGGATACGCTGGGAGATACGGGGTATGGAAAATCTTCCGGACGGACCAGCGATCCTGCTGTCGAAGCACCAGTCAGCCTGGGAGACGATCTTTTATTGCTGGCTGATGCCGCGCCCGCTGATTTTCGTGTTCAAGAAGTCGCTGCTGTACATCCCTTTCTTCGGCTGGGGGCTGGCGATGCTGCGCATGATTGCCATCGACCGCAGCAGGGGACGTGATGCGATGGCGCAGGTGATCTCGGTCGGCCAGCAGCGGCTCGATGACGGCCAGTGGGTGATCATGTTCCCCGAGGGGACGCGCACGCCGGTCGGCAGCCAGGGCAAATACAAGGCGGGTGGCGCGATCCTCGCTATTGGCACGAAGACGCCGGTGGTCCCGATCGCCGTTAATTCCGGCGACTGCTGGCCGCGCAATGCCTTCATCAAGCAGCCGGGCACCATTATCGTATCGATCGGTCCGCCGATCTCGCCCGAGGGCCTCGGTCCGGCTGAATTGATGACAAGGACAGAGAACTGGATAGAATCCCAGATGCGCGTAATCACTCCCGGCGCCTACGCAGGCCCCACCCCGACGGGAACTCACTGAACGTCCATGCCCTTGAAGCAGTTATTCAGGAAGAAACCGGCCGACCCGAACCAGCTGTCGCTGGATGATCTGTTTGGCACCTCGACCGATGTCTCGCCGCCATCGACGGTACCGGATACCCCGATTCCGCCGGGTCACCGCCGGCTGCGGCTGGACGATCTGAATCTCGACTACCGCTTGCTGCGATCCAAGCGCAGGACGATCGGTTTTCTGGTTGATGATGATGGCCTGCGCGTGACCGCGCCGCGCTGGGTTACCGTGGCCGAGATAGAGGCGGCTATCGCCAGCAAGCAGCAATGGATCTTCCGCAAGATCAATGAGCAACGCGAGCGCTCGGTACGCCGACTACAGCCACCGATGGAGTGGCGCGACGGCGCAACCCTGCCCTACCTTGGCACCGATATCACCGTACGCGTGGGCGATGGGAATCATGCCGGTGTACGCTTTGACGAGGCCGAACGCGAACTGCACGTCAGCCTGCCGGCCTCGGCCAGCGAGCAGCAACTGAAGGATCGCGTACAGGGGTGGCTGCAATCGGAAGCCAAGCGCGTATTCGCCGAGCGGCTCGCGATTTATGCGGAGAAGCTGGGCGTGAGCTTTCGTAGCTTCACGCTGTCGTCGGCGAGCACGCAATGGGGTTCATGCACGGCCGATGGGCGCATTCGTCTGAACTGGCGGCTGATGCATTTTGCGATGCCCAACATCGACTATGTGGTGGCGCATGAGCTGTCGCACCTGCGCGAGATGAATCACGGCCCGCAGTTCTGGGCCACCGTGCAATCGGTGTTGCCGGAGTTTGAGACCGCGCGCAAGGCGCTGCGGAATCATGAGCCGGAGTCCTTGCCGAAATTCTGAAGCAGGGGTCACGGAGCACACCGCCCGTGCTAACGCTCCCGAGCCGACTCCATCCATGCCCGTCGCACCGGCGAGAGCAGGTACTCAAGCACCGAGCGTCGACCCTGATGGATGTCGGCCACTACCTGCATCCCGGGCGTTAACAGCAGCGGCTTGTCATCGACGCTGAGGTGTTGGCTCGACAGCCTGACCCAGACCGGATAGCGCGCAAAGGTCTGAGCCGGGTCCAGTCCCTCGCGACTGCCGGCCGCAGGATCGGCGACATCGGGCCCGATATGATCGATGACCCCGTCGATCATCCCGTACTTCTGAAAAGGGTAGGCGGCGAGCTTGACCTTGGCCGTCTGGCCGAGATGGACGAAGCCGGCATCCTCGTTGCGTACCATGATCTCGGCGCGCAAGGGCTCGTCCTGCGGGACCAGCGACATCAGCACCGTACCGGGTGCGACGACAGTGCCGACTGTGTGCGTGGAGAGATCTTTGACGATGCCGGCCTGCGGGGCGCGCAACGACAACAGTCCGGATTTGTACTCCAGCTTTTCTTTTTCACCGGTCACGCGACGTAGCTGGGTATCGATGCTGGCGCGCTCGGCCAGCAGCTGGCTGCGATAACCCGATGCCAGCTGGGCCAGCTTTTTTTCGCTGTTGACCAGCATCGCCCGCAGGCTCACTACTGCCGCTTGCTGCGCGAGCAGGTCCTGTGTCGTCTCCAGAAGCTGGCGCTGTTTGTCGTCGGCGGCGATACGACTGATGAAGCCGTCACCCAGCAAGTGCCCGTATGCCTCGGTGCTGCGCTGGATAATGGGCAGGGTTCTTTCCAACTTGGCCTGCAACGCGAGGGCGGCCTGCAAATCGCTGTGCAGCTTCTCAGTCAAAGCGCGCTCGGCGGCAGTGGCATCGAGATAGGCCTGCCGATGTGCGATGCCCTGCTGGCTGATGCGCTCGAATAGCGCTGGCGGGTCGCCCGCCTGATGCGACATCGTCACGCCGGCCAGTTCGGCGTCGATACGGCGCAGCTGCAGCCTCAGGTGCGCATGCTCTCCGGAAGTCGTCTCCCGATCGGCATCGATCAGGCGCGGATCGAGCCGCATCAGCACCTGTCCCGCCACTACTTGCTGCCCTTCCCGTACCAGGATGTCGACCACGATGCCGGCATCGGCCGGCTGCACGATCTTCAGTTTCGACTGCGGTACCAGCCGCCCCTCAGCGGAAGCGACGACGTCCAGTCGCCCGAGAACCGACCACAGCAGCAGCACCGCCACCAGCACCAGTACCGACACCAGGATCATCCGCGGCATCTTCGGCGGCGGGCTATCGGTCATGGCGAGCAGAGTCGGCAGGAAATCGCGCTCCTCGGCAGGGGTCGACCCGGCATCGCGCGGGGGTATGGAAGACGCATTACGCATGGGGGCCCCTGCTTGCTGCCTGTCGCTGATCCGGGTTGGATAACGTCGGGGAACCGAGGATTAAGGTGTCATCAACCTGTAGCCCCGGCGGCAGGGCGTGGGTGATGAACAGCACCATAACTTTGCCGCGAAAGCGGTTGATGGTGGCCGCCAACTGCGAAGCGGTGTGGCTGTCGAGCGCGCTGGTCGCTTCGTCGAAGATCAGCACATGAGGCTGTCGGATCAGCGCGCGGGCGATCGCGATGCGCTGTCGCTGGCCACCGGAGAGACCGACGCCACGCTCGCCGACAACGGTCTGATAACCATCGGGTAGTGCCTCGATGGTGTCGTGTATACCGGCCATCACGCAGGCCGTGACGATCATGTCGAAGCTGGCATGAGGATCGGCTGCCTGCAGGTTGGCCAGCAAGGTACCTGAAAATAGCAGTGTCTCCTGCGGTACCACGCCAAAATAGCTGCGCAGCTCATTAGCCGGCAGATGATCGATCGCGATGTCGTCGATGAGGATGCGGCCCCGCTGCGGCTGATGGAAGCCGAGCAGTAGCCTGGCGAGTGTACTCTTGCCGCAACCCGAGGGGCCCATCAGCGCGATGGTACGGCCGGGCTCGAACTGCAGGTTCAGGTCCTCGTAGAGCCACGGATGACGCTCGCTGTGCCGGTAGGCGAGATGCTCGATGACTATCCTTCCGCGCCGCTGCGAGGCGCGCGTTGGCTGCAGTGACTGTGGCTCGGCAGGTGCGTCCATAATGTCAGCGAGGCGCTGCACCGATAGCCGCGCCTGCTGGAATTGCTGCCACAACCCGACTACGCGCATGGCCGGCGCGCTGAGATTACCCGCAAACATCTGGAACGCGACCAGCATGCCGATGGTGAATTCAGTACTGGTCATTGCCGTCCAGGCACCGATGACGAGGATCAGCAAGCGCATCAGCTGCTCGAGCATGGCGGCCAGCGAGTTATACAGGTTGCCCAGCTGGCGCGTGCGGAAACTGGCACTCAGGTAGTCAGCCAGATAACTGGCATACCGCTGGCCGAGCTGGGACTCCATTTGCAGGCATTTCACGGTGTCGATGCCGGCCACGTGCTCAGTGATGAACGCCTGGTTACGCGCGCCGAGCAGGAACTGTTCATTCAGCCTTATGCGCAGCACCGGAGCGACGGCAGCAGATAACGCGACGATGGCGGATAACACCGCCAGCGTGATCAGCGTGAGCGGAACGCTGTACCAGAACATCATCGCGACGAATATCAGCAAGAAGGGAATATCAAGCAGCAGCGATAGTGCGGCGCTGGCGATGAACTCACGAATGGTCTCGACACCCTGGAGCCGCGCCGCGATGACACCGGTCGGTCGCTGTGCAAAGTAGCCGACCGATACACTGAACAAATGCCGGACGACTGCCATGCCAAGCACGGCATCGATTCGGTTGCCGGTGTGGTGCAGCAAAGTCTGCCGCGCCCAACCCAGGAGCGATGAGAACAGCATGAAGATGGCCAGTGCGACGGCGACAACGACAAGGGTGCTGAGGGTCTGGTGAACGATCACCTTATCGATGATGACTTGCGTGAACAGTGGTGTAGCTAGTGCAAGTAATTGCAAGGCAAACGAGGCCAGCAGTACATCGCGCCAAACATGCCGGTGCTTCAGCAGCTCCGGAACGAACCAATGGAAACCGAAGCCCTGTCGTGGTCTGGCATCGGGATCATCGACAGCCGGCAGCTCGGCCTGCAGCAGGAACACCTCGCCGGCATGATCAGACTCGAACTCATCGAGTGTGGCCGTGCGCGGCATGTTGTCGACCGGGGAGAGCCAGCGGATCTCGCCGTCGGTATGGCCAATGACCAGCCTCAACTCGGCGATATCGTCATGCGCTGGTCTGCAGAGTGCGATGTAAGGCGTGCCAAGCCGCGTGAGTGCTGCGCCGTTCCTGGGAAGTCGCCTGATTTTCAGATTCAGGCCGCGGGCGGCCGATATCAGTGTGTCGGTGGTATAGGGTGGCGAGAACTGCTGCATGATCAGCGCGGCATCGAAGGGAATGCGCTGCAACTGACAGTAACTGCCAAGCGCCCAGAGCAGCGAATGACGACTCAGCGGCAGACAGGGAGGCTGTGACAGGCGTGAACCGAAACGAGACGTGAACATGCGGACCATCAGACAGCGCCGGGCGGCGCGAGACCGCAACTCTAAAAACTGTCGGCCACAGGTTCAACAGATGTTGAGATAGCGAATCGGATCACTCTGTGAAACAAGATTCGTGGGTCTGAACTGTTGTAATTTGCTCAGTTAGCCACGAGTAGACCACAGACGCCTGTGTCAGTGATCGAGCATCCGCGCGAGGTTGACGTAGTGTTCCAGCCCCACAGCCTCGGGCCGTAACTGCGGATCGATACCGGCATCGATCAGCTGCTGCGCGCCGAACAACCCGGCCAAGCAATTGCGAATCACCTTGCGCCGCTGCGAGAACGCCTTGGTAACGACTTGCTCGAGCAAATGCTGCTTGCAGGGCAGCGGATCTGCAATCGGCACCATGCGCACAATGGCAGACTCGACTTTCGGGGGCGGATCGAAAGCCTCGGGCGGAACAATAAACAGCAACTCCATCCGATAGCGCCACTGCAGCATGACTGATAGCCGTCCATAGTCGCGACTGCCCGGTTCGGCCACCATGCGCTCGACCACTTCCTTCTGCAGCATGAAATGCTGGTCAATCACGAGAGGCGTGTACCGGGCGAGGTGGAACAGCAAAGGACTGGAAATATTGTAGGGCAGGTTACCGACCACCCGCAGGCGGCGCTCGCCCGACACCAGCGCACCAAAGTCATATTGCAGCGCATCGCCCGAATGGATGATGAGCTGATCAGGATTGAATCGCTTATGCAGCAAGGCGACGAGATCGCGATCGAGCTCAATCACCTGAAGCTGCTTGAGTGTCTCGAGCAGAAGCCGTGTCATCGCGCCTTGGCCGGGGCCAATCTCGACCATCAGGTCGCCGGGTGCGGGGGCAATCGCGCGAATGATCTCATGCAGCACAGTGTCATCGGTCAGGAAATTCTGCCCGAAGCGCTTCTTGGGGATGTGCTTCACGGATGCGCCATAGCCATCTGGCAGGCGATGCGGATCGCTTCGCTCATGCTGCCATGGTCAGCCTTGCCAAGGCCAGCAGCAGCGAGATCGAGCGCGGTACCGTGGTCGACCGAGGTACGAATGATGGGCAGCCCCAACGTGACGTTCACGCCGCGGCCAAAGGTGGCGTACTTGAGCACCGGCAGTCCCTGGTCGTGGTACATGGCGAGCACGCAATCGGCGTGCTCGAGATAATGCGGCTGGAACAGGGTATCGGCCGGGTACGGCCCGGAGACCTGCCATCCGCGCGCTCGTGCAAGCTCGATAGCCGGGGTGATCACATCGATTTCCTCGCGGCCAAGGTAACCGCCTTCGCCTGCATGCGGGTTCAGACCAGTGACGAGAATGTGCGGGTCCGCAATGCCGAACCGCCGCACGAGATCGCGATGCAGAATGTCGAGCGTGGTACCAAGACGCACCGGCGTAATCGCGGCAGACACGTCGGTCAGTGCGAGATGAGTCGTGGCCAGCGCCACGCGCAGCATGCCCTCACCGGTCTCTCCGGCCAGCATCATCACGACCTGCGGCGTACCGGTGCGGTCGGCGAAGTATTCAGTATGGCCCGTGAAAGCAAAGCCGGCGTCATTGATCGTGCTTTTCTGTACCGGCGCAGTGACGATCGCATCCACCTGGCCTGCCATCGCCGCATCGATGGCGGCATCAAGCATGTGCAGCACGGCTGCGCCGTTGCGGGCATCGAGCTGGCCGGGCTGAACGGGAATGGCAAGCGGACAATCAAGCACGCACAGTTCGCTGTGGTGCCGGTCAAACTCGGCGACATCACCTATCGCACGCGGTACACGGGCCGGAGCGATCAGCATGGCGAGTGCTTTGAGCTGCGCGGCATCGCCGACCAGCAGACAGTCGGCATCGGCCACGTCGAGGGCCGCGCGCAATGCGATTTCAGGGCCGATGCCTGCCGGCTCGCCGCAGGTGATCGCTATGCGCGGACGATTCACGAATATGCCCGATTAGCGCTGACTGAGTTCGTCGAGGCGGTACTCGACGTAGGCGCGGTCACGCAGCTGCCGCAACCAGTCCTCATAGGCTTCCTCGAGCTTCTGCTCGCGCAGGGTCTGGCGGGCAAGCAGGCGCTGGCGCTCGCTGGACACCTCTTCGGTCTTGCGCTCCAGTACCTCGATCAGGTGGAAACCGAAGGGCGACTCGACCGGCGGACTGATCTCTCCCGGCTTGAGGGAATTCATCGCACGCTCGAACTCGGGTACGGTATCGCCCGGATAGATCCAGCCTAGGTCGCCACCCTTGCTGGCAGAGCCGTCGTTCGAATACAGGCGTGCCAGATCCTCGAACTTGGCTGCGTCATTGGTCAGCCGCTCGCGCAGCTCGACCAGCTTGCGCCGCGCCTCAGCCGGGGCCACGATCTGATTCACCTTGATCAGGATGTGGCGCGCACGGGTCTGCTGCACGACGCTGGCCGGACCAGCCTTGACGGGGCTGGCGCTGCGGCGGCCAACCAGCTTGAGCACGTGAAATCCGTTAGCGCTGCGCACCAGCGGCGCGATTTCACCCTCGCCCAACTTCTCGACCGCATCAAGAAACAACTGCGGCAGGCGCGACGTAGTGCGCCAGCCAAGTTCGCCTCCCTTGAGTGCGTCACCGGCATCGGAAAAACTGGCCGCCACCTTCGCGAAATCGATACCCGACTTCAGCTGATCGATCGCCTGCTCGGCACGCTTTTTGCGCTCGGCGATCTGCTCGGCTGATGCGTTCTCAGGCACCCGAACAAGGATCTGCATGATATTCAGTTCCTGCTGTGCACCATCCATTTGCCCGGCGGAGGCCGCGATGAAACCATCGATCTCGGATTCGGTGATCTGTAGTTTGTTATCCACCTCACGCTCGCGCAGACGTTGCAGCGTGATTTCCTCGCGTACTTCCTCGCGAAAGCGCGCGAAGGATACACCCTCGCGCTCAAGCTGGTCGCGGAAGTCCTGCAGGGACAGGTTATTCTGCTCGGCGATACGCGCTACCGCGCGATCGAGCAAGATGTCGTCGATGCGGATGCCGCTCTCACGTGCCAGCTGCATCTGCGCGCGGTTGACGATCATGCGCTCGATCATCTGCTTTTGCAGTAATTCGCGCGGCGGCAACTGCATGTTCTGACGCTTCATCCGCTGCTCGACGAGCCGAAGCCGCTCCTCGAGCTCGTTCATCGTGATCACATCCGTATTGACCACAGCGACGATTGCATCCACCAGTACCGGCTGGCGGGACTTTGAGGCCTTGTCCTGCGCATGGACGGAGGGCAGTAACAGGCACGCAGCCAGCAGACTGCTGTACGTCAGTGCTTTCACGGAGCGAGAATTAGGAAGTCGTTTCGATAGGGTCATCATGATGTCGGTGTGTGCCATGCTATGCCGATCATTGGGGCTGGGTCAGGGGCTGGTAGCCGGGGATATTACCGCGCAGAGCGCGCATGGGGTTCATGCCCAGCGCGGAGAGTCCGTTGAATTCCAACTGTACAAAGAAAGTCGTGTTCACCACGCCTGCCGCAGTTGGCAGACGCTGGCTGACCATGCGGAAAGTCCAGCAGTCGGCCTGGTATTCCACACCGGCCAGTGACTGGCCAACCCGCTTTTGATCGATGAGGTAGTTCAGTCGGCCCACGCCATACCAGCGGGAGGTCAGCGGCCACTGCGAGGATACATCGATCAGCTCGAAATTGGTGTTTGGAATATCGGGCAAATTACGCGAATCTCGCCGATATTGGGCATTGACCACTTTCATCGGCGCGGGTTGCCAGTACACGCCGAAACTGACGCGGTTGATATTGCCGCGCACCTGGTTGTACTGGAAACTGGCGTCAAGCCGCGTTTCCCGAGTCACCCGACCTGAAGCCAGCAACAGCACGTCGGAGCGCGCGTCGCCCATGTCCTGCAGCGCAGTACCGAGACCCACTTTGGGTGGCGTCAGGTTGAACCGCTGCGCGACTGCCAGACGTAGTCGCTCGGCACCATCGGATTCAAGGTAGCGTGAGGTCAATGCCAGCGTCAGCTGGTTGGCATCGCCGATGCGGTCATTACCAACAAAGCGGTTCTCGCGAAAGATCTGCGCATAGCTGAAGTCGGCAATCGTCGAGTCGAAGTTCGGGTAGAGGTTCGAGTTTTGCGCGACATAAGGCGTATAAGTGTAGAACGCGCGCGGCTCCAGGGTTTGGATCGCGTTACGGCCAAGAAACGAGGCGCCGCGCTCGAAGATCAGTCCCGTATCCGCCGTGAAAGTCGGCAGGACCCGGGTTGGCGAAGACATTGCGGGGTCGACGACGCGATCAAGGCTGTACACGGTACCGTGTACCGAGAACGAGGGACGGAAGAAATATCCGGACCCTTGCAGTTCAGTATAGGTCACGCGCGGATTCACCACCAGGCGATCACCCTGCACCTCGGTCGGATGCATGAAGCGGGTGTACTGTGTTCCCATGGTCAGCTCAAGACCGGTGTCAGTGCGCTGCACATAGCTGAGATTCAACTGCGGCAGACGCGCATAAGGAATGATAATTCTCGCTCGGGGATCCCGGTCCTGCAGAACCTGAAAATCGGAAAACTGCAGCGTCCCGCCCCAGGGACCGCTGCCATAACTGAGGGTCGCGGTCTGCGGTAGCAATCGTCGATTAAAGCCGGGGCGCATGAATACGTGGCTGAAGGGGAAATCACGCGCATAGTTGTCGTCGGATACGCGGTTGAAGTCTGCCGAGAGCGCCATATCCGAGTCGAAGCGCTGGTTGTGCCGCACAGACAAACCATAACGGAGATCTCCCGCCCGCTGGTCATCGTTCATGAACTCGAAGCGCGTTTCGCCGGCAAGATCACGTTCGAGATAGCGCACATCGGCACCCAGCATCAGACCGCGGGTAGCCATAAATCGGGGCCGCAGGGTGACGTCACGGTTGGGTGCAATATCCCAATAGTACGGCACGGTGAGCTGCAGGCCGGTGTTGGTGGAACTAAGGAACGTCGGCGCGAGAAAACCTGATGTGCGTTGCTCGCCGAGCGGGAACGAGATGCGGGGCGTACCGGCGACCGGGACGCCCTTGAACACGAGCATCGCGTTGCGCGCCACGCCGATGCCGGTGCTGTCGTCGAGCGTGAGCTTGCCGGTTTTCAGGTACCAGTCAGGATCGGGACCATTGCATGTCGTGTAAACACCGTTATTGATGGTGGCAACATCTTCCGATTCGAAATCGATGCGCTCGGCACTCCCTTGCGCGTTGCGCTGCATCAGGCGGTACACCGGGCTGCGCATGTAGCCGACACCGGTATCGAGCTTGAGCCGCAGCTCATCACCCTGAAAGCGATTACCCTGCCGAAGCACGCGGACATTGCCACTTGCATCGATCCGGTCATCGACAACGTCGTAATTCATGTCCTCGGCGTTGACCACGGTTGGGCCACGGCGGATCTCGACGTTACGCTGCAGCCTTACCTCGCGATCCGGACGACCGGTCAGCGCCTCACCCTCGAAGGTGGTCGGTCCGTCATTGCCATCCAGCTGGTTGGCGATCCAGGGCTGCTGCGCGAGGGCGCCGGTGCTAGCCAGCAGGAATGCTAGCAGGAGCAGCGGTCGCTTTCGGCAGAGACGAGGAGCTTGCAGGGAAGGCAATCGCCGGATCATGAACGGTGAAATGTCGGTTTGCGGCGCCGCATTCGCGGGGCGAATCCCTTATTATATGGGAACTCCCTGCCCGGACCATGCCTCCGGGCATGCCCCTGTCACCGATTGGCTCCTCCATGTCAGATTCCCAATCCCACGATTCCCGCCTGGCGCAGCTGGCCGACTGGCTGGCCGCACTGAGCGCCCCGGTCACGCGCCCGGAAACCCTGCGTGCCGCCTCCTCGGATGCCAGCTTCCGCCGCTACTTCCGGGTTGATGCCGCCGATGGCGGTACCCTGATCGCAATGGATGCGCCGCCCCCCGAGGAGGACGTCCGGCCCTTCCTGCGGGTGGCCGAGCTCTTCGGCGCTACCGGCGTGACTGTGCCAAGCATCATCGCGCAAGATAGTGAGCGCGGCTTCCTGCTCCTGTCCGATCTCGGTAACACGACCTATCTAAAGCAGCTCAATGCGGATACCGCGCACAAGCTGTACATCGACGCCATCGATGCACTGGTGTTGCTGCAGACGCAGAGCCGCCCCGGAAGGCTACCCGCCTATGATCGTGAGCTTTTGCATCGCGAACTGACGCTGTTCCCCGATTGGTACCTCACCAAGCATCTGAACGCGACACTGAGCGAGAAACAGAGGGCTGATCTGGACAAGGTGTTCGAGATCCTGCTGGCCAACAATCTTGCGCAACCGCAGGTCTATGTGCACCGCGACTATCACTCGCGCAACCTGATGGTGCTCGAGAAAGGCAACCCCGGCATCCTCGACTTCCAGGATGCCGTTTACGGTCCGATCACCTACGACCTCGTATCCCTGCTGCGCGATGCCTACATCCAGTGGGACGAGGAAATGGTGCTGGACTGGACGATCCGCTACTGGGAACGCGCCCGACGTGCCGGATTGCCGGTCTCGCATGACATCGACGCGTTCTACCGCGACTTCGAATTCATGGGACTGCAACGCCACCTGAAGGTACTTGGCATTTTCGCCCGGCTGTATCACCGCGATGGTAAAGATGGCTACCTGAACGATATCCCGCTGGTGATGGAATACACTCGCAAAGTCGCCTACCGCTACAAGGAATTCGCACCGCTGGTGAAGTTGCTCGACACGCTGGACGAACAACGGACCGGTGTTGGTTTCACCTTCTAACATGAAGGCGATGATCTTTGCGGCCGGCCGCGGCGAGCGGATGCGGCCCCTGACCGATACTTGCCCGAAGCCGCTGCTGGAAGTCCGGGGCCGACCGCTGATCGTGTGGCACATCCTGAACCTTGTACGCGCAGGCATTACCGAGATTGTGATCAATCATGCGCACCTCGGTCAGATGATCGAGGATGCGCTCGGTGATGGCCGCCAGTTCGGTGCGCAGATCATGTATTCACCGGAAGGCACTGCGCTGGAGACCGCTGGCGGCATCGCCAAGGCGCGCCATCTGCTCGGCGAGCAGCCATTCGTGGCGATCGCCGGCGATGTCTACTGCCCGCATTTTGATTTTGCCAAAGTCATTGGTGTGCTCGAGGAAAATGATCCCTGGGGCCAGCCGTACCCGGCTGACCGGCGCGACCTCGGCTGGCTGTACCTGGTGAAGAACCCCGCACATCATCCGGAGGGCGACTTTGCACTGGCGAACTTCGCTATCGCAAACGCAGGCCAGCCACGCCATACTTTCTCGGGCATCGGCGTCTACCGGCCCGAGCTGTTCGACGGCGTCACAGCCGGTGAGGCCGCCAGGCTCGCACCCATCCTGCGCGAATTCGCGGACAAGGGCAGAATCGGGGGCGAGGTCTACCGCGGTGACTGGACCGACGTCGGTACCGTCGAGCGGCTGGAACAACTGAACGCACCCTTCAAGGCGGTATCATGAATATGACGAGCTTCGCACGGCGCCGGGCCGCCGTACTGGAAAAAATGCGTGCACTTGGCGGCGGCGTGGCGATCATTCCGACTGCACCGGAGGTCATGCGCAATGCGGATGCCGACTATCCATACCGGCACGACAGTTACTTCTATTATCTGACCGGCTTCCCCGAACCCGAGGCCACCCTCGTGCTGATCGCCGGCGAACGCGAGCAGGCCGTGCTGTTCTGCCGTGACAAGAACGAAGAACGCGAAATCTGGGATGGCTACCGCCATGGCCCAGCCGGCGCGAAAGAACGCTTCGGTTTCGATGCCGCATTTTCTTCCGATGATATCGACCGTGAACTGCCCAAACTCATGGCCAATGCTCCGGCCCTGTTCTATGCACTTGGCAGTAACGCAACGCTCGACGCGCATGTTCAGCGCTGGCTCAATACCGTGCGCGTGCAGGTGCGTGCCGGCGTGACCGCGCCTAGCGCTGCCTATGACATCCGAAACATCCTCAATGAAATGCGTCTGATCAAGGACGACGAGGAAATCGCGATCATGCGTCGCGCCGCTGACATCACCTCCGGCGCGCACGCGCGGGCAATGCGCGCCTCGCAAGCCGGTCTTCGCGAGTATCACCTCGAGGCCGAATTACTGCACGAGTTCCGCCGCAATGGTTCACAGTTTCCCGCCTACGGCTCGATCGTCGCTACCGGTGCGAACGCCTGTGTTCTGCACTACCGTGCCGGCGATGCCGAGCTGCGCGATGGCGACCTGGTGCTCATCGATGCCGGCTGCGAGCTCGACAGCTACGCCTCTGACATCACGCGAACTTTTCCGGTGAATGGCCGCTTCAGTGATCCGCAGAAAGCGCTCTACGAAATCGTTCTCGCCTCCCAGCAAGCCGCTATCGACGCCACCGGCCCGGGTCGGCTGTTCACCGATGGCCATGACGCCGCGCTCAAGGTGCTAGCGCAGGGCATGCTCGACACCGGCCTGCTGGACCGAAGCAAGGCCGGCTCGGTCGATGACGTGATTGCCAACGGCAGCTACCGTCAGTTCTACATGCACCGTACGGGCCACTGGCTGGGCATGGACGTACATGATGTCGGTGACTACCGCGATCCGGCCGTCTCGGCCACCGAGAAGCCATGGCGCGCGCTGGTGCCTGGCATGGTACTGACCATCGAGCCGGGTATCTACGTTCGCCCGGCCCCCGGCGTACCCGAAGCGTTCTGGAACATCGGTATCCGCATCGAAGATGACGCGCTGGTGACCGCAGAGGGTTGCGACATCATCACGCATAAGGCGCCCAAAACTATCGCCGACATCGAAGCGGTGATGCGCGGCTAGGTATGGGCATGCAGGTTGATATTGCGATCGTCGGTGCGGGACCGGTTGGGCTGGCGCTGGCAGCCATGCTCGTCGGGCGCGGTGTGGATGCGCGCAAAATCGCCTTGATTGATGCCAAGCCACTCGATGTGGCCGTCCGGGATCCGCGCTCGCTCGCACTGTCTTTCGGCAGCCGGCAATTGCTATCGCAGATCCACGCCTGGCCGACCGCCGCCACAGCGATTACGCAGATCCATGTATCGCGTCGCGGCAGTTTCGGTCGTACGCTGATCGACAGCGAAGACTACCAACTTCCGGCGCTCGGTTATGTATGCCAATATGGCGATGTGGTGCGGGCACTCGATTCGGCGCTGCCTTCGGGACTCTGCATGTTGCGTCCGGCGAGCATCACCGACCAGCGTGAGTTCGGCGACCGGGTCGAACTGCAGCTGTCCGACGGTGGAACGCTGATGGCGTCGCTGCTGGTGCAGGCCGAAGGTGGAGTGTTCGGAGAACAGGTCTCTCGCAAGCTGCAGCGCGATTACGGGCAGGTTGCGATCATCGCAACGGTACAGGCCGACGCCATGCCACCGGGACGGGCTTTCGAGCGTTTCACCGACGAGGGACCGCTGGCACTGCTACCGCAAGACGATGCCTATTCGATGGTCTGGTGTGTTCGGCCGGAAACGGCTGCACGGCTGCAGGCACTCGATGACCACGGATTTCTCAATGAACTGCAGCGGACATTCGGTCAGCGCGTCGGGCAATTCACGCGTGTCGGCATCAGACATGCCTATACGCTTGGCCTGAACGCGGAGACTCCCGGCAGCGCGAGAACAATCGCGATCGGCAATGCGTCACAAACGCTGCACCCGGTCGCGGGACAAGGCTTGAACCTCGGGCTGCGTGATGCCTCGGTACTGGCATCGATGCTGGCACAAAACCCCTCGCCGGCATCGCTGGCCAGCTATGAAGACGAGCGCCGACGGGATCGCGGCGCGACGGTGAGGATCACCGACCTGATGGCACGCGTGTTTGCGAGCGCGCCCGATCGTACACCCTCTCAGCAGCTGCTCGGATTCTCGCTTGGCGCGCTCGATATCGTGCCGACGGCAAAGAGACTGCTGGCCGAACAGATGATGTTTGGCTCGCGCTGAGAGCCACCGGGATCTTCAACTGCCCTTGGGTAGCTTCGCGTGCGCGTGGATGATTTCCACGATTTTCGTCAAGCCCCTCTCCTCGGCGATAACCACAACCTTGTCGAGCTCCAGCAGGAGGCTTTCCTTTTCCGTAAGCAGAAAGCTATCGCTGGTTCGGGCCATAATGACATCCAGCGTCGCCGACGATGCCCGCCAGCCGCCAAGGAAAAAGGCGTGGGCATCTTGTTGCGTGGAGGGATTCGATGTGATCGAATCGACCGGGTTGTCGTCTGCGTCGCCAGGTAATTCCTCTTGACTCCGGAGGACATCGCGCAAAAAAGATAACAGCGGTGCCAGCACCATGGGTCGATTGGCATCGACAGTACAGTAGATTGCCGAGATCAAATGCTGCTGCTGCAATGCCACTGCGAATGTACCCACGCTCTTGAGTAACAGGCGTATGGCAGCGACACTTCCCGAGCTACAGGCTTCTACAAGTGCGGTCTTGCCGAAACGGTTGGCAACCCGAAAATCAGCCCCGCTATCAATCAGGCGCTCCACCAGCTCATCGTGATGCTTGCTGATCGCCCAAGTCAGCAGGGTGTGGCCGGTCGTTGTATCAATCTTGGTCAGCAGTTTACTCAAACCCTTGTCAGTGATGAGCGCTGACGGCGACTCTTGCTCCTCGTATCGGAGCATGAATTGCACGACCATGCATGCCATGCCCTCGTCGCCGATCACCTTCGCCGGTGCATCCCGGCGACGGTCCAAGGCAGATGGACTCGCTCCCTGCATCATCAAATCGACCGCCAAGTCGAGATGCCCGGCCGCTAATGCCGCGATCAATGGTGTATGTCCCGTCGCCTTATCATGCCGGTCGAGAAAGAAGCCAAGCTTCTCTTGCTCTCTCGCGCTGACAGGCAACTGCTGGATAAACACACGATCATTCGCCTTAATTCGATCGAACAACCGGGACATAGGCGAGCGATGATCATTCCGGGCGGTCAGTACCAGATTCTCGTGCGCGACCGGGTCTTCATTCATGTTGAATTCCCGGATCTCGAAGCCCTTTTTAGGCAACATCAAGGGCGGCACTGACTGCGGTGTCGGAGAAGTTTGTGACTCACTAGCCGGGAAGCTGCCCGGATTGGACAAGCCCTGAGTCACCGAGGTTGGCGACCACGGCAACGCAGGTGACGAATCGTTCGGTTGATGGGCGATATGTTCAGATGAGATAGGCGAACTCACAGCACGCTCCTGAAAGCCAGATGACATGGACGCGCTCTGAGTATCGACCTCCGAATGATGGTTCAAAAAAAAGGGCGCATCGCTGCGCCCTTTTTGTGGAAAGCTACCGACTTAATCGACGGCCTTCACCATGTCTTCGATGACCTTTTTCGCGTCGCCGAAGACCATCATGGTCTTATCCATGTAGAACAGCTCATTGTCGAGGCCGGCATAACCGGCGGCCATCGAACGCTTGTTCACGATGATCGTCTTTGCCTTGTACGCTTCGAGAATAG
>CAZESK010000035.1:0-9185 GCA_964515155.1 uncultured Bifidobacterium sp.
GCGCAGGACGCGATTGCGGGAGTGCTGATGCCGGAGATGGTGGCGGAGGCTTGAGCAGCAGGTTGGGTCGGGGGTATGGCGGGTTTCGCCTGCGGCTCTACCCGCCATGCCACCCGCCATACCCCCTGCCGTCCTACCCGCCAGGCTTCTGATAGCCCGCACACGCCACCTGCACCACCCATCCATCTGACAACCGCATCGCGCTGAGCTTCCCGCCCCACACGCAACCGCTGTCCAGTCCTGCCACATTCTCCCGTTGTACGAGCCCCAGCGTCGACCAGTGCCCGAACACCACTGGCACGTCGGCCGTACGTCGCCCCGGTACGTCGAACCACGGCAGGTAGCCCGCCGGCGGCTGTCCCGGTCCTTCTTTGGTCGCGAATTCCATCTCACCGTCAGCGGTGCAGAAGCGCAGTCGGGTCAACGCATTGATGATGCAGCGCCAGCGAGCCGGGCCCTGCAGGCGATTGTCCCACCGCGCCGGCTCGTTGCCATACATCGTGCGCAGGAAAGCCTGCCAGTCATCGCCCTGCAGCTGCGCCTCGACCTCGGCCGACAGCGCCAGTACCTTCCCCGCAGTCCATGATGGAAGCACACCGGCATGCACGACCAGATGACCGTCGGCCATGAGCGCCAGCGGCTGATGGCGCAGCCAGTCCAGCAGCTCGTCGCGGTCGGGTGCGTGCAGGATATCGTCCAGCGTATCGCCGCGCCCCGGTGCACGGATACCTTGCGACACCGCGAGCAGGTGCAGGTCATGATTGCCGAGCACGGTACGCGCGCGATCGCCCATGGCTCGGATCAGCCGCAGTGTGCGCAGCGATGCCGGCCCCCGATTCACGAGGTCGCCGACGAACACTAGCCCGGCTTGCGGGGATGCCGCGTCGATACGTTCGAGTAGCTGCTCCAGCTCGGCGGCGCATCCCTGCAGGTCACCGATCGCGAAAGTTGTCATTTTCATTTGAGAAACCTGAACAACCACCATTGTAGTTTTTGCAGGAGGCCACAGCCACTCGCGTAAAATGCCGCCTGTTCCCATGTACGGCGCATTACCGAACTTGTAAGGACTAGCATGATCCTCGTCACCGGCGGCGCCGGCTTCATCGGCTCCAACTTCGTGCTCGACTGGCTCGCCTCCAGCGATGAGCCAGTCATCAATCTGGACAAGCTCACCTACGCCGGTAATCCGGACAATCTCGCGCCGCTCACCGGTGATGCACGGCATGTGTTCGTGCAGGGCGACATTGGTGACCGCGGACTGCTGGCATCGCTGCTCGACCGGTACCAGCCTCGCGCGATAGTGCATTTCGCCGCCGAGAGCCATGTCGATCGCTCGATTCATGGCCCCGGCGACTTCATCCGCACCAATGTCGATGGCACCTTCCACCTGCTTGAGGCGGCGCGCGCCCACCTGACCACGCTGGACGAGGCCGGTCGTGCGGCGTTCCGTTTCCTGCATGTGTCGACCGATGAAGTGTTCGGTACGCTGTCCCCGACTGACCCGCCGTTTTCCGAAACCACGCCGTATGCGCCGAACAGTCCGTACTCGGCATCGAAAGCCGCCTCCGATCATCTGGTGCGTGCCTGGCATCACACCTACGGCCTGCCGGTGGTGACCGGCAATTGCTCGAATAACTACGGGCCGCTGCAGTTTCCCGAGAAGCTGATCCCGCTGATGATTGCCAACGCGCTCGCGGGCAAGCCACTACCGGTGTATGGCGACGGCCAGCAGGTGCGCGACTGGCTGTACGTGGGTGACCATTGCGCGGCACTGCGCCGTGTGCTGGAGGCTGGCCGCCCGGGCGAGACCTACAACATCGGTGGCTGGAACGAGAAGGCCAATCTCGATGTCGTGCATACGCTGTGCGATTTACTCGACGAACTCAAACCTGCCGCACATTCCTACCGACAGCAAATCACTTTCGTCGCCGACCGCCCGGGTCACGACCGCCGCTATGCGATCGATGCACGCAAGATCGAGCGTGAGCTCGGCTGGCGTCCGGCCGAGACCTTCGAGACTGGCATGCGCAAGACCGTACGGTGGTATCTCGACCATCAGGATTGGGTGCGCAAGGTACAGTCGGGTGAGTACCAGCAGTGGATCAACACGAACTACGACACCCGCGAAGGGAGCACCGCATGAACCGTCGCGGCATTATCCTCGCCGGCGGCTCCGGCACCCGGCTCTATCCGGCCACGATGGCCGTCTCGAAGCAGCTGCTGCCGGTCTACGACAAGCCGATGATCTACTACCCGCTGACCACGTTGATGCTGGCCGGCATGCGTGATGTGCTGCTGATCTCGACGCCGCAGGACACGCCGCGCTTTGAGCAGCTGCTGGGCGACGGTAGCCAGTGGGGGATGAACATCCGCTATGCGGTACAGCCGTCGCCGGACGGCCTCGCGCAGGCCTTCCTCATCGGCCGCGAATTTGTCGGCAACCAGCCGTCGGCGCTGATCCTGGGCGACAACCTCTATTACGGGCATGAACTCGACGCGCAGCTGAACACGGCCAACCGGCGCGAGCAGGGCGCGACCGTGTTCGCGTATCACGTCACTGACCCTGAGCGCTATGGTGTGGTCGAGTTCGACAGTGACCGCCGTGCGATCAGTATTGAGGAAAAGCCTGCCAGACCGAAGTCGAGCTATGCCGTCACCGGGCTGTATTTCTATGACACGCAGGTGTGCGACATTGCCGCATCCATCAAGCCGTCGGCGCGCGGCGAGCTCGAGATCACTGATGTCAACCGCACGTACCTCGCCCAGGGCGCATTGCAAGTCGAGGTGATGGGCCGTGGCATGGCCTGGCTCGACACCGGCACGCATGACTCCCTGCTTGATGCCAGCCAGTTCATCGCCACGCTCGAAAAGCGGCAGGGACTGAAGGTGGCTTGTCCGGAGGAGGTCGCGTATCGCAAGGGCTATATCGATGCGGCGCAGCTGGAACAGCTGGCCGAGCCGATGAAGAAGAATGCCTATGGCCAGTATCTGCTGCGCCTGTTGCAGGACAAGGTGTTCTGATTCATGAACATCATCCCTACTGGTATTCCGGACGTACTGATCGTCGAGCCCAACGTGTTCGGCGACGCGCGTGGTTTCTTTTTCGAGAGCTTCAACCAGCGACGTTTTCATGAGCTGACCGGGCTCGATCTGCAGTTCGTGCAGGATAACCACTCCCGCTCGGCGCGCGGCGTACTGCGCGGCTTGCATTACCAGATCCGTCAGCCGCAGGGCAAGCTGGTGCGTGTGATCGCCGGTGAAGTGTTCGATGTCTGCGTTGATCTGCGCCGTTCATCGCCGACCTTTGGCAAGGCCGTCGGCATCACGCTGTCCGACCAGAACAAGCGCCAGTTGTGGATACCGCCCGGCTTTGCGCACGGCTTTCTCGTTACCAGTGAGTCGGCCGATGTCGTGTACAAGACCACCGACTACTATGCGCCCGAGCATGAACGTTCACTGCAATGGAATGACCCGCTGCTCGGTATCGAGTGGCCGCTGTCGGGAGAGCCAGCGCTGTCGGCAAAAGACCGGATCGGGCTGCCGCTGGCACAGGCCGAGACGTACGCATGAGAATTCTCGTCACGGGACGACATGGGCAAGTGGGCACGGCGCTGGCCGCATCGTTGCACGGACTGGGCGAGGTGATTGCGCTGGACCGTTCGCAGCTCGACCTGTCGGACAGCGGCGCGATCCGCACAGCGCTGCGCGAGCTGCAGCCTGCGATCGTCATCAATGCGGCTGCATACACGGCTGTGGATGCGGCCGAGTCCGATGAGGCGATGGCTGTGCGCATCAATGCCGAAGCGCCGCGCGTGCTGGCCGAAGAGTCGGAGCGCCTGGGTGCGGCGCTGATTCATTACTCGACCGATTATGTCTTCGACGGCACTAAAGACGGCGCCTGGCTCGAGGACGACACACCCGCGCCCCTGTCAGCCTATGGCCGCAGCAAGCTGGCTGGTGAGCAGGCCATCGCCGCGGTCGGCGGTGCTCACCTGATCCTGCGTACCAGTTGGGTCTATGGCCTGCACGGCAAGAATTTCCTGCTGACCATGCTGAAGCTGGCCGAGACTCGCAGCGAGCTGGCGATCGTCGACGACCAGGTGGGTGCGCCGACCTGGAGCGGCACCATCGCCGATGCCACCGCCGCCATCATCCGCAACGCGGGTGAGCCTGCGCAGCTTGCCGCGCTCTCGGGCATCTACCATCTCTGTGCGGGCGGGCACACCAGCTGGTTTGGTTTTGCACAGGCGATCTTTTCCGATCCGTCGGTACCGAACAAGCCGCAACTACGTCCGATCACGACCGCCGATTATCCGACGCCGGCAAGACGGCCGAAGAACTCGATCATGAACACCGACAAATTCCGCCGCGCTTTCGGCGACCTGCCTGCATGGGACGACGCACTGGCAGATTGCCTGCGACGACGCGCGGCATACTGACGAAGGATGGGAGTAATGACCAAGGCAACGCTAACCCCCGGTATCTTCAAGGCGTACGATATTCGTGGCGTGCTCGGCAGTACGCTCGATACCGATATTGCACATCAGATCGGTCGTGCCTTTGGCTCGGCTGCAGTGGAGAAGGGCGAGCATACTGTCATCATCGGCCGCGATGGCCGCCTGTCCGGTCCCGCGCTATCGTCGGCGCTGGCCGAGGGACTGCAGTCTACCGGTGTTCATGTCATCGATATCGGCATGGTCGCCACGCCGATGCTCTACTTCGCCACCCACGTGCTCGGCGCGGCTAGTGGCATCATGGTTACCGGCAGCCACAACCCGCCCGATTACAACGGCTTCAAGATGGTCCTGGCCGGTGAGGCGATTTATGGCGAGGCGATCCAGTCGCTCTACCGACGTATTGTCGAGCAGTGCCTCAGTATCGGACAGGGCAGTTACCGGCAGCACGATATCCGCGCTGCTTACCTCGAGCGCATCCTTTCCGATGTCAAGCTCGCGCGCCCGATGAAGATCGCCATCGACTGTGGCAATGGTGTGGCCGGCAGCATCGCCGGTGACCTCTACCGCAGCCTTGGCTGCGAGGTGACAGAGTTATTCTGCGAGGTCGATGGCCACTTCCCCAACCATCATCCGGATCCTGCGCATCTGGAAAATCTCGAAGACCTGATCCACGCCCTTGCCAGCGGGCCGGAAGAGCTTGGTCTCGCATTCGACGGCGACGGCGACCGTCTTGGTGTGGTCACGAAGGATGGTCAGGTGATCTTCCCGGACCGGCAGCTGATGCTGTTCGCGCAGGATGTACTGACCCGCCATCCCGGGGGTACCATTTTGTTCGACGTGAAATGTACGCGTCATATCGCACCGGTAGTGACAGCCGCCGGCGGCAGGCCGCAGATGTGCCAGACCGGGCATTCGCTCGTGAAGGCGAAGATGCGGGAAACCGGCGCACCCTTTGGTGGCGAGATGAGCGGCCATCTATTCTTCAAGGACCGCTGGTACGGCTTCGATGACGGGCTGTACGCCGGCGCGCGGCTGCTTGAGCTGGCCAGCCGCATGCAGGACATCACGCAGACCCTGAATGCGTTGCCGCAGTCAAAGTCCACGCCGGAGCTGCAGATCAAGCTCGCCGAGGGCGAGAACCACGCACTGGTCGCGCGTCTGCAACAAGAGGCACAATGGCCCGGCGCGTCGCAGGTGATCACCATCGATGGCGTGCGAGTCGAGTATCCGGACGGTTTCGGCCTGTGCCGCGCTTCCAACACCACGCCGGTACTGGTGCTGCGCTTCGAGGCCGAAGATGATGCCGCGCTGCGTCGCATCCAGCACGCGATCGGCAATGCCATCCAGCGCATCAAGCCGGATGCGCAGCTACCCTTCTGAGCGCCAGATGTCCTTGTCGCTGCGCTTGTACTCGCTGCTCTGGTGGTGCTTGCTGCCACTCGCATGGCTGCGCCTGTGGTGGCGTGGACGCCGTGAGCCAGGCTACCGCGCGCATATCGCTGAGCGGCTCGGGCATTACGCTGAGAGACCGGCAGTACCACTGATCTGGCTGCATGCCGTGTCAGTCGGCGAGACACGCGCAGCCGAGCCGCTGGTGCGCGCCCTGCTCGACGCCTGTCCAGACCATGATCTGTTGCTGACCCACATGACGGCGACCGGCCGCGCGGCCGGCAAGGCATTGTTCGGCAGCGAGTCCCGCGTCATGCAGGCTTACCTGCCCTATGACACGCTGACAATGACCGGGTCTTTCATCAATCATTTCCGGCCCCGACTTGGCATCCTCATGGAAACCGAGGTGTGGCCTGCACTGATCGCCTCGTGCGCCGCCGCCAACGTACCGGTGGCGCTGGTCAATGCGCGTTTGTCCGAGCGCTCGGCGCGGCGCGGCCGGCGTTTTGCCGGACTGCTCGGCCAGGCGGCGCGGCAGATCACGCTGGTCGCCGCGCAAACGCAGGCCGACGCACAGCGACTGCAGCAGATGGGTGCGCGCGACGTCCATGTGAGCGGCAACCTGAAATTCGATGTCGAGATACCTGCTGCGCAGCGTGAGGCCGGTGCCGGGCTGCGCCAGCAGATTGGCGAGCGCCCGACGCTGTTGTGTGCGAGCACGCGTGAGGGCGAGGAGGCCCTGCTGTTGTCGGCTTACATGAAGGCCACGCTGCCTGCCGAGTTCCTGCTGATGATCGTGCCGCGCCATCCGCAGCGTTTTGCTGAGGTGGCGAAGTTATTTGAAGATCAGGGGCTGCGCGTGGCGCTCAAGTCGCAGCTGAGCGGAGCGCCGGTACCGGCTGATGCGCAGGTGCTGGTCGGCGATACGATGGGCGAGATGGTTGCGTATTACACGGCGTGCGACTTCGCGTTCATCGGTGGCAGCCTGCTCCCGCTGGGTGGTCAGAACCTGATCGAAGCCTGCGCCTGCGGCAAGCCGGTGCTGTTGGGGCCGCACACGTTTAACTTCGCACAGGCCAGCGAGGAGGCGGTCGCGCGGGGCGCGGCGCTGCGCTTAGCCGATGCCACCGAGGTTTTCAAGGCTATGCTCGACTTACTGGTCGATGGCGTGCAGCGGGAGGCGATGGGGGCGGCGGCACAACGGTTTGCGGAGAGCGAGGGCGGGGCAACGCGGAAGACCGTGAATCTGCTTGGCCAATGGATCAGTTGAACGGTCGCTTGTCAGTTCAGGCCAAAGGACTCAATGCTCAGTAATCTAGCTGCTCTTTGCAACTGTAGCATGCAAAAAACAAGGGCCGGTCATCTGACCGGCCCTTGTTTTTTGCTGAATCAGGATTACTGCGCGCCTGTCTCATTCAACCCGCCCCCGAGCGACCGGTACAGGTCGACCGTATTGGTCAGCTTCAGCAGTCGCAATTGCAGTAGCTGTTGCTCTGCCGTATACAGCTCGCGTTCGGCATCGAGTACTTCGAGATAATTGGCCACACCATTCTGGTAGCGCGCTTGCGCCAGCTCAAGGCGGGCCGCTTGTGCGTTGCGCCCGGTTTCCTGTGCCTCGATCTCATGACCGAGCGTGGCGCGTGCCTCAAGCGCATCGGCCACTTCCCGGAAAGCGACCTGGATCGCCCTCTCGTAATCGGCGACCGCGATGTTGGCGCGAGCCGTCGCAAGATCGAGACCGGCCTGGTTACGGCCGTTATCGAAGATAGGCAACGACAGCGCCGGTGCGAAGTTCCAGGTGCGCGCGCCGGAATCGAATAGGCCTGACAGCTGCGGGCTGGCGAGACCGACCGCTGCGGTCAGCGAAATGCGGGGGAAGAAGGCAGCGCGCGCCGCAGCGATACTGGCCTGGTTCGCACGCAGTCTCTGCTCGGCTGCGCGGATGTCAGGACGGCTGGCCAGCAAGTCCGACGGTAGGCCGGCGCCGATGTCGGCCGTGATGACCTGTGTCGACAAGGTTGCGGTCTGTGCGGGCAGTGCCGCGCCGGAGCCGGTCAACAGCGTCAGCGCATTGACGCTCTGCGCATGCTGCCGCTGCAGCGTCAGCGCCGACACGCGCGCTGACTGTACCAGCGTCTCGCTCTGGCGCAGCTCCAGCGCATTCGAGACGCCAGCATCGAAACGCTGCTTCACGAGATCCAGCGATGACTGGCGCGCGGTGAGCGTACGTTCCGAAATAAGTACCTGTTCGGCTAGCGCTCGCTCGGCCAGCCATGCCTTGGCGACCTCACCTACCAGAGCGATCTGTGCCGAGCGCCGTGCCTCTTCGGTCGCAAAGAACTGCGCGAGCGCGGCATCGGACAGGTTCTTGATGCGTCCGAAGAAATCCAGCTCGAAAGCTGTCATGCCAAGTCCGACTTGGTAAACAGTAGATTCGAAGGGCTGACCGCGGAACAGCTGCCGCGCCGAGGTGACACCGCCAATGGCATTCACCGTCGGTAACTGGTCGGCGCGCTGAATACCATACAGTGCGCGCGCTTCCTCGATGCGTAGCGCAGCCCGGCGCAGGTCGCGGTTGTTCTCCAGCGCGAGCGCGATGGCGGCTTGCAGTTCGGGGTTCTTGAAGAAATCGCGCCAGCCGATATCCATGGCCGCTGGCGCATCGTCGGCTGTCGGCGCATTGAAGGCCTGCGGCACCGGCGGCTCGGGTTTGCTGAAGGACGGCAGGATCTGGCAGCCGGAGAGCGCGAGGGCGGTCGTCAGCAGGAAGGGCAGGGTTCGGATGGTCATTTACTTGGCCTCGCTTTCGTCAAGGTGGGCGGCGTACAGCCGCCGCTGACGCTCGCTGCCCTTGAAGATGCTGCGGACGACGATGAAGAACACAGGCACGAAGAAGACGGCCAGCACGGTGGCGGTGATCATGCCGCCCATCACGCCGGTACCGATCGCGCGCTGGCTGGCAGAACCCGCGCCGGTGGCAATCACTAGCGGCAGCACGCCAAGGATGAAGGCCAGCGAGGTCATGATGATCGGGCGAAAGCGCAGCTTGACAGCCGTCAGTGTGGCCTCGACCAGATCCATGCCCCTGGCCTGCAGGTCTTTCGCAAACTCGATAATCAGGATCGCGTTTTTCGCTGACAAGCCAATGATGGCGATCAGGCCGACCTTGAAGTAGACATCGTTCGGCATGCCGCGCAGCATGGTGAAGGCCACCGCACCCAGCACGCCCAGTGGTACCACCAGCAGTACCGCGATCGGGATCGTCGTGCTCTCATAGAGCGCGGCCAGTACAAGAAACACGGCCAGGAGCGACAGCACGAACAGCAGCGTCGCAGTCGA
>CAZESK010000035.1:9285-21273 GCA_964515155.1 uncultured Bifidobacterium sp.
ATCTCCAGCCGCAGCTGCGGCGAGTCTTCCATGCCTTCGGGGCGTGCGCTCTTGATCACGGCGCTCTGGCTCATCAGGCCTAGCAGCTGGTTACGCGCGGCCAGCAGTTTCTCGTGGCCCAGGCCGCCACGGTCCTGCAGGCGGAGCGAGAAGCCGGTAGCGTTACCCAGCTCGCGAATCGCCGGTGGATTCACCGTGAACACGATGGCATCGCGGATCGTCACCATCAGCGACATGGCCTTCTTCGCGATACCCTCGGAGCTGGTCTCGGGCGTGGTGCGCTCCTGCCAGTCCTTGAGCGGCACGAACAGCAGCCCACCGTTCTGGCCGTTGCCCGAGAAAGAGAAGCCCAGCACCGAGACGATCGCTTGTACACCCGGCTGTTCAAGGAAGTACTTTTCGGCCTGTTCCATCACCGACAGCGTGCGTGCGGTCGATGCACCCGGCGGCAACTGGACATTGGCCAGTACGTAGCCCTGGTCCTCGGCCGGCAGGAAGGCCGTTGGCATGCGCGAGCCCATCCAGACCACGGCCGCCACCACGACACCATAGACCACCATCCAGCGGCCTAGCTTGCGCAGCATGCGCGAGACCGCACTGGTATAGCCTTCGGTGGTGCGGCGGAACAGCCGGTTGAATCCGCCGAGCAGTCCCTTGCGCTCGTGATGTCCTTCCGGGATCGGCTTGAGTAGCGTGGCGCACAGCGCCGGTGTGAGCGTCAGCGCCATCAGGGCAGAGAAGAAGATTGAGGCCACCATCGACATGGAGAACTGTCGATAAATTGCACCGACCGAGCCGGTGAAGAAAGCCATCGGTATGAACACCGCGATCAGCACCAGCGTAATGCCGACGATAGCGCCGGTGATCTGGCCCATCGCTTTGATCGTCGCTTCTCGCGGTGGCAGGCGTTCCTCGCTCATGAGACGCTCGACGTTTTCGACGACCACGATCGCGTCGTCGACCAGGATACCGATGGCCAGCACCATGCCAAACATGGTCAGCACGTTGATCGAGTAGCCGAACAGGGCCATCATCGCGAAGGTGCCCATCAGCGATACCGGCACCACGATCGCCGGGATGATGGTGTAGCGGAGGTTTTGCAGGAACAGCAGCATCACGAGGAAGACCAGCGCTACCGCTTCGAGCAGGGTCTTGACGACTTCCTCGATCGAAATCTTCACGAACAGTGACGTGTCATAGGGAATAACGTACTCGACGCCCGGCGGGAAAAATTTCGACAAGTCCGCCATTTTCGCGCGGACCAATTTGGCGGTCTCGAGGGCATTCGCGGTCGGTGTCAGCTGGATACCGACCGCCGCGATCGGCTTGCCGTTCAGTCGCGCCGAAAAACCGTAAGACTGACCGGCCACCTCCACTCGCGCGACATCGCGTACGCGTACTGTCGCACCGCCCGGCAGCGCGCGCAGTATGATGTCGCCGAATTCCTCGGGCGTGGCCAGCTGACCAGTGACGATGATCGAGGTTGCGATGCGCTGCGAGCCCGGTGCTGGCAGGTCGCCCAGCACACCAGCGGAGAACTGCGCGTTCTGCTGGCGGATCGCGGCGGCGACATCGCTCGGCGTGAGCTTGTAGCCGACCAGCTTGTCCGGATCGACCCAGATACGCATTGCGCGCTCAGTGCCGAATAGCTGCGCCACACCCACGCCTGGAATACGCTTGATCTCGTTAAGGATGTTACGCGCGATATAGTCGCCGAGCGCGACGGGCGTGATGCTGTCCTCGGTAGCGCGCAGGTTGATGAACATCAGCAGGTTACTGCGGGCGCGTGTAATCGTTACGCCCTGCTGTACGACTGGCTGCGGCAGGCGCGCCTCGATCCGCTTGAGGCGGTTTTGCACGTCCACTGCGGCCAGCTCGGGATTGGTGCCGGTCTTGAAGGTGATCGATACCTGCGAGCCGCCATCCGCCTGGCTTTGCGACTCGATGTAGAGCATGTTCTCCGCGCCGTTCATCTCCTGCTCGACGATGGAGGTGACGCTCTCATCCACGGTCTGGGCAGATGCGCCCGGGTAGACCGCGTTGACGATCACAGTGGGCGGTGCGATCGTCGGGTACTGTGACACTGGCAAGTTGGGGATCGCGAGAATCCCGGCCAGCATGATGAACAGCGCGATCACCCATGCGAACACGGGGCGATCGATAAAAAACTTTGCCATGACGGGGGTTCCTTATTGCGCGGGCCGGGCCGGATCGGCAGCCTGGGCGGGAGCCGGTGACGCGCCCGGCGGGGTCCAGGGCAGCGCCTTGACCGGTGCACCCGGCTTGACCTTCTGCAGCCCCTCGACGATCACGGTGTCACCGGCTTTCAGTCCTGAGCTGATGATCCATTTCTGACCGTATGCGCCGTCGGTCTTCACCGGTCGCGGCGCGACCTTTCCTTCGGCATCGACGGTCATGACGATTGAGCCGTCGATGGTGCGCATGACGGCCTGCTGCGGCACCGTGATGGTACCGGGACGCACGCCCTGCTCGACGCGCACACGCACGTACATGCCCGGCAGCAGCGCACGCTGCGGATTCGGGAACTGCGCGCGCAGAATCACCGAGCTTGACTGCGGGTCGACCACGGCCTCGGAGAACAGCAACTGTCCCGACTGCGGATAGCTGCGGCCGTCTTCGGTCACCAGCGTCAGCTTCGCCTTCACACCGTTATGACCCGATTGCGCCATGATCTCGCGCAGGCGCGCCATCTCGACCGACGATTGCGTGAGCGTTACGTAGATCGGATCCAGTTGCTGGATGACGGCCAGTGCATTCGGATCGTTGGCGGTGACGAGCGCGCCCTCGGTAATCAGCGTGCGTCCGATACGGCCGGAAATCGGTGCGGTGAGGGTGGCATAGGACAGATTCAGCTTGGCGCTCTCCAGCGCGGCCCGCGACGTTTCCACTGCGGCACGGGCCGCCGCGACATCGGCCGATGCCAGTTTCTGCGCCGCCTGCAGATCATCGAATTCCTGCTTGCTGATCGCATTCGTTTCGACCAGCGCCTTGTAACGGTTGACCTTGGTGCTGGCCAGTGCCAGGTTGGCCTCGGCGCGCGCGAGCGCAGCTTCGGTCTGCCCGACATTCGCTTTTGCGCTGTCGACCGCCACCTGATAGGGCGCCGGATCAACCAGGTACAGCGACTGGCCGGCGCGCACTTCGCTGCCTTCGTTGAAGTACCGCTTCTGCACAATGCCGCCGACGCGTGAGCGCACCTCGGCCGTACGCACCGCTTCGACGCGGCCCGGTAGCTCGCTCACGTTTGCCACCTGTTCGGTCTCGACCGTGATGACCGACACCATCGACGGCGGCGGTCCGCCCGCCCCAGCGGCCTTGGCCGGATCGTCTTTCTTGTCGCCGCAGCCGGCGAGTGCCAGCACGATGCCGGGAATCAGGAGAATGCGTGCAGTGTGAGTCGTCGTCATGAGAGTCGCAGCTATCAGTAGGATGTTCTGTCACCGGATGAGGCCGGCTCTGGTGGAAATGTTCCCTGGTGCGCAGCAGGCGGATCGGCCCGTGCACACAACGTTAAAACGATAAAGCGCCAGGCCAAAAAAGGCACGGACGTTCGCTTTTTATTTGCCGAACCGCCGCTTTGGTAGGCGTCGTGAACCGTCAGGCAGCTGTCAGCCTGGCTGCTTCAGCGTGATTCCAGCAGTGCATTGAGCTCCGCCAGGTCGGCCTCGCTCAGCGCGCCGGCGGCTGCTTTCAGTTTCAGCCCTGCCAGCAGCGTCTCGTAGCGCGCCTTGGCCAGGTCGCGCCGGGTCGAATACAGTTGCTGCTGCGCGTTTAGCACGTCGATGTTGATACGTACGCCGACCTCATAGCCTAACCGGTTCGCTTCCAACGCGAGCTTGCTCGATGTCTCCGCCGCCTCCAGCGCCCGCACCTGTGACAGGCCGCTCTGCACGCCGAGGTAGGCGCTGCGCGCGCCCTGCACGGCATTGCGGCGCGCGGTATCGAGGTCGGCGCGCGCTTTATCTTCCAGCGATAGCGCCTCGCGCACGCGGCTGGTGGTTGAGTAGCCTGAGAACAGGGGCACGGCAACCTGAACACCGACGGCGGTTACCCGTTGCGTGAACTGCCCGCCAAAAACCGGGTTAAACGATTCCGACGCCGAGTATGAAGCTACCGCATCGACCGTCGGTTGGTGACCTGCACGGTTGGCGCTCACGGCCAGTCCTGCGATGCGCACGGCCAGCGTCTGGCCAACCACGCCGAAGTTGCCGCTTTCGGCATTCTTCACCCAGGCGTCCAGCGATGCCGGTTCGGGCGGGGCGATGCGCACGCTCTGCCTCATGCTGGCCAGCGCCGGCGGCAGTGTGCCGGTGATCAGGGCAAAGGCATGACGCCTGACCTCAAGATCATTGATCGCGGCGATCTCCTGCGCTTCGGTCAGGTCGAAGCGCGCCTGGGCCTCGTGGGTATCGGTGATGGTCGCTGTGCCAACCTCGAAATTGCGTTTGGCCGACTCCAGCTGCTCGCTGATGGCGACTTTCTGGGCGCGCAGGAAATCGACGCTGTCCTGGGCAGCCAGCACGTCGAAATAGGCTTGCGCGACGCGCAGTGCCAGCTCGTTTTTCGCCTGCTCGAGTTGCACATCGCCGGCGGCCGCCTGCAGCTTGCCCTGCTCGTATTGCTCCATTGCGACGAGGTTGTACAGCGGTTGCTTGAGCTGGATCTGGTACTGGTTCGACGTGAAACGGCGGCTCGGGAACCCGCTGAAGGAAAGGTCGTTCTCCTTGACCTCGCCGCCGACGCTCACCGACGGCAGCAGCCCGGCGCGGCCCTGCACGGATTTTTCTGCGCTGGCCTCGCGCGAGGCCTGTGCACTGGCGAGCTGGCTGTCGTTACGCAGCGCGTCGCGCCAGGCCTGTAACAGGTCAGCCGCGCCAGCATTCAGGGACAGCAGCGCACTCGTCATGAGTGTCGCCAGGGAGGTCTTACGCATTATTGGTTTTCCTGTCGAGTAAGGCTAATGGGATCATTCATCAGTAGGTCGGCATGCCTGGGTCGACTTGCAGCGCCCAGCCATGGATGCCGCCCGTCAGGTTGATCACCTGCCCGAAACCGCAGCGCTCGAGGAACGCGGCTACCTGCATGCTGCGTGCGCCGTGATGGCAGATGCAGACCACCGGCCGCTCGGGATCGAGCTCTTCCTGGCGGGCTGGCACGCTGCCCATCGGCATCAGCACAGATGCTTCGATGTGGCAGGTCTGGTACTCCCAGGGCTCACGCACATCGAGCAGCAGCGGGGTCTCCCGCTCCGGGTCGGCGAGCCAGGCGGCGAGCTCGGCGGGCATCATGTGTTGCACAGTGGTTCCTTCGAACGCTTAGAAGCGGAAAGCGGACGGTTGCACTGCATTGCGTAACGGCGTGATTTGGGTCTCGAATAGTTTGTGCGTGTCCCAGGCGTCGTCGGCGGTGCGCGTGACCAGGCAGGCCGACATCGCCGGCGCACTGCCAACGACGGCGAGAATGCGGCCGCCGACCCGGATCTGGGTCAGGAAGTGCTCCGGCAGCACAGGTACCGAGCCCGACAGCAGGATGACATCGAAGGGCGCCGTCTGTTTACCGTGTCCGGTCCATCCACGCGCGCCATCACCAAGCTCCACCGTCACGTTGCCGATACCGGCAGCCTTGAGGTTCTGTTCGGCCAGCGTCTTGAGCGCGGGTTCGATCTCGACCGTAACCACATGCCGCGCATGCCGGGCGAGCAGGGCGGCCATGTAGCCCGAGCCGGCGCCAATTTCAAGCACCCGCTCGTCGCCGCCCAGCCCGGCTTCCTGCAGCAGGCGCGCTTCCAGCTTGGGCGAGAGCATATTTTCCCCGCAGGGCAGCGGGATCTCGGTATCGACGAACGCGAGGCTCTGGTAGGCGGCCGGCACGAAGGCTTCGCGGCGCACAGCGACCAGCGACTGCAGCACGTCACGGTCGAGCACATCCCAGGTACGAATCTGTTGCTCGATCATGTTTTGGCGGGCTTGTTCGAGGTTCATGGTGGCGTGAGTGATGAGAGGGTAAAAGCTGCGATTTTATCAAACGGGTTCGTCATGCCTTGCCGCCACACGAGGTAACTCTGCTGTACCGGACGTACTGGCTTGCTCGGGCTGCAGACCGAACTTGCGACGTCCCCAGGCAGCGAGATCGTCCATCCAGCAGTAGATGACGGGTACCACGACCAGTGTCAGGATCGACGAGGTAATAATGCCACCGATGACGGCCTGGCCCATCGGCGCGCGCTGCTCCGAGCCCTCGGCCATGCCGAGGGCCAGCGGTACCATGCCAAAGACCATCGCCAGCGTGGTCATCAGGATCGGCCGCAGCCGCACCCGTGCCGCCTCCAGCAGAGCTGCGCCGCGTTCCATGCCCTCGCGGCGCGCCTGGTTGGCGAAGTCCACCAGCAGGATCGCGTTCTTGGTCACAAGACCCATCAGCATGACGAAGCCGATGATGGAGAACAGGTTCAGGGTGGAGCGGAAGATCATGAGCGACAGGAAAACACCGATCAGCGTCAGCGGCAGCGCGGACATGATCGCGATCGGCTGCAGGAAGCTCCCGAACTGCGAGGCGAGAATCATGTAGATGAAGATCACTGCCAGCAGCAGCGCCTGCAGCGCATAGCCGAATGACTCCTGCATGCTCTTGGTCGCACCGCCGACCTGGAAGCGGTAGCCGGGCGGGAAGTGCATACCTTCCAGCGCCTTGCGGACCTCTGCACCGGCTTGACCGGCGGAGCGGCCGACCACGTTGGCCGAGAGCTCCACTTCGCGGTTCAGGTCGCGCCGATTGATCTGGTTCGCACCGGCCGCCGGGGCGATGCTTGCCACCTGTCTCAGCGGCACCATGCGCGGCGTGCCGTCGGCGTTGGTCTGGGTGCTGGCCAGCATCAGGCGCGAGAGATCGCTGATATGGTCCCG
The DNA here is from genome assembly GCA_964515155.1 of uncultured Bifidobacterium sp. Classification (GTDB taxonomy): domain Bacteria; phylum Pseudomonadota; class Gammaproteobacteria; order Burkholderiales; family Burkholderiaceae_D; genus Pernthalerella. The sequence goes on from CAZESK010000035.1 coordinate 16,209, forward strand.
GTCCGAGGGTGCAAGGCGCACATTGACGTCATAGGTTTCGTCATTCGGCGCGCGCCAGAGGCTGGTCGCCTCACCGGCCAGCAGCGGCCGCAGTGTATTGGCGATCTGACTGACGCCAATGCCGAGATCAGCGGCCACGTCGCGGTACGGCTCGACCCAGATCGTTGGCTTGTTCGGCTTCAGGCTGGATTCGATATCGACCACACCGGGGATTGCGCGCAGACGGGCGGTCGCTTCTTCGGACAGCTTGCCCAACTGCTTCAGGTCCGGCCCGAGGATGGACAGGCGGATCTGCTTATTGTCGCCACCGACGCCATCGAGCGCGCCGACATGAGTCACGGTGATGCCCGGAATGCCAGCCAGCCGATCACGCAAGGGCTGGTTCAGTTCTTTCGTGCTGCGCTGGCGCTCGCTGCGTGGCACGAGTCGCGCGTAGACGGTCGCGTAGTTCTTACCTTGGGCTGCGCCGGTGTTGATGGTCGTGTACAAGTCGCGCACTTCAGGCTGCGCACGCAGCGCATCCTCTACCTGGCGTGCCTTGCTCTCGGTGAATCCCAGCGAAGAACCGACCGGCGTGTAGAACACGACGCCGGTTTCGGAGTAGTCGGCTTGCGGCACGAACTCGGTGCCGATCAGGCCGGCCGCCGGGATCAGCAAGCCGCCGACGAAGGTGGCGACGGCCAGCGCCAGCGTCGCGATCCGGTGTCGCAGCGACCATTTGAGCGCCGCCTGGTATTGCGCGGACAGCCACTGCACCAAGCGTTCGAATTGTCTGAGCAAGCGGCCGAAGGTCTGCGCATACCAGCCTTTTTTCGCATGCTGGCCATGCGCCTCGGGGTCATGCCAGACCGAGGAGAGCATGGGGTCGAGCGTGAAGGATACGAACATCGAGATCAGTACCGCAGCAGCGACCGTAATGCCGAACTGGTGGAAGAAGCGGCCGATGATGCCGCCCATGAAGCCTACGGGCAGGAACACCGCGACAATTGAGAAGGTCGTTGCCAGTACCGCGAGACCAATCTCGGCCGTGCCCTCGAGCGATGCCGTGCGCGGATCCTTGAATCGTCCATTCACCCGCATGCCGGCATGGCGCACGATGTTCTCGCGCACGACGATTGCGTCGTCAATCAGCAGGCCCACGCAGAGCGAAAGCGCCATCAGCGTGATCATGTTGATGGTGAAGCCGAACATGTCCATGAACAGGAAGGTGCCGATCAGCGACACCGGAAGTGTCAGCCCGGTGATGACGGTCGAGCGCCAGGAGTTCAGAAAAAGGAACACGATCAGTACGGTGAGGATCGCACCTTCGATCAACGTGCGGCGCACATTATCGACACCGACCCGAATCTGGCGCGAGCCATCCTTGATGACTTCCAGCGTTACGCCCGGATGCAGCGCCTCGAGCGTCGGCTGTAAATCATTGACTGCCTTCTGCAGGCCGTCGACGACGGCAATAGTGTTCTGCCCTTGCGCCTTGAGTATGTCCAGTGCGAGCGTTCGACGGCCGTTGAATAGGGCAAGGTTTTCCTGTTCCTGCTGGCTGTCGATGACCTCGGCTACCTGTCCCAGCAGTACCGGCTGCCCGCCACGGCGTGCAATGACGATGCGCGCGAAATCTTCCGGTCGCTGGATCCGGCCCTTGACCTGTACCACTTGCTCGTTGGCCATGGCGCGCACCGCGCCGGCCGGCAGTTCCTGGTTTTCGTTGCGTACTGCAGTCATCAGCTGGTCGATGCCGATACCGAGTGCTTCCATCGCCCCGGGTTTCACATAGAGCTGGATCTCTCGCCGAACTCCGCCAACCAGTGCAACCGAACCGACCCCGCGCACGTTCTCCAGCCGTTTCTTGACCAGCTCGTCGGCGATCGTGGTCAGCTCACGCATGCTGTAGTTGCCCTTGCCGGGGTCGTTGGTAACGGCCAGCGAGAACACCGGGCGGTCTGCCGGATCGTAACGGGTGACACGCGGCTCCTTCACTTCCTTGCGGAATACGGATTTCACCAGTGCCACTTTCTCGCGTACGTCCTGCGCGGCCTGCGCCGGATCCACGGTCAGGGCGAACTCGATGATGACGATCGAGACACCTTCATAGGAGCGCGAAGTGAGGGAGTTGATGCCATTGATCGTGTTGACGGCTTCCTCGACCTTGCGCGTGATGTCGGACTCGACGGTTTCCGGGGCTGCGCCCGGATACTCGGTCTGCACCACCACCACCGGGAAGGTCACGTCCGGGAATTGGTCGACCCGCAGCCGCTCATAGGAAAACAGGCCCAGGACCACGAACGCCATCATCATCATGGTCGCGAGGACGGGATTGCCGATGCTGATGCGTGTGAACCACATGCCGGTGTCGCCCCTTATCCTATTTCTGCGCGGCGGCGGCCGCGATGCGCACGGGTGTGCCGGGGCGCAGATTGCCCATATCAGTGCGTACGACCTTCATGCCGGCGTCAAGGCCGGAAGTCACCTCGGTCCGGAATTCGTCGCCTGTCATGCCGGCCATGCCCAGCACGACAGGGCGGCGCTCGATCTTGCCGTCAGCGATGACGAACACATAGGCGCCATTGCCATCCTTGCGCACGGCGCTCTGCGGCAGCGCCAGTACGCTGATTTTGCTGGCCAGCGTGAGCTGCGCTTCGGCGAACATACCCACGCGCAGCAGGCTCTGCGGATTCGCTACCTGAATGTAGACCGGCACGGAGCGCGTGCCCGCTTGCGTAGCCGGGTTGATGCGTACGACCTGGCCCTCGAATCTCTCGGGCAAGCCCTCGACGCGCAGCGTTACGGGCTGGCCGATGGCCACGCGTGCGAGGTCGGCGGACGGCAAGGCCGCCTCTAGTTCCATCTTCTGCAAGTTCACGATCTCGAGCAGCTTGTTGTCCGCCGCCACCTTCTCGCCCGGCTGCACCAGTCGCACAGACACGAGTCCGGAGATCGGGGCGCGGATCACGGTATCGTTCAGCGATTTCTGCACGAGATCTAGCGCGCCCTGTGCTGCGTCCACGCTGGCCTTCGCGCCGTTGTACTGGCTGGCAGAGTTGTCCAGCGCATTCTTTGAGATGAAACCGCGCTCAACCAGCGCCAGGTTGTTATCGCGCGTTTTGGCGGCCATCTCCAGCTGCGCTCGGGCACTGTTGAGGTTGCCGCGGGCCTGCGCAACGCGCGCCTCGAACTCGGCTGCATCCATTCTCGCCACGATCTGTCCTGCCTTTACCGGTTCGCCCTCGCGCACCAGCACCTCGCGCACGTCGCCGCCCACCTTTGCCTTGACGCTGGCGAGATCGACCGCGCGCAGCGAGCCGGATAGCAGGAGCACCTGCCGCAGCTCGACCGGTTCGGCGTTCAGGATCTCCTGTGGCAGAAACTCCAGTGTTGCTACGGTGGGCTGGGTAGTTGTCGGCGCAGTGGCAGGCGCCGTCGGGGCTGGCCGCGACGGCAGCAGCGCACGAGCACCTATGCCCAGCGCGGCAAGCGCGATGACGATGGCAATGATTATTCCGGCACGTTTTGTCATGGGGTTCATCCGGGTCGGGCGCCCGGTATTTCAAAGCCGCGCGTCAGCAGGTCGGTCAGGCAATCGAGGAAAGCCTTCGGCTCGATCGGGTCGAGGTGGCAGGAGTGCAGTGAGTGCTGCCACATCATCAGCATCAGGACGGGCGCGACGATGACGCGCGTGGCCACCGTGGTGTCGACGGGCCGGAATTCGTCCAGCAGCATGCCGCGCTCCAGGATGCGACGGATCAGCGCTTCGCCGCGCGAGACTACCTCTTCATGATAGAAACGCGCGACGTCGGGGAAATTACCGGACTCAGCCATCATCAGCTTCGAGATACCCGAAAGCCGGGTAGCGCCGATCTTCTCCCACCAGCCATGGATGCACAGCCGTAACAAGTCACTGCTGTGCCCCTCGAAGCGCTCGATCATCCCCTCAGCATCGGCCAGCGGCGGCACCATGTTGTCACGCACGACGGCCTTGAACAGTTCTTCCTTGTTCTCGAAATACAGATAAAGCGTGCCCTTGGAGACGCCGGCACGCGCGGCGACCTCATCAAGGCGCGTAGCCGCGTAGCCGCGCTCGACGAAGAGATCGAGTGCGGCCGAGAGCAGTTCAAGGGGACGGGCATCTTTGCGGCGTTCCCAGCGGGGCTTGGTTTTGGCTTCGGCTGCCGTAGGCATGGGGATAGGGTAAATAACTAACCGGTGGGTCAGCAATATAGGCTGCGGCGGGAGAAGGCGTCAAGCGATTCTCCCCGGCATGGGTAGATCTAGCCAAAAAAGTGCAGGAACCCGATTTCCGGGAGGGGTTACGAACCCCCCGCGATACGCCAGCCTTACCCAATCCAACCATTCGGGACCTGCCGATGCCTGAATTTCAAACCACTCGCGCCCTCCGTGCGAGCTCTGTGCTGGCGCACGACTTCAATTTATTTTCATCGAAAGGACAGATATGAGCACGCCCCCCCTCAGCAGAAGTAATTCACACAGCAGCCTTGAAGAACTCACCCGAGGCGGGGGCAGTGAACTCGAGGAAAAAGACAAAAGAAATACTGGTACTTTGCCAGTCCAGAGCAGCGCTTCGTCGAGGGTGCCATCGACCAGCAATCGGCCATTGCAGCGCACCGGCACGTGGTCGAAGAGCCAAATCTCCGGGGGTAAGGGACACGAGCCTAGCAGCGATCCGCAGCTGTCGCCCAAAACGAGCTCACCCAAAAACCCGGCACCTCCACCATCTTTAAGCGCGCACTCAACGAAAACCCCATCGACCTCCCATCAAGTTTCAACACCATCGACTTCCGCTTCTGCGAAGTCTTCCCCCGTCGGCAAAACAAATTCGGGCGATCACGTGGATGCGAGCGATTTGTCGGTAGGGATACTTTCCATGGTCGATGCTTCATTGCAAAATGAAGCGCAGCTGTCGCCGGATCGGATCGGGCAGCTGCTAGTCGCAGTGGTGAGCAAAGGAGGCACGGTCAAGCTCGCCGGCGATAGAATCAAATCTATCCTGCGCGCCGGGCTGATGATTCACGACTTTCAGCCTGCTTCCGGAGGCGGCAAGAAAGATGTC
>CAZESK010000035.1:21373-25940 GCA_964515155.1 uncultured Bifidobacterium sp.
CGGGCTGATGATTCACGACTTTCAGCCTGCTTCCGGAGGCGGCAAGAAAGATGTCAATGTCATCAAGAGCATTTGCGAGCCTTTCATGTTCCGGCACTTGACTACATCAGAACTGGAAAAGAGTCGTAAGAAATTCATCGCTCAATTTGCCAAAGTCGCGGTGAAATTTGAAAAACTGCAGGCACAGGTTTATCCAAAGGATTGGATAAAGTACAGCCCGCTAAAAAAACTGATGGATCCGATCATGAAACCCGTACTGGATATCTTGTGCGGTACTGAAAATACGCTCGATAGTTCCAAGTTGCCGGATCCGATCAAGACACTTCTATTATCAATCGATAAGCACATCATCCTCTGGTTCGAAAAAAACGGCACTGGAAAACCGGCGGACCTCCATCTGGCGAGGAAGAGCGCACTCATCGGATTTCTCTCAACACGATCGTTGGCCCATGTCTGGTACACAAAGTCGATCGAAGAAAATACCGTCGACAGCGATCAACTTAAACTTCTGCTGAAGTACATGAATTCTGTCGTAAACGCTCAGATCGACGCGTTTCTAACAGATGTTTTGATTGCGCAGAAGGATCAGACTGTCGAGGACCGTACATACATCGAAGTGCTGGCCGGGCGGAAAACGCTGATATCCCAGTCCTCGGTACCTCCCCTGGCACTCGGAGAGCGGTTGGCTGGCAGGGGCGTTCTGTTGCCGAGCACTACCAGGTCATCAGTTTCGGGGAGCGCAAAGAGTGACCAGCCCAGTGTGGGCAGCAAAAATGGGAAAGAAGTAAAGACGCAATGGATGAAAACTCGGAATTTGCAGGCTAACTTCATCGAGACGCTGGCCGAACAAGTGAGTCTCAAACAAGCCGACGTGAAATACTTTAATTATGTAAAAGAAATCGTCATCGCAATGTCGAAGCGAGGGTTCGACAACTTCCAGAAAAATCCGGTGAAATATCTTGAAAAATATGCCGCCAATTTTTACGCCGATATGATGAACCACAAGCAAGTACAGGCTGGCGGGCGGGAAAAAGTGAAAAATGCGCTCGATACCCTGAAATTGAAACTGGTCGGAAATCCCTTTGAAGAGCACGCCGAGGACGATATCAGGAGTGTTCCCTCCGTCACAAAGCCCAGCGTGGTCGAGGAAACGGAGAAGTCGAGCGAGACCGAGCCAAGTGATGAATCCGAAGTGAAAACCGAAAGCTCGGAGGAGGAAAAAAATAGCTGACGGCTTGCCCGGCGCCAGTCAACAGCCCGTCCACCCGGACGGGCTTTTTTTTCATAGTGGCCGAGTTTGCTTGCGGCCAGGTTAAAGTCGGTCTTCTATGAGTGCACATCCTGACCGCATCGAATGCCGCCCGGCCTGCGCCGCCTGCTGCATCGCCCCCTCCATCTCCTCACCGATTCCCGGCATGCCCAACGGAAAACCGGCGGGCACGTCCTGCGTGCAGCTTGATGAACATCTGAACTGCAAAGTTTTCGGTCAGCCTTCGCGTCCCGCCGTCTGTGCCAGCCTCAAGCCGTCCAGCGAGATGTGCGGCGACAATCGCGAACAGGCCATGATCTTTCTTCAACGGCTGGAATCACTGACTTCCGCCTGACCCGGAGCCGAGCACGCTGACCTTGAGGCGAAGCTCATGCTGCTTGCCTGATCAGGCTAATGCTTGCTGTCCGCATCCCGGCTCGAGAGCCTCAGCGTCGTGGTAAGCTTCGAGCCGGCAAAACAAGCCATATTTTTTGTTCGGCGCTGTTTCCGCCGCACGACCGCATGGCCGGCTGACGCCGGATCAGACGGCGTCCATCCCCACTCCCAGCTATCCCGAATGGATCTCACGCTCGCCATCAAAGTCATCATCATGGGTATCGTCGAAGGCTTGACGGAGTTCCTGCCCATTTCCTCCACCGGCCACCTGATTCTTGCCGGCAGCCTGCTGGATTTCACCGGTGAGAAAGTCAAGGTATTCGAGATCGTGATCCAGGCTGGTGCCATGCTGGCCGTTTGCTGGGAGTACCGGGTAAAGATTTTCCGAGTGATCCTCGATTTTTCATCCGACATCGCCGCGCGTCGCTTCGTGCTCAACATCGCGGTGGCTTTCATGCCCGCCGTGGTGCTCGGGTTGATCTTTGGTAACGCAATCAAGGCGCATCTGTTCAAGCCGGTGCCGGTCGCGCTGGCCTTCATCGTCGGTGCCTTCATCATCCTGATCGTCGAGCGCCGCAATCGCCGTATCCTGACCCCGCGTATCGACTCTGTCGACGACATGAGCGTCACCGATGCATTGAAGGTCGGCCTTGCGCAGTGCTTCGCACTGATTCCGGGTACCAGTCGATCCGGTGCATCCATCATCGGTGCAATGGCTTTCGGCCTCTCGCGCCGCGCGGCGACCGAGTTTTCCTTTTTCCTCGCGATTCCGACGTTATTCGGCGCGACGATCTATTCGCTCTACAAGGAGCGGGATCTGCTTTCCGCCGCAGACCTGCCCATGTTCGGTCTGGGCGCGCTATCGGCCTTCGTGTCGGCTTTCCTGTGTGTGCGCTGGCTGCTGCGCTTCATCAGCACGCATGACTTCACGATCTTTGCGTGGTACCGGATCGTTTTCGGTGTACTGGTCCTGCTGACCGCGTGGACCGGTTGGGTGGTCTGGGCAGAGTAAACGGCATGTCAGAAGACTTGCGCGCGCGTGCGCTGCATGTGCTGCAAAACGTATTCGGCTATCCCGTCTTCCGTGGCGAGCAGGCCGACATTATTGAGCTGATTGCCGGCGGCGGCGACGCGCTGGTGCTGATGCCAACTGGCGGTGGCAAGTCGCTCTGCTATCAGATTCCCTCGCTGTTGCGGGAGGGCTGCGGCGTGGTCATCTCGCCGCTGATTGCTCTGATGCAGGATCAGGTCGACGCCCTCGCTGAACTGGGCGTACGTGCCGCTTTCCTCAACTCCACGCAGAGTTTCGATGACATGCTCGCCGTCGAGCGCGCGCTGCGTCGGGGCGAGCTGGATTTGCTCTACGTCGCGCCCGAGCGACTGCTGACCCCGCGCTGCCTTGAGCTGCTCGACAGCCTGCCGATCGCCCTGTTCGCCATCGATGAGGCTCATTGCGTCTCGCAGTGGGGACATGATTTCCGTCCCGAATATATTCGCCTCTCCGTGCTGCATGAGCGCTATCCGCAGGTACCGCGCATCGCCTTGACGGCCACTGCCGATTTTCAGACGCGCGACGAGATCGTTCATCGCCTCCAGCTCGATGGCGCGCGGCAGTTCATCTCATCTTTCGACCGGCCAAATATCCGGTACCAGATCGTTGAGAAAGAGAATGTGCGACGCCAGTTACTGGACTTCATACGCAGCGAGCATCGAGGTGATGCTGGCATTGTTTATTGTCTGTCGCGTAAAAAGGTCGAAGAGACTGCTGACTTTCTGAACGAGTCGGGCATTGCTGCACTGGCCTATCACGCGGGTATGGATAGCGGTACGCGCAGCACGCATCAGGCCCGTTTCCTGCGCGAGGAAGGCATTGTGATGGTCGCGACGATCGCTTTCGGTATGGGCATCGACAAGCCCGACGTGCGCTTCGTCGCGCATTTGGATCTGCCCAAGAGCATCGAGGGCTACTACCAGGAGACCGGCCGCGCCGGCCGCGACGGTCTGCCGGCCGATGCATGGATGGCTTACGGGTTGCAGGATGTGGTTCAGCAGCGGCGCATGATCGAGGAGTCAGATGCTGACCTCACCTTCAAGCGTATGCAGTCGGCGCGGCTGGATGCGATGCTCGGATTGTGCGAAACCATCGGCTGCCGACGCGTTCACCTGCTCGAATATTTTGGCCAGGACTCGACCGCCTGCGGTAACTGCGACACCTGCCTGACGCCGCCACAGTCCTTCGATGCGACCGAGGAAGTCCAGAAGCTGCTATCGACCATTTATCGCACTGGTCAGCGCTTTGGCGCGGTACACGTGCTGGAGGTGCTGCGTGGCAGTGATTCGGAGAAGGTGCGGCAGTGGGGGCATGACAAGCTGTCGACCTTCGGTATCGGCGCTGACAAGCCCGAACCCGAGTGGCGCGCTATTTTGCGTCAGGCGATTGCGCTCGGACTGCTCGAGATCGATCATGAGAATTATGGATCGTTACGTCTGCCGGCGGCGGCGCGCGCGGTGCTCAAAGGCGAGCGTCGCGTCGCGATGCGTCGTTACCAGAAGCCGCAGAAGCAGCGCAAGCCGGCAGCGCGTACCGGCAGCTTTACCGAGATCGATTTGTCCATACCCCAGCAGACACTGTTCGAACGGCTGCGCTGGTGGCGCGTGGAAACCGCGCGGTCGCACAACGTACCGGCGTATGTGATTTTTCATGATGCGACACTGAAGGAGATTGCGCGTGCAATGCCGGTTACGCTCGACGAGTTGCGGCAGGTGTCGGGAGTGGGGGAAAAGAAGCTCGAGACTTATGGCGAGCAGTTGATTGCGCTCGTATCGGGGGAGGCTTAAGTCAACAGGTTCGGTGGGTTTGGGGGGGGGGGGCGCCCCCGAGGGAGTGGTGTGGTTTGTTATAAGGGGTGTAATTGATAAGGA
>CAZESK010000036.1:0-24729 GCA_964515155.1 uncultured Bifidobacterium sp.
TGCGTATCCATATTGCCTGCGACACCGGTACCCGGAAAGCACAGCAGGAAGTGCGGGTTGCCATCACCTGCAAAGGGTAAGAGTTCGGCATACAGGCCGGTAGTCTTGTCGCGCACACCGCCGGACGGGGCGAATAACAGGGTGCGAAAACGGGAATCAGGAGCGAGATGACACTCCAACGCGCTTGGGCCGGAGCGTGTTCCTTGGAGTGTCCTGAATTCCGGCGAGTTTTCTACATCTTCTCGCTTCTTCGATTTTTTTTCGACAACGCCTGCCGCGCTTTTGTAGTCGAGGCTGGACTTCTTTTTTTCCTTGTAAGCATTATGTTTGGACGCTCCGTTTTGTTCACAGCGGCGAAGGATCCTGAAGGCCTGAATGACATCCCTAGGCACGTCGGAAAACGGCCTGACGTCAGTACGGAGGGTCGTCACCCGGCTGCTGTTGCTCATTTCCTCCGCGGGCTCGAGCTCCGCCGGCATGGAAGTGGAAATGGGAGTCGATACGGTGCGGCTGCTGGGAATGGTGTTCTTCTCGTCGCGGCGGGAAGTCTCGGATTCATCATCCGTTGACCTGACCAGGGATTCCGACTCACTATGATCGGGATATGAACTGCGTGTGAGGCCGGTTGGTCGCATCGTGCGCTCCTGTCTTGGTGCTTGTCCAAGGCATGAGTGGATATGCCGCCATGCGCGGATGTGGCGCCAATGGTTGACGATGTACTAGCTGATGCACTATCACCCTTGGCGGCGATCATTCCTCACGAAGAGTGACGGGTAAAGATGAGTGCGGGTAATCCAGCTCCTAATGGGTTGAGCGACACTCCGATCTTCCGGGTCAGCAAGATCCTCAGTCCCCGCCTTCGGCAAACTCCACCATCAGCTGCACCGAAGTCCGCCCGTTGTACTCGTTTGCGCCGAGCCGGTAGGCTGCGCGTATACGTGCCGGTAGTCCATCGGCATGGTTGAACCAGATGGCATCGAACTGGCGGCCGTCACGCTCAAGCTGCAGCTTCAGGTGGCGCTCTTTCAGCACGCGCTGGTTCAGTACCCGAAACTCGTCGCAGAACAGTGGCGGGGCGAAGCCCTGTCCCCAGACCTGAGCATCGAGTTCGGCGATGAAGTCCAGCGTGCAGTATTCCGGTTCCAGCGGACCGTCATGCTCGACGACGTGCTCCAGCTCGGCGGCCGAGAGCCAATCGCGGCCAACCTGCTCGAAGGCCTGCGCGAAAGCGTCGAAGTCGTCTTCTCGCAGCGAGAGACCGGCTGCCATGGCATGGCCGCCAAACTTGTCAATCAGGTCGGGATGCCGCTTGGAGACGAGATCGAGCGCATCCCGCAGATGAAACCCGGGGATCGAGCGGCCCGAGCCTTTGATCATGCCGTCGCCGGCCGGGGCGAAGGTGATGGTCGGACGGTAGAACTTCTCTTTCAAGCGCGACGCGACGATGCCGATCACGCCCTGGTGCCAGTCGGGATCGAAGAGTGTCAGCGTTGCGCTGTCGCGCGGATCGATGGCCTCCAGCGAAGTCAGCGCGGCCTCCTGCATGCCCGCCTCGATCTCGCGCCGCTCGCGGTTGATGGTGTCGAGCTGACGCGCGATATCCCAGGCGCGGGCGGTGTCGTCGGTCAGCAGGCATTCGATACCGAGCGACATGTCGGCAAGACGGCCGGCAGCATTGAGCCGCGGGCCGGCAGCGAACCCGAGATCGAAGGGCGTGGACTTGCGCGCATCGCGTGCAGCGACCGAGAACAGCGCGGCCAGGCCCGGGTGGGCGCGGCCGGCGCGGATACGCTTGAGGCCCTGTGCCACCAGGATGCGGTTGTTGGCATCAAGCTTGACCACGTCGGCCACCGTGCCGAGCGCGACCAGGTCGAGCAATTGATCGAGCCGCGGCTGGCTGGCCGCGTCAAAGCGACCACGGCGCCGCAGCTCCGCGCGCAATGCCAACAAGGTGTAGAACATCACCCCCACGCCCGCCAGGTTCTTGCTGGGAAAGCCGCATCCGGGCTGGTTCGGATTGACGATGACTTCCGCCTCTGGCAACTCGGTACCCGGAAGGTGATGGTCGGTCACCACCACCGGTATGCCGCGTCGCTTTGCCTCGGCCACGCCGGCGATGCTGGCAATGCCGTTGTCGACCGTGATGATCACGTCGGGCGATTTTTCCTTGACCGTCAGCGCGACGATTTCGGGGGTGAGTCCGTAGCCGTATTCAAAGCGGTTCGGCACGATGTAATCAACCTCGGCCCCCATCAGCCGCAGGCCGCGTATCGCCACCGCACAGGCGGTCGCGCCGTCGCAATCATAGTCGGCGACGATGACGAGCCGCCGCCCGGCGGCGATCGTATCGGCAAGGAAGGCTGCCGCGCGGTCGACGTGCGTGAGCTCGCCGGGCTTGATCAACGCGTCGAGCTCGGTGGCCAGTTCGCGTGGTTCTTTCAGCCCGCGCGCAGCCATCAGCCGCGCCATTACCGGGTGCAGCCCTTGCTGCGCCAACAGCTCGGCCTGGCGAGGGGAATACGTGCGCGGGGACAGACGGGTCATGAACGCTCAGGGAAGCAGCCGGGAGAGGGACGGGCGGATCCAGAATTTTCGCATGCCGGCCCGGGTCGCGTGCCAGGTACGCAGGCGCGTGGCATCGGTCAGTTGCAGGGTCAGCCGGTCGAGGGTGCCTGAGCTGAGCGCGGCCAACATCGGCGCTGCTCTTGTGGTCTCGATATGCTGCATCACGGCCAGCCAGCTGCCCCAATCGGCGGCCAGGGCATGCGGAATCAGTGAGTCATCAACTTGCGCTCGGGAGACCGCCGGCGTCTCCGAGGCCGATGCGCCGCCCCACAGCCAAAGACCATTGACGCGCCGCGCGCCGCGCATCTCGCGCTGCTCGTTGAGTGCATGCATGTGCCACAGCATCTGTACTTCATTATGCAGCTTGCGCCAGTCGCGTGCGCGCTCGCCGCTTGGCATCCAGATATCGACGTTGTGACCGGTCGCCGCGTCCGGCGTGGTGGTGCGTAAGGTGTGCCACGTATCGGCGCGCAGGAACCAGTGGTGCGCATCGCCATAGCGTATCTCGTGGCCCAGTTCCTGGAACAGTGGCATGACGGAATCGAACAGCGTGCGGGATTCGGTCTCATCCATGTCCAGCTGGCGCAGGTCCGTCAGCACGAGGTGGTCGCGCGCGACATGGAAATGTGCGGGCTGCAGCACGAACCAGTAGCCTGTCGCGGGCGGCAGGCCAAGCTGCTGCATCAGGCGATGAGCGACCGACGGGCTATGGTCACCCCGAACATCATCCAGTAGCGCCTCATGTGGCAGGGCCGCAGCAAAGGGCTCGCGTTCAATGCACGCTGCTTCTCTGGCGCGTGACAGCAACATGGCCAGCGCCGGCGCATCAAGCGCGGCGATCAGGTCTTTCGCGTGTTCGGCGGGGGGCAGGGCAAAGGGAAGCAGCAGGGTGGTGTCACGCATGGGATGGCATTGTAGGGGATTCGCGCGGGCCGGACCGCTGGCCACGGATGCATCGGCGACATTCCCGCTGCAGCTTGTCTTTGTTCTAATGCTTTGACTATGGCAAACTCCCGGCTGGGCTAAAGACCACCGGAGCACCGTTTGTCACCGTTCAACAATCTGCCTTTCGAGTGGATGATCGGCCTGCGCTACACGCGGGCAGGGCGGCGCAGCGCGCGCAACAGTTTTATTTCTTTCATTTCCCTGATTTCGATGGCTGGTATTGCCTTGGGCGTGGCCGCGCTCATCGTCGTGCTCTCCGTGATGAACGGTTTTCAGAAGGAAGTGCGCGACCGCATGCTGTCGGTGCTGTCGCATGTTGAGGTGTTCAACGGCACTGGCGGGCTGCCCGACTGGCGCACGCTGGCCGCGCAGGCCACGAAGCATCCGGAAGTACGTGCTGCTGCGCCCTTCGTCGACGGGCAGGCGATGGTCACCCGCAACGATGTCGTACGCGGTGTCATGGTGCGTGGCATCCTGCCGTCCGAGGAGCCTCGGGTGTCGGATGTGGCCTCGCAGGTGGTGCGGGGCCGGCTGGATGCGCTGCAGCCGGGTGAGTTCAATATCGTGCTTGGCAACCAGCTGGCGCGTGGTTTCGGCCTGCGTATCGGCGACAAGCTGACACTGATCGCGCCTCAGGGACAAGTCACGCCGGCGGGCGTGTTACCGCGGCTCAAGCAATTCAATGTGGTAGGCATCTTCGAGGCGGGTCATTATGAGTTCGACTCATCGCTGGCCTTCATACACCTCGAGGATGCGGAACGGCTGTTCCGGCTGTCGGGCCCGAGCGGGCTGCGCCTGAAGATCGCGGATATGCAGCGCGCACCCGAGGTGGCGGCCGATCTGGGAGCGATGTTGCCAGGCGATCTCTACGTGCGCGACTGGTCGATGCAAAACCGAAACTGGTTCGCCGCCGTGCAGACCGAGAAGCGGATGATGTTCATCATCCTCACGCTGATCATTGCGGTCGCCGCGTTCAATCTGGTATCGACGCTGGTCATGACGGTCACCGACAAGCAGGCCGACATCGCCATCCTGCGCACACTGGGCGCCTCGCCCCTGTCCATCATGAAGATTTTCATCATCCAGGGTGCGCTGGTCGGCCTGATCGGGACTGCTATCGGCGTTTCGCTCGGCGTGCTGATTGCGCTCAACATCGACGTCATGGTTCCCTTCATCGAGGGTCTGTTTGGTGTGCAGTTCCTGCCGAGCGATATCTACCTGATCAGCAACCTGCCATCCGACCTGCGCTGGCCGGATGTATCGCGCATCGGCGGCATGGCCGTCGTGCTGGCCTTCCTCGCCACCCTGTATCCGAGCTGGCGCGCCGCACGCGTGCGTCCGGCGGAGGCGCTGCGATATGAGTGAGCAGGACACGGTACTGGCCTGCGAGGGCCTGGGCAAAACCTACGCACAGGGGCGAGAGTCTCTCACCGTACTGGACAACATCAGCCTCACCGTCAGCAGGGGAGAGCGGGTTGCAATTGTCGGTGTTTCTGGCTCGGGCAAATCGACGCTGCTGCATCTGCTCGGTGGTCTCGATCAGCCCACTGCCGGCAGCGTGCAATTACTGGGCAACGAGCTTGCCCGGCTCTCCGACACAGCGCGCGGTGATCTTCGCAACCGCGCGCTGGGTTTCGTCTACCAGTTCCACCACCTGTTGCCGGAGTTTTCCGCACTGGACAATGTGGCCATGCCGCTGCTGATCCGGCGCCTGCCCAAGGCACAGGCCAGGGAAGCGGCGGCGGCATTGCTGGTGCGCGTGGGCCTGGGGCAGCGGCTCTCGCATGTGCCCGGTGAGCTGTCCGGCGGCGAGCGGCAGCGCGTGGCGCTGGCCCGCGCCTTGGTCACCAACCCGGCCTGCGTGCTGGCCGACGAGCCGACCGGCAACCTTGATCGCGACACTGCCCAGCAGGTATTCGACCTCATGCTTGAGCTCGCTCAGACGCTCGGAACAGCCTTCGTCATCGTGACCCACGATCCCGAACTGGCCGGTCGCTGCGACCGCGTATTGCATTTGTCGGGCCGCGCCCTGGCCTGAACGATGTTCATCGACAGCCACTGTCACCTCGACGCGGCCGAGTTTGCCGATCCGATGAGCGTGGCGGCCAGTGCCGCAGCGGCTGGTGTTGACTGGGTGGTCATCCCGGCGGTCGAGCTGGCCAACTTCGATGCGGTGGCCGGACTGGCCCGTGCGCTCCCGAACGGTGTCTACGGGCTTGGCATCCACCCGATCTACATCCCCCAGGCCACGGAAGATGACCTCGCGCAGCTGCGCGGACGGGTCAGCATAGCGCTGGATGATCCGCGCTTCATTGGTATCGGCGAGATCGGGCTCGACTTCTTCGTGCCCGCGCTAACCGAGCCGGCGCTGCGGAGCAAGCAAGAGTTTTTCTACGTCGAACAACTGAAGATTGCACGTGACTTCGGGCTGCCGGTGATCCTGCATGTACGGCGCTCGCAGGATACGCTGCTGAAACATCTGCGCCGCTTTCGCGTGGGTGGCGGCATTGCGCATGCGTTCAACGGCAGCGCGCAACAGGCGCAGGCTTTCATCGACCTCGGTTTCATCCTTGGCTTTGGCGGCGCGATGACCTTCACGCGCGCGCTGCAGATTCGCCGGCTTGCGGCGGCGCTGCCCGATACCGCGCTGGCGCTGGAAACTGACGCGCCCGATATTTCTCCCGCATGGCTGCATCCGGCAACGAATACGCCGGCTCAGCTTCCTCGTATTGCTGCGGTACTGGCCGAGTTGCGCGGCCAGCCACTGGCAGACATCGCCCGGCAGACGTCGCAGAATGTCGCCCGTGTCTTGCCCCGCCTTGGCAACCTCATGATGGCCTAGTGCGCGCGCTGGCCCTCGGCTGGCTGTGCGGTACGGCGTGGCTGCAGACACGCGCCGTGTTGCCCGATGCCGCGGTCTTGCTGGCGCTTGGCGTCGCCGGGGCAGGCTGCCTGCTCGTCGTCTGGGCCCTCGCCAATCACCGCCGCTTCTGGCGGCCACTGCTGGTCATCCTGGCCGGGCTCGCGCTGGGTGCGGCCTGGTCCGGCTGGCGTGCCGGCGAGCGTCTGGCCGATGCGTTGCCCGCGTCGCTGGAAGGGCGCGACATTCATCTGAGCGGCGTGGTCTCCAGCCTGCCTCAGGTCGTCGAGAATGGCCGTCGCTTCAACTTTGATGTGGAGTACGCAACGATGGCGGGCGAGCCGGTCACGGTACCGCGCCGGATCGGGCTGGGCTGGTATGGCAGCCCGCGCACCGTGCCGGCGCTGCGTCCCGGCGAGCGGTGGATGCTGACAGTCAGGCTCAAGCGCCCGCAGGGGCTGGCCAACCCGGAGGGCTTCGATGTCGAGGCCTGGTGGCTGACGGAAGGTATCCGCGCCAACGGCTATGTGCGTCCCGGGGGCGCGCACCGGGCGGAGGCTTTCGTCTTCAGCGTACGTGACGCCATCGGCCGCGCCCGTGCGGCGATTCGTGACCGTATCCTCGCCGCACTGCCGGAGGCGCACCATGCCGGTGTGATCGTGGCCTTGGTCATCGGTGATCAGCGGGCAATCACCTCCGCCGAGTGGGATATCTTCAACCGCACCGGCATCGGACATCTGGTGTCGATTTCCGGGCTTCACATCACGATGATTTCCGCACTGGTGGCAGGCATTCTGCATTTCCTGTGGCGGCATTCCCTGTTTACGTCAGCCGCGCTGCCGCTTCGCCTGCCTGCCCGAAAAGTGGCGGCTGCCGGCGGGCTGGCGGCGGCAGTGGTCTACGTGGCGCTGGCCGGCTTTGGCATACCGGCGCAGCGCACACTGCTGATGCTGGCCGTCGTCAGTGCCGCCGTCTGGCGTGATCGTTTTGTCGCCGCGCCGCAGGTTCTGGCGCTCGCGCTGCTGGTGGTACTGGTATTCGATCCCTGGGCCGTGCTGTGGCCGGGTTTCTGGCTGTCATTCTTTGCCATTGCCTGCCTGATGCTGGCCTCACATGGCCGCGAGCCGGCGGCGCCGGGTCTGCGTCAGTCGGTAACCGCTGGCGCGCACGCGCAGTGGGTGGTGACGGTAGGGCTGCTGCCCCTGACGCTGCTGTTGTTCGGTCAGACCTCGCTGGTGAGTCCACTGGCCAATGCGCTGGCGATACCGCTGGTGAGCTTCGTCATCACGCCGCTGGCGCTGCTGGGCAGTGTGCTGCCGGCACCGCTGCATGGTTGGCTGCTGCACATCGCGCATGCCGGGATTGCACTGCTGGCCGAGCTGCTGGCGTGGCTCTCGGCGCTGCCGTTCGCGGTCTGGCAAACGCCTGAGCCCGGCCTGCTGCCCAGCGTGCTCGCGCTGGCCGGCAGCGCGTGGCTGCTCGCACCGCGCGGCTGGCCGTTCCGCTGGGCTGGCGCGCTGGCCTGGTTACCGCTGCTGACAGCGTCACCCTCTGTTCCGCGCGATGGCCTCTGGCTGACTGCCTTCGACATCGGGCAGGGCAATGCGCTGCTGGTCGAGACACGAAACTTCCGCCTGCTATACGACACCGGGCCCGCCTACTCAGCCGAGTCGGACGGCGGTAGTCGCGTGATCCTTCCCTACCTTCGTGCGCGGGGCATCGCGCGGCTGGATGCGCTCGTGATCTCGCATAGCGACAACGACCATGCCGGCGGCGCGCGCTCGCTGCTCGATACGCTGCCCGTGGGCTGGATCGCGTCATCATTGCGCAACGATCATGCGCTACTGCAGACGTCGGTCGGCGGGCGGCATGTCAGCTGTATTGCAGGGCAGCGCTGGCGGTGGGATGGCGTTGACTTCGAGTTTCTTCATCCGTTGGCAGGTGACGACCCGGCCGCGCGGCCCAACGCCCGGAGCTGCGTGTTGCGGATCAGTGTCGGTCAGCGCGCCGTGCTGCTGGGTGGCGACATCGAAGCGCCCCAGGAGCGGGCACTGGTGGCGCGCGCCGCTGATCGCCTGCGCGCCGACGTGCTGCTGGCGCCGCACCATGGCAGCGGTACCTCGTCGACCGCTGCTTTTCTCGATGCGGTTCGGCCCGATGTAGCCTTGTTCCAGGTCGGCTACCGTAACCGCTACCGGCATCCGAAGGCCGAGGTGGTGGAGCGTTACGAGGCGCGCGGCATTCGCGTCCTGCGCAGCGACCAGGTGGGTGCGGTCATGCTGGATATTGATGCAGCCGGCATCGCGGTCAGACGTGCTTGCGAGACATCGCGCTACTGGTCTAGCCGGCGCTGCGTCGATCAGGGCATGCCGTTTGTGCATGATCGACAGCCTTGACGCCGGAGCATGGCAGCATCCTCCGCTGCTCCTTCCGCCTCCCGGTACCATGCGCGCCCTCTTTCTGATCCCGCTCCTGTGCCTGACGGCCGGCCCGGTGGCCGCACAAGCGGTAGCGCCTCGACCGACCGGTAACGACTTGCGCGACATCTTTACGCAGGGCAGGGCGACCACCACCGTCGACATCGACAATGACTCCCTGCTGCTGCGCAGAGATGATGGGCTGTACACCAGCGGATTACGGCTTTCGCAGGGGTTTCGTGTGCGCGGTAGCGGCGGCTGGCGTACTGCCGGGTGGCGGTTTGGTCAGCAGCTGTACACGCCGTCGAGCACGCGTCTTGCACCGGAGCAGTTGCGTCCGCTCGATCGGCCCTACGCCGGCTGGCTCTACGCCGGTCTGTTCTACCGGGTCGAGGACGCCGACGGCAGCGAGCTTGCCTTTGGCCTCGATGTCGGCTGCCTTGGCCCGTGTGCGCAGGGAGGGCGCACGCAGGATTTGCTGCACCAGTTGCTGAACCAGCCGGAGCCAAGGGGCTGGAGTTCGCAGATATCGGATGAGGCGGGCTTCGTTGCGCATCTCGGCGGGCGGGGTCCGTATTACCGTCTTGGCGCGCATGCCGACCTGCGTCCCGGTATCGCCGTGCGCCTCGGCAATATCTTCACCGACCTCAGCGGCGATCTGACGCTGCGCCTCGGCGAGCGGTGGGCATCGGCGACCAAGGGGGCGGCCTATGGCTTCCTGCGCGCCGGCGTGCGCGGTGTCGTGCATGATGGAACGCTGCAGGGGGGCTGGTTCGGCAGCGAGCCGCAGCGAACCGTCGATCCCAAACGCGTGACCGGCGAGCTTGAGGCCGGCGTGCAATGGCAGGTCATGCACTGGGCGCTGCGGGTATCGGTGGTCGGGCGCAGTAATGAAATCCGCGGGGCAGGGGAGGCGGAGGGGAGACAGGAGTTTTTGAGGTTGTCGATCAGCTATTCGCCATGACGCGGCTGGCAGATGTCGCCTGCGGCTTCATCCGTCCAATATTTCCACTTGTTGCGGCAAATTCTTTCCGGGGGAGGTACCGTTCCTTGCGTTATAATTCGAATTTCACGCTAGTGCCGTTCGGCATATCCTGCAATGACCAAGTTTGTATTTGTCACTGGCGGCGTCGTGTCCTCCCTTGGCAAGGGGATCGCGGCAGCGTCCCTGGCCGCCATTCTTGAATCGCGCGGCCTCACAGTCACCCTCCTCAAGCTCGATCCCTACATCAACGTCGATCCCGGAACGATGAGCCCGTTCCAGCACGGTGAGGTATTCGTCACCGACGACGGCGCCGAAACGGACCTCGACCTTGGGCACTACGAGCGCTTCATCTCCGCAAAGATGAAGAAGGTGAACAACTTCACCACCGGCCAGATTTACGAATCCGTGATCCGCAAAGAGCGTCGCGGCGAATACCTCGGAAAGACCGTGCAGGTGATCCCGCACATCACCAACGAGATCCAGGATTTCATCCATCGCGGCGCCGAGGGCTATGACGTGGCGATCGTGGAGATCGGCGGCACCGTGGGTGACATCGAGTCGTTGCCTTTCCTCGAAGCAGCGCGCCAGCTGTCGCTGCGACGCGGACGCAACAGCGCGGCCTTCGTTCACCTGACCCTGGTGCCTTACCTGCAATCGGCCGGCGAGCTCAAGACCAAACCGACCCAGCACAGTGTGCAGAAACTGCGCGAGATCGGCATCTCGCCGGACGCGCTGCTGTGTCGCGCTGATCGCCGCATTCCGGACGACGAGCGGGCGAAGATTTCGCTGTTCTCCAACGTGCAGGAAGATGCCGTCATCTCGGTGTGGGACGCCGACACCATCTACAAGATCCCGCAGATGCTGCACGACCAGGGGCTCGACCGCATCATCTGCGACCGCCTTGACCTGCACCCGAAAGACGCCGACCTGTCGATGTGGGCCCGTCTCGTCAACGTGCTCGAGAACCCGAAGCAGGAAGTCAATATTGCGATGGTCGGCAAGTACGTCGATCTCACCGAATCCTACAAGTCGCTGACCGAGGCGCTGCGCCACGCAGGCATCCACACCGAGTCGCGTGTGACGATCGAATACGTCGATTCGGAAGAATTCGAAGCGGGTGCTTCCGGCAGCCTCGCGAAATACGATGCGATTCTGGTACCGGGCGGCTTCGGCAAGCGCGGCGTCGAGGGCAAGATCGCTGCCGTGCGCTATGCACGCGAGAACAAGGTGCCTTATCTTGGCATCTGCCTCGGCATGCAGGTTGCGCTGATCGAATATGCGCGCGACGTCGCCGGTTTTGCCGGAGCGAACTCAACCGAATTCGACCCCGATACCGATCACCCGGTGGTGGCACTGATCACCGAGTGGCAGAACCACGACGGCCATGTCGAGCGGCGGGATGCCAACTCCGACCTCGGCGGCACCATGCGCCTGGGCGCGCAGACCTGTGCGGTGAAGCCGGGTACGCTGGCTGCCGAAATCTACGGCGCCACCGTGACCGAGCGGCATCGCCACCGCTATGAAGCGAACAACCACTACCTTGACCGTATCGAGCAGGCCGGGCTGGTGGTATCGGCGCGCACGCCGACCGAGTCGCTGTGCGAGATCATGGAACTGCCGCGCACCGGTGAGCATGCGCATCCGTGGTTCATGGGCGTACAGTTCCACCCGGAATTCAAGTCCACCCCGCGCGACGGCCATCCGCTGTTCATTTCCTTCATCCGTGCGGCGCTTGCTCACAAGGGTCAGACTGACCAAAGGAAGGCGGCATGAGGCTCTGCGATGTCGAGGTCGGGCTTGACCGGCCGTTCTTCCTGATTGCCGGTCCCTGCGTGATCGAGTCCGAGCAAATGGCAATCGACACGGCTGGCCGGCTCAAGGAGATCACCGCCAGTCTCGGCATTCCCTTCATCTACAAGTCCTCGTTCGACAAGGCCAACCGCTCGTCCGGTTCGTCCTTCCGTGGGCTCGGCATGGAGAAGGGCCTCGAGATCCTCGCTACGGTCAGGAAGCAGATTGGCGTGCCGGTGCTGACCGACGTCCATGACATCGACGAGATCCGTCCTGTCACCAGCGTGGTGGATGTGATCCAGACGCCCGCTTTCCTCTGCCGGCAGACCGACTTCATCCGTGCCTGCGCGCAGTCCGGCAAGCCGGTGAACATCAAGAAGGGGCAGTTCCTCGCGCCCGGCGACATGAAGAACGTCATCCAGAAGGCGCGCGACGCTGCCGCTGAGGCAGGCCTGCCGACGGATGTCTTCATGGCCTGCGAGCGCGGTGCCTCGTTCGGCTACAACAACCTTGTTTCCGACATGCGCTCGCTGGCGATCATGCGCGAGACCGGTTGCCCGGTCGTGTTCGATGCCACACACTCGGTACAGCTGCCCGGCGGGCAGGGTACGTCGTCCGGTGGTCAGCGCGAGTTCGTGCCGGTACTGGCGCGCGCGGCAGTCGCCGTCGGTATCGCCGGCCTATTCATGGAGACCCACCCGGATCCCGCTAATGCCAAGTCTGATGGCCCGAACGCGGTGCCACTCGCGCGCATGCCGGAGCTGCTGTCGAGCCTGGTCGCGCTCGATCGGGTGGTCAAGTCGCAACCCTTGCTCGAGAACGACTTCGCCTGAGCCGGCGCTCGCGCCGGGAATCCATAACCCAAACGCTATCGTGGAGAACTGAATGAGTGCAATCGTTGACATCGTAGGCCGTGAGATCCTCGACTCGCGCGGCAATCCCACCGTCGAGTGCGACGTATTGCTGGAGTCTGGCGTGATGGGCCGCGCGGCCGTGCCGTCCGGCGCGTCGACCGGTTCGCGGGAGGCGATCGAGCTGCGCGATGGCGACAAGAGCCGCTACCTCGGCAAGGGCGTGCTCAAGGCCTGCGAGAACATCAACACCGAGATCTCCGAGGCGATCATGGGTCTGGACGCCTCCGAGCAGGCTTTCCTCGACCGTACCCTGATCGACCTCGACGGCACCGATAACAAGGCGCGTCTCGGCGCAAACGCGACGCTGGCCGTGTCGATGGCAGTGGCCAAGGCCGCCGCTGAGGAAGCCGGCCTGCCTCTGTACCGCTACTTCGGCGGCTCGGGCGCGATGCAGATGCCGGTGCCGATGATGAACGTCATCAACGGCGGCGCGCACGCGGACAACAACCTCGACATTCAGGAGTTCATGATCATCCCGGTCGGCGCGCCCAGCTTCCGCGAGGCGATCCGCTACGGTGCCGAGGTCTTCCACATGCTCAAGAAGATCCTGCACGACAAGGGTCTGACCACGGCAGTGGGCGATGAGGGCGGCTTTGCCCCGTCGGTAAAGAGCCACGAAGAGGCGATCCAGCTGATCCTGCAGGCGATTGAAAAAGCCGGCTACGAGCCGGGCACGCAGATCGCGCTTGGTCTCGACTGCGCGGCATCCGAGTTCTACAAGGACGGTCAGTACCAACTCGACGGCGAGGGTCTGAAGCTCTCGGCCGAGGACTTCACGAATCTGCTGTCGACCTGGTGCGACAAATATCCGATCATTTCGATCGAGGACGGGATGCACGAGGGCGACTGGAAGGGCTGGACGACACTGACGCAGGCGCTTGGCAAGAAAGTGCAGCTCGTGGGCGATGACCTGTTCGTTACCAACACCAAGATCCTGCGCCAGGGTATCGACGAGGGCGTTGCCAATTCGATCCTGATCAAGATCAACCAGATCGGTACGCTAACCGAAACCTTCGCCGCCATCGAGATGGCCAAGCGCGCCGGCTACACGGCCGTGATCTCGCACCGCTCGGGCGAGACCGAGGACTCGACCATCGCTGATATCGCGGTGGGCACCAACGCGCTGCAGATCAAAACCGGCTCCCTGTCGCGCTCGGACCGGATGGCGAAATACAACCAGCTGCTGCGCATTGAGGAAGACCTGGGCGACATCGCCAGCTATCCGGGCCGTCAGGCTTTCTATAACCTCAAGTAAGTGAGCGGGCCGCCAGCGGCGGCCTGCGTAGCGGAACTTCCCGTGCGACTGATCCTGATCTGCCTGACCGTCTTGCTGGTACTGATCCAGTATCCGCTCTGGCTCGGGAAGGGCGGCTGGCTGCGCGTCTGGGACCTGTCCCGTCAGGTCGATACGGCCCGCGACAAGGAGCGCGAGCTAAAGGCGCGCAACGCCAAGCTCGCCGGCGAAGTGCAGGACCTGAAAGAAGGCACCGGCGCTGTCGAGGAGCGAGCGCGCTACGAGCTCGGCCTGGTCAAGGAGGGCGAGATCTTTGTGCAGATTCTTGAGCCGGGGGCAAAGAAGGTGGCGGTGACGCCCGGCGCGCCATCCAACTGAGATTTCCGGTACGACCCCACCCTGGCAGTGATCGATCAGAGAATCGTTTCGGGTGAGTGAAGTCGCAGGCGCAACCGGTCACCACGCAAGCGGTAATGAATCAATGCTGCTGCCACCCCGGTGGCTGCACCGCGTCGGCGAGCGTCTCCGTCGAAAACAACTGCATGCAATCGACCTTGTCAAAGCCGTAGTGCTGGCCGCAGAAGTCACAGTTGATCTCCAGCCTGCCCAGCTCCGCCAGCGCATCATCAACCTCATCCCTGCCCAGCATCTTCAGCATGTTCCCGACCTTCTCGCGCGAGCAGCTGCAATGGAAGACCGGATGGCGCGGCTCGAATATGCGCACCGTTTCTTCCCAGAACAGCCGCTGCATGAGTGTCATGATGTCGGTAGCGAGCAGCTCCTCGTCGCTGACCGTCGAGGCCAGCATTACGGTGCGGTCCCATGCATCGATATCCTCCAGTCCGGTTGCCGTGCCACCTTCCTGCGGCAGCTTCTGCAGCAACATACCGCGCGCCACTTTGCCGTCGGCGGCCAGCCAGAGGCGGGTGTCGAGCTGTTCCGAACGCATCATGTAGCTCTCGATGACCGTTGATACCGAGTCCCCATCGAGCGCAACAATGCCCTGGTAGGGCTGTTGCCCCGGCAGCTTATCGGCCGGATCGAGCGTGATCGCGAAGCGGCCCTGTCCTTGCTGGTTCACGAGTTCGCGCAGACCGGCATCATCACGTACCGTTACATCCTCGCCCAGCTTCGCCGTCGCGCGTAGACGCAGTGCGGCGTCGCATTCGACTACCAGCAGCTTGACCGGTCCGTCGCCATGGATTTGAAGAATGATCGTGCCATTGAACTTCAGGGTGGCCGACAGCAGTGCCGCAGCCGCCATCATCTCGCCGAGTACGGCATTCACGGCCGGCGGGTAGCTGCGGCGCGCCTGCACGTGCTGCCAGGCGTCGGAGAGTTCGACCAGTTCGCCGCGGACCAGCGAATGCTCGAACATGAATTTCTGCAGGGTGTCGCTCATGGTTCAGGCGTATTCAGTCGCCGAAGGCTCAATCGATGCGTTTCAGGTGCTGGCGATAATGCTTTGCGCGCTGCACGTAGAGGTCGGCACTTTTCTTCAGTCCGGCCAGCTGCTCCTCCGTGAGCGTGCGCACTGCCTTGGCCGGGGATCCGATGATTAACGAATTGTCCGGAAATTCCTTGCCCTCGGTGACCAGTGCACCCGCACCCACGAGACAGTGACGACCGATCCTGGCGCCATTGAGTATGACGGCCTGAATACCGATCAGGCTGCCATCGCCGATTGTGCAGCCGTGCAGCATGGCCTGATGACCGACGGTGACGTTGTCGCCGACCGTCAGCGGATAGCCTTTGTCGGTATGCAGCACGGTGCCTTCCTGGATATTGCTATTCTCGCCAATGACGATAGCCTCGGTATCGCCGCGTATCGTCACGCCATACCAGACGCTGGCATTGGCTTTGATCGTGACATCACCGATCACGGTCGCGGATTCGGTCAGGTAGGCGGCGTCATCGATACGCGGGCGGGCATCGCCAAGCTGGTAGATCGGCATGGGAATTACAATACCGGCAAATGGAAAGTCTGCATTTTACCCTTGACCGAATGAATCCATCCCCGAATACCGACGGCCATGAATTGCGCGTCATCGCACTCGATTTGCTATGCGAGACCGACGTAGCACGGAAAGTGACGCTGACACGCGAGCTGCATGTCCGGTGGCTCGCACGGCAGATCGAGGTCGATCCGGTATCAGTGCTGCAACCGGCCTCGGTTCTACCCGGCCGCCCTGTACGCCCGCCACTGGTGCCGCCGCGCGAAGTCGGCCGGCGCGCAATGACTACCGTTGATGGACGAGCGGCCTTGATTCATGCGCTCGCGCACATCGAGTTCAACGCCATCAATCTTGCACTTGATGCCGTCTGGCGCTTCACCGACATGCCGCGAGCGTTCTATGGCGACTGGTTGCAGGTGGCCGCCGAGGAGGCGCTGCATTTTTCGCTGCTTAATGAGCACCTGCGCACGCTCGGTTTTGCCTACGGTGATTTCAACGCCCATAACAGCCTGTGGGAAATGGCAGAGAAAACCGCCGGTGACATTACCGCACGCATGGCGCTGGTGCCACGCACGCTGGAGGCGCGGGGACTGGATGCGACGCCGGCCGTTCGCGCCAAGCTGGCGCAGGTCGGCGACCATGACGCGGCGGCCATCCTCGACATCATCCTGCGTGATGAGGTGGGGCATGTTGCGATCGGTAACCGCTGGTACCGCTGGTTGTGTGAGCGGAGCGGGAAGGATCCGGTCGCGCTGTATGCGGAGCTATCGCTGCGGCACAAAGCCCCGCAACTGCGCGGGCCATTTAATCTGGATGCGCGGCGCGCGGCGGGGTTCAGCGATGAGGAGATTGCGGTACTGGAGGCCGCGGGGCAGGATCTCCGCTAGCCTGTTGGTGGCCGGAGCCAGGCCGTCCCTGCGTGCCTCGGGCGACGCGCGGTATCAGGCGCCGACGAGTGTCGTGCGATGCAATTCGCCGCCCGCGTCGATCGCGATCCATCCGCCCCTCGCCACCGACGCATCACAGTCCCAGTCGGGCAGTACATGGCGCGTGCCATGCGCGCTGCGGTGGCTTGCCGGTCGGTGGGTATGGCCATGAATCATCAGCGTGACATGGTGATCGTCGAACAGCCGGTCGATCTCGGCGGGATTCACATCCATGATGGCCATCGTTTTTCCACGTTGTGCATCACGGCTGCCTTCACGCATGTTCTCGATGATGGCTTTGCGCTCGGTTAGCGGTTTGGCCAGGAAGGCGCGTTGCCAGTCCGGATTGCGCACTTGAGTACGGAAGGCCATGTAATCGCGGTCATCGATGCACTGCGCGTCGCCATGCAGCAGCAGCACGCGCTGACCGGCGATGTCGGCCACGAAGGGATCCGGTAGCAGGCTCGCGCCCGTCGCCCGCGCGAAACCCTCTGCAGCGAGAAAATCACGATTACCCGCCATCCAGTACAAGGCCACGCCGCTGGTACTCAGCACATGCAGTGCATCGACGACCTGACGATTGAACGGATCAGCTATGTCATCGTCGCCGGCCCAGTATTCAAAAATATCGCCCAGCAGGTAGAGCGCACGCGTGGATGGCGCCTGCTCGTCGAGGAAGCGGAAGAAGGCCGCTGCGGTCTTCGGCATCTGCGGTGACAGGTGCAGGTCAGAAACAAAAAGCGCAGCCGTTTCCGGCTGCGCCTTGGGTTCGACGGGCGTGATGGCGCTCATCTGGCGATCAATGGGTAGATCAGATGATCTCGGCCTTTTCGATGATCACGTCCTCGACCGGTACATCACCGTGGAAACCCTTGTTACCCGTGGGTACCTTGCGAATTGCATCGACCACATCCGTGCCGTCCGAGACCTTGCCGAATACGCAGTAGCCCCAGTTGTTCGGGCCAGAGTAGTTGAGGAAGTCGTTGTCCTTCACGTTGATGAAGAATTGTGCAGTCGCAGAGTGCGGATCGTTGGTGCGGGCCATGGCGACTGTGTAGCAATCGTTGGTGAGACCGTTGGCGGCTTCATTTTCGATCGGCTCATTGGTGGACTTTTGCTTCATGCCCGGTTCAAAGCCGCCGCCCTGGATCATGAAGCCGTTGATCACGCGATGAAAGACGGTGCCATCGTAGTGGCCTGACTTCACATAAGCGAGGAAGTTCTCGACGGTTTTCGGCGCCTTCTCCGCATCAAGTTCGATGGTGATCTTGCCGTGGTTGGTGGTGAGTACGACTGCCATGATGTTCCCTTGCTAGTAACGACGATTATTCGATGACGGAGGCTGACTCGATCACCACGTTTTGCAGCGGCTTGTCGCGGCGGTCGGTCTCGACAGCTTTGATCTTGTCGACCACCTCCGCGCCCCGGATCACTTTGCCGAAGACGGCATAGCCCCAGCCGTCCTGGCCGGGGAAGTCGAGGAAGCGGTTGTTGTTAACGTTGATGAAGAACTGCGCACTGGCGGAGTGTGGGTCCGAGGTGCGGGCCATGGCAATGGTGTAGGCCTGATTGCGCAAGCCATTCTTCGCCTCGTTTTGAATCGGCTCGCGTGTCGATTTTTCCTTGCCCTTCGCGTCGTAGCCGCCGCCCTGGATCATGAAGCCGTCGATGACGCGATGGAAGACCGTGCCGTTATAAAAACCAGACTTTACATACTGCAGAAAATTCTCGACGGTTTTCGGCGCTTTCTCCGGGTTGAGCTCGAGCACGATTTCGCCGGCACTGGTCTTCATCAACACCCTCGGCATGCTTTCAGCGGAGGCGGGCAGGGAGAGCGCAGATAGGGAGAGGGAAGTAACGAGCGTAAGAAAATGGCGGCGCAGCATGGACATCCTTTATGGTGGTAAGGGGCGGGCGCTTGCACCCTTCAATGTTATACTTCAACGAAACTCGCATTTTATCAAAAGACGAACGGCCGGATTCCGCACGCACCGACCTCCTCTGGTCTGCTGGCGTGATGCGCCGATTGACGCGCATCACCGCTTCCTTCCCATTCATGAGCGTTCTCAAGATTTACAACACGCTGGCGCGTGACAAGGAAATATTCACGCCGATCGAGCCGGGCAAGGTGCGCATGTATGTCTGCGGCATGACGGTGTACGACTATTGCCATCTCGGTCATGCGCGTGTCATGGTGGTCTTCGACATGGTGCAGCGCTGGTTGCGTGCGCAGGGCTACGACGTGACCTACGTGCGCAACATCACCGATATTGACGACAAAATCATCCGCCGCGCCGTCGAGAACGGCGAGCCGATCTCCGCGCTGACGGGCCGTTTTATCGCTGCCATGGACGAGGACGCGGCGGCGCTCGGCGTACAGAAGCCCGACCATGAACCGCGTGCCACGGCCTATGTGCCGCAAATGCTCGAGCTGATCGGCAAGCTCGAGGCCAACGGCCTTGCTTATCGCGCCGCCGATGGTGATGTGAATTTTTCGGTACGCGACTTCGAGGGTTACGGCAAACTGTCCGGCAAGTCGCTCGATGATCTGCGCGCCGGCGAACGGGTCGAGGTCGGTAGCGCCAAGCGTGATCCCCTGGATTTCGTGCTGTGGAAGGCGTCCCGCGCCACCGAGCCGGACGAGGTCAAGTGGGCTTCGAAATGGGGCAGTGGCCGTCCCGGTTGGCATATTGAATGCTCGGCCATGGCCTGCGATCTGCTCGGCGAGCAGTTCGACATCCACGGCGGCGGGCAGGACCTGCAGTTCCCTCATCACGAGAATGAAATTGCGCAATCGGAAGGCGCGCATAGTCATCGCTTCGTCAATTACTGGATGCACAACGGTTTCGTGCGCGTGGATGACGAGAAGATGTCGAAGTCGCTCGGCAACTTCTTCACCATCCGCGAGGTGCTGCAGCAGTACGATCCCGAGGTAGTTCGCTTCTTCATCCTGCGTGCGCATTACCGCAGTCCGCTCAATTATTCCGACGCCCACCTCGATGACGCCCGCGTCGCGCTTGCCCGCCTGTACACGGCATTGAAGGAAACCCCGCCGGACGATTTGCCTTTCGATGCAGACGACAGCTACGCGCAGCGCTTTGCCGACGCGATGAACGATGACTTCAACACGCCGATCGCGATCGCGGTGCTGTTTGACCTCGTCAGCGAGGTCAACCGGACCCGCTCGCCGGCCGCCGCGCGCCAGCTCAAGGCGCTGGCTGGTCGCCTCGGTCTGCTCGAGCGCGCGCCGCAGCTCTTCCTGCAGGGGAGTGCGCCCGGGGGTATGACCGATGACGACGTTGCTGCGCAGATTGCCGCTCGCGCGCAAGCCAAGAAGGACCGCAACTTTGCCGAGGCCGACCGCATCCGCGCCGACCTGCTGGCCAGGGGTGTCGTGCTCGAGGACAAGCCGGGCGGCCTGACCGAGTGGCGCAGGGCCTGAAGCGATGCCGAAGACACCCGCACCGATGGTTCCCGATTACTGGGAAGAGGCCAAGGCCGAGCTGATGAAGCGCGATCGGATCATGCGCAAGCTGATCCCGCAGTTCGGCGACCTGCAGTTGGTCGGCCGTGGCGAGCCCTTCGTCACGCTGGCGCGCTCCATTGTCGGTCAGCAGATCTCGGTCAAGGCTGCGCAAGCCATCTGGGAAAGGCTACTGGAAGCCTGCCCGAAGATGACGCCGGTCGCCATGCAAAAGCTCGGGCTGGAGAAGCTGGCGGCGGTTGGTCTGTCCAAGCGCAAGGCCGAGTACCTGACCGACCTGTCGCGCCATTTCCGGGACGGCAGCGTGCACGAGAAAGACTGGTCAGCGATGGATGATGAAGCCGTGATCGCCGAGTTGGTGCAGATCCGCGGCATTGGTCGCTGGACTGCCGAGATGTTCCTCATCTTTAACCTGCTCCGGCCGAACATCCTGCCGCTGGACGACCTCGGCCTGCTGCGCGGCATCAGCGTCAATTACTTCTCCGGCGAGCCGGTCTCACGCAGCGACGCGCGCGAAGTCGCGGCCAACTGGGAGCCGTGGCGCACCGTCGCCACGTGGTACATGTGGCGGGCGCTGGACCCGGCGCCGGTAGAATACTGACTTTGCCCGGTCTCGCTGCCGCTGGCCTTCGGGAGCAGGCGGGTAGTGGACTGAATACCAGATTGATACTATCCTTGGCGCCGGCCGCGACCCGTTTTCGCCCATTGCCAGGATAACAAGGAGTTACCGTGAGCAAAATCACATTCCTCAACTTCGAGCAGCCCATCGCCGAACTTGAATCCAAGATTGAAGAGCTGCGTTTCGTGCAGGAAGACTCGGCCGTCGACATCTCTGAAGAAATCGATCGTCTGTCGCAGAAGAGCCAGCAGCTGACCAAGGATATCTACGGCAAGCTCACACCCTGGCAGGTGTCGCAGATCGCGCGTCATCCGCAGCGTCCCTACACCATGGATTACGTGAACGAGATCTTCACTGACTTCCACGAGCTGCACGGCGACCGCACCTATGCAGATGACCAGTCCATCATCGGTGGTCTGGCGCGTTTCAATGGCCAGGCCTGCATGGTCATCGGCCATCAGAAGGGGCGTGACACCAAAGAACGTGCGATGCGTAACTTTGGCATGCCCAAGCCCGAAGGCTATCGCAAGGCGCTGCGCCTGATGAAGCTGGCCGAAAAATTCAACCTGCCGGTGTTTACCTTCGTCGACACGCCGGGAGCCTTCCCCGGTATCGACGCCGAAGAGCGCGGCCAGTCCGAGGCCATCGGCCACAATCTGTACGCGATGGCCGAACTGAAAGTGCCGATCATTGCCACCATCATCGGTGAAGGCGGCTCGGGCGGCGCGCTGGCCATTGCCGTTGGCGATGCCGTGCTGATGCTGCAGTACTCCACCTACTCCGTGATTTCGCCCGAGGGCTGCGCTTCCATTCTCTGGAAGACAGCCGAACGCGCATCCGACGCGGCCGAGGCGCTCGGCCTCACCGCACATCGGCTCAAAGCGCTTAACCTCATCGACAAAATCGTCAACGAGCCTCTGGGCGGCGCACACCGCGACCCGAAGCAGATGGCCGTGCTGCTCAAGCGCGCGCTGGCAGATACGCTGCGCCAGTTCCAGGGCGTGAAGACCAAGGACCTGCTCACCGCCCGCCACGAAAAGCTCATGAGCTATGGCAAGTTCAAGGAAATCACAGCCACCGAATAAGGCGCTCGCCCAGGTCACCGAACGGTTCGAACGCGCGCTGGAAGCAATTCTGGCGCGCGTTGTCGTTTCAGGGGCCGGCGCGGTCGCGGTGGCGTACAGCGGCGGGCTCGACTCCTCGGTCCTGCTGCATCTGGCGGCGGCCACTTGCCGGCGGCATGGCCGCACGCTGTTTGCCTTTCATGTTCATCATGGGCTCAGTCCGAACGCCGATGCATGGCAGTCCCATTGCGCGACCGAAGCGGCGAGGCTGGATGTCGGCTTCGACGCAGTGCAGGTCGACCTGGATGATGTCGCATCGCTGGGCACCGAACAGGCTGCGCGGCTCGCGCGCTACCACGCGCTCGGCGAGCTGAGTCGCCGACATGGCGTCAGGCTGCTGCTGACTGCGCATCATCAGGATGATCAGGCCGAAACCGTGCTGCTCCAGCTATTTCGTGGCGCTGGCCTGCAAGGGCTGGGCGGCATGAGCGAGTTGCAAGACAGCCAGAGCTTGCTGGGGCAAGGCGTGCTCCTCGGTCGGCCGCTGCTGGACTGCGCACGCGGCGAGCTTGAGCAGGCGGCACAGGCGCTGGGTATCGATCCTGTTGTCGATGAATCGAACGCAGACACGCGCTACCGGCGTAATGCCGTCCGGCACGCCATTCTGCCCGCCATCGAGCGCCATTTTCCGGGCAGCGCGGCCACGGTCAGCCGCAGCAGCCGCCACTGGCAGGCCGCACAGCGGCTGCTGGACGATCTTGCACAGCTGGACGAGGCGCATTGCGCCGAGGGCGATGCCTTACGTATCGACCGCCTCACAACGCTGTCCAACGAGCGGGTGGACAACCTCCTGCGCTTCTGGCTGGCCGGGCAGGGGGCCGGACAGCCGCCGAGCGCTGCCCAACTCATGCAGCTGCGCACGCAAATGCTGTCGGCGCGGCCGGATGCCCACCCATGCCTTGCGATATGCGGTTTGGTTCTGCAGCGGCACGGCGGCTTGTTGATTGCCTGCTTCTTCCAGAGCGGTAGACCGCCCGAACATGCGCTGAGCATTCACTGGCACGGCGAGCCCGAGATCGCGATTCCGGAATGGCAGGGCGCGCTCGTGTTCGAAGCCAGCCCGGGTCCCGGCTTATGCCCCGAGCAGCTGCGGCTCGGCCCCGTCAGCCTGCGTCCCCGCAGTGGTGGCGAGCGGCTCAAGCCCGAGCGGCAGCGGCCGTCTCGCACCCTGAAAAACCTCTACCAAGAGGCCGGCCTGCCTTTGCCGGCGCGTCGCTGGCTTCCCCTGGTCTACGTGGGTGATGCGCTGGTCTATGCGGCCGGTTTGGGCATGGATGCGCGTGTCGCCGATGTCGAGGGCGGCATGCGGCTGAGCTGGCGCGCCGGCTGAGCTACCGGCGGGCCATGAGTGGGGTGGCGCTTCTGGCAAGCTCTCCGGCCCATCATTGGCTTTCCGCGTTGCACCATGTAAGATAGCGGGTTTGTTTGATGCAAAACCCCGTCTCATCATGGCTTTGATAGTTCACAAGTATGGCGGCACCTCGATGGGCTCGACTGAGCGCATCAAGAACGTCGCGCGTCGCGTCGCCAAGTGGCATGACGCCGGTCATCAGATCGTCGTCGTACCGTCGGCTATGTCCGGCGAAACCAATCGCCTGCTCGGACTTGCGAAGGAAATCACCGGCACGCCGGATCCGCGCGAGCTCGACATGCTGGCCTCCACCGGTGAGCAGGCGTCGGTCGCGCTGCTGGCCATTGCGCTGCAGTCCATCGGCAAGCAGGCCGTGTCTTACACCGGCTGGCAGGTGCCTATCGTGACCGATAACGCCTACACCAAGGCACGCATCCAGTCGATCGACGACGTCAAGGTACGCAAGGACCTCGACGCCGGCCGTGTCGTGATCATCACCGGCTTCCAGGGCATTGATGGCGACGGCAACATCACCACGCTGGGCCGTGGCGGTTCGGACACCTCGGCCGTGGCCGTGGCCGCCGCGCTGAAAGCGGCAGAGTGCCTGATCTACACCGACGTCGATGGCGTCTACACGACCGACCCGCGCGTTGTCTCCGAGGCGCGCCGCCTGAAAACCGTGACCTTCGAAGAAATGCTCGAGATGGCCTCGCTGGGCTCGAAAGTGCTGCAGATCCGCTCGGTCGAGTTCGCCGGCAATTACCGGATGCCGACGCGGGTGCTGTCCTCGCTGACCGACCCGCTGATGCCGCTGGAGGAGGAAGCCAACTCCGGCACCCTGATTTCGTTTGAGGAAGACACCCACATGGAACAAGCCACCATCACCGGCATAGCCTTCAGCCGCGACGAAGCCAAGATCACCGTGATGGGCGTGCCCGACAAGCCGGGCATCGCGTACCAGATCCTTGGCCCGGTCGCCGACGCCAATGTCGAAGTCGACATGATCATCCAGAACCAGTCTGTCGAAGGCAAAACGGACTTCACCTTCACCGTACCGCGCGGCGACTATGACAAAGCGCTCAAGCTCGTCGGTGGTGAGGTAAAGGAAAAGCTCGGCGCGGGCAACGTGGTCGGCGACGCCAAAGTATCGAAGGTGTCAGTGGTTGGCGTCGGCATGCGCAGCCATGTCGGCATCGCCTCGCAGATGTTCCGCACGCTGTCGGAAGAGAGCATCAACATCCAGATGATCTCAACCTCCGAGATCAAGATCTCGGTGCTGATCGACGAGAAGTACATGGAACTCGCCGTACGAGCGCTGCATAAGGCCTTCGGCCTCGAGCAGGGCTGACCGCGAGGGGCCGCCCGGGGTGCGGGAGAAAGTTTCCCGCATTGATTGACCAAAAGCGGTCCCAAAGTTATCATTTCGCACTTTGCCAAGCCGGGATGTCTTGTCCCGACCGCAAGTGGAGACCTGGCCGAGTGGTCGAAGGCACTTCCCTGCTAAGGAAGCATACGGGCTTAAACCTGTATCGAGGGTTCGAATCCCTCGGTCTCCGCCA
>CAZESK010000037.1:0-21641 GCA_964515155.1 uncultured Bifidobacterium sp.
TTGGCGAAGGCCGGCACCGGCCGGGCGGCCAGGCTGGCGCGGTCGGCTGGCTGGTCGGCACGCTGCACCAGGGGCTGGCTGCCATGTTCCACATGATGAACGAGGCGCGCATTGGTGTCGGCCTTGGCGCAGTCATGCTCGGCTACACCGGCTACCTCCATGCGCTCGACTACGCACGTCACCGTCCGCAGGGCCGGCATCCGAAAGACAAGGATCCGTCACGTCCGCAGGTGCCAATCGTCGAGCACAGCGATGTACGGCGCATGTTGCTCGCGCAGAAGGCCTATGTGGAGGGCGGTCTCGCGCTCATTCTCTACTGCGCTCGCCTCGTCGACGAAGAGAAGACGGCTGCTGCTGCACTGGAGCGCTCGCAGGCCACGCTGTTACTCGACATCCTGACGCCGATTGCCAAGAGCTGGCCATCGCAGTGGTGCCTGGAGGCCAACAGCCTGGCGATTCAGGTGCACGGCGGTTATGGCTACACCCGCGAATACGCAGTTGAGCAGTTCTACCGGGATAACCGACTCAATCCCATCCACGAGGGCACGCACGGTATCCAGGGACTCGACCTGCTCGGCCGCAAGGTCGTGATGCAGGATGGTGCGGCACTGTCGTTGCTCACGCAGCGCGTGCATGCCACCCTGGCCCGTGCCGACAGCTGGCCCGAGGCCGAGGCGCTGCGCCACCGATGGAGCCAGCTGCTCGAGGTGACCCGGACGCTGCATGCGGCGGCGGATCCGAATGTCACGCTGGCCAATGCGGCCGTGTACCTCGAGGCCTTCGGTCATCTGGTCGTGGGCTGGTTGTGGCTGGAGCAGGCGATGACGGCACGCAGCGGCGCGTTGCCCGATGCGGACTTCTACGCCGGCAAACTTCAGGCATTCCGTTATTTTTTCCGATTCGAGCTTCCGAAAGTCGATGCGCAGCTGGCGCTGCTGGCCTCGCTCGACACCACCACGCTGGACATGCAGGACCATTGGTTCTGACGCACCCATTCAGACAAACGAGAGAGACACACCATGATCAAGCATATCGTCATGTGGCAACTGAAGGACGAGGCTGAAGGCGCCGACAAGGCAGCCAACGCGGCCAAACTGAAAGCCCTGCTCGACGCCTGCGCCGGCATTGTCCCCGGCATACTTGCCTTTGAAGTGGCCGTCGCGCAACCGGGGCTGGAATGCACATATGACGTGGTGCTGTATTCGGAATTTGCATCGCGCGAGGCGCTCGACGCTTACCAGAATCATCCACAGCATGTCGCGATCAAGCCTTTCGTGGGTGCGGTGCGCTCGGCAAGACAATGCATGGACTATGAGGTGAATTGATTATGGCCACCATTCGCGAGTTGTTCGATTTGTCGGGTCGCACGGCGCTCGTGACCGGTGGCTCACGCGGTCTGGGCCTGCAGATGGCCGAGGCGCTCGGCGAGCAGGGTGCGCGCCTGCTGATCTCTGCCCGCAAGCAGCATGAACTTGACGAGGCCATTGCGCATCTGCGTCAGCGTGGCTTTGACGCGCAAGCCTTCGCCGCTGACCTTGGCCAGCAGGAAGCGGTGCAGGCCCTGGCCGACCACGCCCTGGCTGAGCTGGGCCACGTGGATATCCTCGTCAACAACGCTGGTGCCACCTGGGGCGCGCCGGCCGAAGACCATCCGGTTCAGGCCTGGGACAAGGTCATGAACCTCAATGTGCGCAGCATCTTTCTGCTGTCCCAAATCATCGGCAAGCGCTCGATGATTCCGCGCCGCTATGGGCGCATCATCAATATCGCGTCGATTGCGGGCCTTGCCGGTAACGGCTCGCCAGACATGCAGACCATTGGCTACAACACGTCGAAGGCGGCGGTCATCAACTTCACGCGTACGCTGGCCGGCGAGTGGGGACAGCACGGCATCACGGTCAATGCGCTTGCACCGGGCTTTTTCCCGTCGAAGATGTCGCAGGGCCTGCTCGACAAATTCGGCGATGAAGCCGCGGCCCGCGCGCCGTTGCGCCGCCTCGGCGATGACGAGGACCTGAAAGGTGCGCTGCTGCTCTTTGCGTCGATGGCCGGTAAGCACATCACCGGTCAGACACTGGCGGTCGATGGTGGCGTGTCCTCGGTGCTGATCTGAAATGAACAACGACGCGTCGTTCCCGACCGAGATACCCTTTCTGTCTGAACTTGGCGTGGAGTTTCTCGGTATGGCATCGGGTCGCGCGCAGATTGCGCTGAATCTTGAGCCGCGCCATATGAACAGCTGGCAGGTGACGCACGGCGGCGTGGTGATGACGCTGCTCGACGTGGTCATGTCGCTGGCGGGTCGTTCGCTCGATCCGCAATCGCGTGCCGGTGTCACGGTCGAGATGAAAACCAGCTTCCTGCAGCCGGCCGGGACGCCCGGCACGCGCATCGTCGCCACCGGTCATGCTTTCCACCGCTCGACCACCATGTGTTTCTGCGAAGCCGAATTGCATGACGGCGAGCGTCTGCTTGCCAAGTCGATGGGCACGTTCAAATACCTGAAGCGCCTCGATATCGCCAATAAACTATAAACCGGAGACTGCCATGTCCACCTACCGTCGCATCGTACTCGCCTCCCGCCCCCAGGGCGGTGTGGCGGCATCCAACTTCCGCCTCGATACCGTACCCGTGCCCGAGATCGGCGAGGGGCAACTGCTTGTTCGTAACCATTTCCTGTCGCTCGACCCGTACATGCGCATGCGCATGGAGGACGTGAAAAGCTACGCCGCACCGCAGGCGCTGGACGAGGTGATGATCGGGGGTACGGCCGGTGAGGTCGTCGCCAGCCGGCACCCGAAGTTCGCGGTGGGTGACAAGGTGGTCGGCATGCTCGGCTGGTCGGAGATGAGCGTCTCGGATGGTACGCTGCTCAAGCAGGTCGACACGACGCACATCCCGCTATCGGCTTACCTCGGCGTGGTCGGCATGCCGGGCATGACGGCGTGGTACGGGCTGAACCAGATCATCCAGCCGAAGGCGGGGCAGACGATCGCGGTCTCGGCAGCCAGCGGCGCGGTCGGCAGCGTGGTCGGTCAACTGGCCAAGCTCAAGGGCTGTCGCGTCATCGGTATTGCCGGTGGCCGGCAGAAGTGCGATTACGTGCTCAACGAGCTGGGCTTCGATGCCTGCGTCGACTACAAGGCGGGCAACCTGTTCAAGGACCTGAAAGCTGCTGCACCCCAGGGTGTGGACGGCTTGTTCGAGAATGTCGGCGGTGCCGTGATGGACGCCGTGCTGGCCCGGATGAATCCTTACGGCCGCATTGCGCTGTGCGGCATGATCTCCGGCTATGACGGGCAGCTGATGCCGGTGCATTACCTGCACGCGGTGCTGTCCATGCGCCTGACCATGCAGGGTTTCATCATCTCGGAACACATGGAATTCTGGCCGCAAGGTCTGGGTGAACTTGGCCAGCTGGTCGCCACCGGTAAGCTGCGCTACAAGGAAACCATTGCCGAGGGTCTGGAGTCGGCGCCCGACGCGTTTATCGGCATGCTGAGAGGGAAAAACTTCGGCAAGCAGCTGGTGAGAATGGTGCCGGCATGAAGACCTTTGCCAACAAGATTGCCGTGGTTACCGGTGCAGCCAGCGGCTTCGGCCGGGAGTTCGCGTTGCTGGGCGCGAAGTTCGGTATGCAGCTGGTATTGGCCGACGTGCAGGCCGAGGGCCTCGAGGCAACGGCCGCCGAGGTGCGCGCGCTGGGCGCCGAGGCAACAACTCAGGTGTGCGACGTGCGCAAGGGCGAACAGGTGGAGATGCTCGCACAGGTCACGATGGCGCGTTTCGGCGCCGTGCACCTGGTCTTCAACAATGCCGGCGTTGGCGCTGGTGGCCTCGTCTGGGAGAGCACGCAGGCCGACTGGGACTGGGTATTGGGCGTGAACCTGTGGGGCGTGATTCACGGCGTGCGTCACTTCACGCCCTTGATGCTCGCCTGTGCCCGGCAGGATCCGACCTACGAAGGTCACATCGTCAACACCGCTTCGATGGCCGGCTTGCTGACGCCGCCGACCATGGGTGTCTATAACGTCTCCAAGCATGCCGTGGTTGCGCTCACCGAGACGCTGTATCACGATCTCGCGCTGGTCGAGGCACCGATCGGCGCCTCGGTACTGTGCCCGTACTTCGTACCGACCGGCATCAGCCAGTCCGAGCGCGTGCGGCCCGGGGAGCTTCAGGCTGGCGCCGCGCTGACGCGCAGCCAGCAGGTTTCTCAGGCCGTGCTGGAGAAGGCCGTGGCTTCGGGCAAGGTGACGGCAGCCGAGGTCGCACAGCGCACCTTCGATGCGATTCGTGACGGTGAGTTTTATATCTACTCGCATCCGCAGGCGCTCGGTAATGTGCAACGACGGATGGAAGACATCGTTGCCGGACGCAACCCCGGCGATCCCTATGAATCTGCGCCGCATGTGCGCGACAAGCTGCGCGCCGGCCTGCGGGGGGAGTGAACATGGCAACCATCACCGAGGGACAGTACGCGAGCCTGCCCGGCGGCACGCGGCTGCATTACGCGAGCGCCGGAGAGCGCGGCCGTCCGCTGCTGCTGTTCCTCCATGGCTTCCCCGAGTTCTGGTACGCATGGCACGCGCAGCTCGCTCGTTTCGGCGATAGCCACTTTGCGGTTGCGCCTGACCTGCGCGGCTTCAACCTGTCCGACCAACCTGCGCCGGCGGAAGCCTACCGGGCCAAGCTGCTGGTGCGCGACGTGGTCGAGCTGATCGACCACCTCGGCGCGAGCCGCTGCATCATCGTCGGTCACGACTGGGGAGGCGCCATTGCGTGGCAATTTGCGATCAGCCATCCGGAGCGCCTCGAGCGGCTGCTCATCATCAACGCCACGCATCCCCTGCCGTTTGCCGAGGGATTGGCGCATGACCCGGAGCAGCAGGCGGCCAGCCAGTACATGAACTGGCTGCGTGCCGAGGGTTCGGAGGAGGCGCTGGCGAAAGACGACTTCCGCGTCATGGAAAAACTGATGCTCGGGATGGGCACCAACCCTGCATGGTTCGATCAAGCGACCCGTGAGCGCTATCACGCATGCTGGTCGCGCGGCCTGCGCGGCGGCGTGAACTACTACCGGGCATCCCCGCTGCATCCGCCGACCGCGACGGAGCCGGGCGCATCGGGGGTTGCTCTTGATCCGGAGAAGTTTCACGTACGCGTGCCGGTACGTGTGCTGTGGGGAGATCTGGACCGGGCGCTGCTGACATCGCTGCTGGATCCACTCGATCGCCTGGTCGATGATATCCAGATCGAGCGTGTGCCCGGCACCAGCCACTGGATCGTCCACGAGGAGCCCGAGCTCGTCAATGCGTGGATCGCGCGCTCACTTCACTCCTGATATCCCATGGCACGTTCCGATTTTTCCTTCTTCCACACGCTGCGTGTGCGCTGGTCCGAAGTCGACATGCAGGCCATCGTCTTCAACGGTAACTATCTCAACTACTTTGACGTCGCCTTTACCGAATATTGGCGGATGACCGGCTTGCCCGATGTGCTTGCTCAGTCCGAGGCCAGCCTGGAAATGTTCGCCCGCAAGGCCAGCGTCGAATACCATGCGCCTGCCCGCTTCGACGACCTGCTGGCCATCGGCGTGCGCTGTGCCGAGCTCGGGCGCAGCTCGATGCGCTTTGCCATCGAGATTTATCGCGATGATGAGCTGCTGGTGTCGGGTGAAATGACCTACGTCTACGCTGACAGCCGCATTCGCAAGAGCCTGCCGGTGCCCGACCCATGGCGCGAGCGGCTGCTCGCGACCGATCGTTCCGGTCCGGCGATCTGATGCGCCTCACCATCGTGACCGGTGACTGGAGTCGCTTGCGCGAGCATGCGCAAGCGCTGCGTGTGGCCGTGTTTGTGGTGGAGCAGGGCGTGCCGATCGAACTGGAGTGGGACGAGGCTGATGCGATCAGCCTGCATGCTGTCGCTTATGACGAGCATGGTGCGCCGGTCGGCACGGGCCGTCTGCTGCCCGACGGCCATATCGGTCGCATGGCCGTACCGGGCCCGTTACGGGGAGCGGGCATCGGCTCGCAGGTCTTGCAGGCGCTGATCGAGCAAGCGCAGCGGCAGGGGCATCACACGCTAGCGCTGCATGCACAGACCCATGCAATTGCGTTCTACACGCGGCACGGCTTTGTCGTGCGCGGCGAGGAGTTCATGGAGGCGGGGATACCGCACCGTGAAATGGTGCTGACGTTGGGTAGTCACGCGCAGCAGGCGACATCCGGCGGAACATCGAAATCATATTGACGGGGTGTTTGCGGATTATCAGAATGGCATCCGCAGTATCGCCGGAGTTTCTTCCAACACTTTTCTCCGGCGCGGCGCCTCCCTCGGGAGGCGTCGTCATTTCCGCCGATGGGCTCAGCGAATCACGCGCTCTCGCAAATCGGCGCGTCCGCCCTCAACCAGCCGCACGATGGACGACGCGCGTGTGCCATAGGTGTCGGACTCGATGCAGATCGGCGAGAGCAGCCGCTCCCATTCGAGGCTGACGCCGGTATCGGGCAGCCGGCTGTCGGCCGGGCGGGTGGTGTCGGCCAGCATCTCATAGTAGGCATCGTCTGGCGCGCCGGTGCAGAGCAGGCTCGCGAACTGAGCCTTGGCACGCACGACTTTCGGCCACGGCGTGTCGAGTGAACCGTTCGACAGCCCGTAGATGCCAGGCTCGAGCGATTTGAACGATAGTTCAGCGTCGTTAGAGATCCAGTACAGCGCATGTTCGTCGCCAACCAGCAGGTTAAAGCCGTTGTAGTCGCTTGCGCTGTTACGTACCTGGTCGATATAGGCAAGCGGATCGGCACCGCCGCTGAGAAAGTTTGCCACCAGCTCGCCGCGAGAGCGCTTGTCGCTGGCGGGCGCCTGTCCGTTACGGATGTTGGTCAGCGCCGCCATCCGGCCCTTGCGATCAATGCCCAGCCAGCTACCGCCGGCCTTGAGGTCGCGGCCGCCATAGACATGCGGATGGTCTTCCCACCAGCCGGCCGGCCGGGTCGGACGCTCGAAGAATTCATCCCGGTTGGCCACCAGCACCAGCGGGCATTGCGGGATCAGCTTCCACGCGAAAACGATCAGGCACATGCGATGTCCACAAAGGTTTCAACATGGCGCTCGCCATCGATGGGCAACCGCGCTTGTTGTGCGGCATCGTTGAGCGCCGTGAGAAAACCTTCCGGTGCGGCGCCATAAATTTCCATCCAGGTCTGCAGGCCCTGCGGCTCGTCGCTGCGGCGCTTGAGTCCTGCGGACACCTTGAACCTGGCGACGAGTTCGGCCTGCATGGATAAAACCTGTGCACGTACCCGTACCGCATCCGACTCACGTACACGGTAGTAGACGTAGATATCCGTCATGCAGGCTCGGACAAAGGGTAGGGCAGCTCGGCAAATGACAGTGGCACGCCATCCGCCGCGCGCAAGCGGATGCCGGAACCGGCCAGCTCCATCTTGATCTCGACCAGGCAGGCGAAGCGACCATCGGGACCGCGCTCGGCGTTGACGATCATGCCGCAGGGCTGTCCAGGGTCGGCATCCGAGACCACCTCGTCACCTGCGGATGCGGCGGCGCCAGCATCGGCATGGGCGAGCAGCATGCGCCGCTTGAGCTTGCCGAGGTACTGGCTGCGCGCGACGACCTCTTGGCCGGGGTAGCATCCTTTGCGGAAGTTGACGCCGCCAATCAGCTCGTAGTTGATCATCTGAGGCACGAATTGCTCTCGCGTGGCGTCAAGGACTTGCGGCTGGCCAGCCATGATATCGGTCCAGCGCCAGAGCTGCGAGGGGGCCGGCGCAAGGGCGGCCTGCTGCCAGAGCTGCTCCGCGGGCCCGGCTGCGCCGGACCACAGGCAGCGCTGCAGTCCCGACGCATCGGGCAGTCGTATCGCTGCACCACCCTCGGTGGCTGACTGCTGCAATGGCGCGGAGGGCAGCCCGGGCAACGCGAGTTTCGGTGCAGCCAACCCGACCAGGACCATCTGTTCGCTGCTGTCCTCGAGCGTCACTTTGGATCGCAGCACGAACATGCGCAAGCGCTTC
This sequence comes from uncultured Bifidobacterium sp., assembly GCA_964515155.1. GTDB lineage: Bacteria > Pseudomonadota > Gammaproteobacteria > Burkholderiales > Burkholderiaceae_D > Pernthalerella. The sequence continues at coordinate 8,040 of CAZESK010000037.1, forward strand.
AATAGGGCTGGGAGGAGCTCGCGCGGCAGCGCCATGCGGAGGGCGCCGCTGTCTTTCCAGATCAGCATCGTGGCCAGCAGCCGCCCCTTGGGCGAGCAGTAGCCGGCGAGATGCGCAAGGGCGCCGTCAAGGCCAAGCACATCGTTGGTCAGCTGATTATGGAGGAAGCTGGCGGCATCCTCGCCGCTGGCCGAGATCACGCCCAGATGACTTAGCGCGCAGATAAAGCCCGACTCGGGCTTGCGCGGGGCGGGGAAAGTGAACAGGTCTGGCGAGCCGGGCTCGCCCGGACTCGCTCCCTGGCTGGCCAGGAATGCTGGCCACGACGAGATGGGTTCAGACATGAATTCGGGGAAAATGCGGTTTCGCGTCTATCATTAGACGCAAATTATAGAGGCGCGTGCCGAAACGCGCCGACGCGATCAGGGATTTCCGATGGCAGCCATAAAAAAAATTGTGCTATTGCTGTTGTTGCTGGTGCTGACGGCTGCCGCGTTCGCGGTCCACTGGGCGCGCGAGCCCTTGCTGCCACCCGACGCACCGGCGCTGGAGTTCAATATCGCTCAGGGCAGCAGCCTGCGCGGTGCGATGCGTCAGGTTCGGGATGCGGGTGTTCCCGCATCGCCGCTGCTGATGGAGTGGCTCGCGCGCGGCTTCGGTACGCCATCGATCAAGGCGGGCAGCTATCGCATCGAAGGCGGCATCTCCCCGCTTGGCCTTCTCGATACCCTCGCGCGCGGCAACACGATCAGGGAAGCGCTGACGCTGATCGAAGGCTGGAATTTCGCGCAGGTACGTGCCGAGCTGGCGCGCCAGCGCCATCTGCGGCAGGACAGCGCCGAACTTGATGATTCGCTGGTTCTCGCGCGCGTCGCACCGGGCTACGCCCACCCGGAAGGCCTGTTTTATCCGGATACCTATTTTTTCGACCGGGGCAGCAGTGATCTGCTGGTGCTTCAGCAGGCGCACCAGCGCATGCTGAAGATGCTTGAGCAGTCCTGGGCCAAACGGGCGGCGGGGCTGCCGTACGAGAAGCCCTACGATGCGCTGATCATGGCCTCGATCATCGAGAAGGAGACCGGGAAGGAAGAAGACCGCCGCCGCGTCGCCTCGGTATTTGTTAATCGTTTGCGCCAAGGCATGCGGCTGCAGACCGATCCCACCGTCATCTACGGCATCGGCAGCAACTTCGACGGCAACCTGCGCAAGGTGGATCTGCAGACCGATACCCCCTACAACACCTATATGCGCTCCGGCCTGCCGCCAACGCCGATCGCGATGCCCGGGCGGGCCTCGCTTGATGCCGCGCTGAACCCGATCGCTGGCAGTGACCTGTATTTCGTTGCGCGTGGTGACGGCAGCAGCGAGTTTTCAAGTAACCTCGACGACCACAACCGGGCCGTCAATAAATATCAGCGCGGCCGTTGACCGACGGGCCGAGCCTCATCATGGCACAAGGCAAATTCATTACCTTCGAAGGGGTGGACGGCGCAGGCAAGTCCACGCACATCGCTCAGTTCGCCGATACGCTGCGGGCACGCGGCAAGACCGTGATCAGCACGCGCGAACCGGGCGGCACACCGCTCGGCGAGAAGCTGCGCGAGCTGCTCCTGCACGAGACTATGCACCTCGACACCGAAGCCTTGCTGATGTTCGCCGCCCGCCGCGAACATATCGCCGAGGTCATTGCGCCGGCACTTGCGCGCGGCGATTGGGTGATCTCCGATCGCTTCACCGATGCAACATTTGCCTACCAGGGCGGCGGCCGGCAGCTTCCGCTGGCCCGGCTCGAAGCGCTGGAGCATTGGGTGCATGCCGACCTGCAGCCCGACTTGACGCTGCTCTTCGATGTGCCGCTGTCCGTTGCTCGCGAGCGCCTGAACCGCAGCCGTACATTGGACAAGTTCGAGCGGGAACAGGATGAGTTTTTCGAACGCGTGCGTACGGTCTATCTGGAGCGCGCCGCACGCTTTCCGCAGCGCATCCGCGTGATCGATTCCACCCTCGCCATCGATGACGTCCGCCGTGAGCTGGCCCAGCTCGCCGCCACACTGTGAGCGACGGGATAACCATGGATCACACTGGCGGCTTCCCATGGCAGCATACGGATTGGCAGCGTCTGCAGCAGCTACGGACGCGGTTACCTCACGCGATCCTGTTCCACGGCCGCGAGGGCATTGGCAAGGTCGCTTTTGTCGAGCGCTTTGCCGCCGCACTGCTGTGTGAACGGCCCGTCAAGGGCGGTGATGCCTGCGGCGCCTGCAACTCCTGCGGCTGGTTCGCGCAATACGGCCATCCGGACTATCGTCGAGTTCGGCCTGAGGCGCTCGACGGCGACGATGCCGACGATAGTGCCGAAGGCGACGACGGCGGTAAGGAAGCGGGCAAGAAAAGCAGCAAGACGCCGTCGAAGGACATTCGTATCGAGCAGGTGAGGGCGCTGGCGACATTCATGAATGTCTCGACACACCGCTCGGGCCTGCGCGTGGTGCTGCTGTACCCGGCCGAGGCGTTGAATTCGGCGTCGGCCAATGCGCTTCTCAAGACCCTGGAAGAGCCGCCACCCGACACCGTTTTCCTGCTGGTGACGCATCGCATCGACCGGCTGCTCCCGACGATCCTGTCACGCTGCCGCCAGTTCGCGCTGACCATGCCCGATCACGCGGCTGCCGTGCAGTGGCTGGCCCGTCAAGAAGTGAGCGACCCAGAGCGTTGGCTGGCCGAGCAGGGCGGCGCACCGCTGCTGGCCCTGGAGGCGGCCCGCGGCGAGTCGGGTGCCGAGCGCGACGAGCTGCTCGCGCACTTGGCCCAGCCGGGAGGGGCGGCGGCGCTGGTCGTCGCGGAACGGCTACAAAAGGCGCCGCTGGCGCGGCTGGTCGCATGGCAGCAGCGCTGGCTGTACGATCTGCTGTCGGTGAAGCTGTCCGGTCGGGTACGCTACTTCCCGCATTTGCGTAAGCAACTCGCCGCACTCTCGGAGCAGGTCTCCGCAGAGCGTTTGCAACAGGCGCTGCGCGATGCCAGCCGCCGGCGTGCGGTGGCAGATCATCCGCTGTCAGCCCGCCTGTTCATTGAGGACATGCTATTGGCCTATGCCAGCCTGTTCAGATAGCAAAATCACCATGACCGAGCCTTCCAACCCGACTGATCCGCATGAGCCCGCATTGCCGAAATCCTCGGTGATGTCGCTGACGATACGTGATCGGACCGGCCTGTATGCCGCTTATATGCCCTTTCTGAAGCAAGGCGGCATCTTCGTTCCGGGCGTGCGAGCTTGCCAGATCGGCGACGAGGTCTTCGTACTGCTGACGCTGATGCAGGACGACACCCGGTACCCCATCGCCGGCACCGTCGCATGGATGACGCCAGAGGGAGCGGCCCAGCGCACGCCGGGCGTCGGCGTGGCCTTTCCGGAAGACGAGAGCGGCTTGCGCGTGCGGCGGCGCATCGAAGAGCTGCTGGGCACGGCTCTGGCCTCCTCAAGGCCGACGCACACCATCTGACACCGCCGGCTGCATCATCCGATGGACCCGGTGCGCCGACCAGTGGCGCGGACCGTCGTACAATGACGGGACTCTGATTTCGCCATCGCCATGTTCATCGACTCGCATTGCCACATTGATTTTCCCGAGCTGTCCGACCGCCTGCCCGACATCCTGGACAAAATGCACGAGAACCAGGTCAGTCATGCGTTGTGCGTGTCGGTGACGATGCCGGACTTTCCCCGTGTGCTGGCGCTGGCCGAGTCGCACCCGAACCTCTATGCGTCGGTCGGTGTGCATCCGGATTACGAAGAGACCGAGGAGCCGTCGGTCGATGAGCTCGTGCAGCTGGCCCGGCATCCGAGAATCGTGGCCATCGGCGAAACAGGGCTTGATTATTTCCGGCTGACCGGCGATCTCGAGTGGCAGCGCAATCGTTTTCGAACCCATATACGTGCCTCGCGCACCAGCGGCAAGCCGCTGATCATTCATACCCGCGCTGCCGCCGAGGATACCCTGCGCCTGATGCGTGAGGAGGGTGCGGGCACCGTTGATGGCGGAGCTGGCGGCGTGATGCATTGCTTCACCGAGTCGCTGGAGGTCGCCGAGGCTGCGATCGCGCTCGGTTTTTACATCTCTTTTTCGGGCATCGTCACGTTCAAGAGTGCCCGGACCTTGCAAGACGTGGCGCGCGCCATACCCCTTGAGCGGATGCTGATTGAAACCGACTCGCCATATCTTGCGCCGGTGCCGATGCGTGGCAAGACGAATGAGCCGGGCTTTGTTCGTCATGTCGCCGAGTTCCTTGCCGATCTCAAGGGCGTCTCGCTGGCCCGCCTGGGCGAGACAACATCGGCCAACTTTCGCACGCTGTTTGGTGTGCCCGCTGCACAGTAAGCGGATGGATATCGGCCCCGATCACGGACGTCGGCGTTTCATGGCAGCGGCCCTCGCCACCGAGTTCGGGCGCCTGTTCGAGCCCTGGCTGCCGCAGCGCAGTTCTTATGAAGAGTGGTTCAACGCCATTCGCCTGGATGACACGCGACGGGTGAAGGCACTGCTTGATCGTGGCTTCGATCCGGCGACCATTGAGCCCGAGCGCTACGACTCCGGCCTCATTTTCGCCATCCGCCACAAGTCACCCAAGGTGTTTCATCTGTTGCTGTCGACCCCCGGCGTTGAGATCGATGCCCGTTCGCGAAATGGCGACACAGCGCTGATGATCGCCGCATGGCAATCCGACACCGCGTCGGCACTGGCGCTGATCGATAAGGGAGCCCAGATCAATCGTCCCGGCTGGACTGCACTGCATTACGCAGCGGCATCGGGCAATGTTCCGATTCTTCGCCGCCTGCTCGAAGAAGCTGCATTCATTGATGCTGAGTCTCCGAACCGCACGACACCCGTGATGATGGCTGCGCGCGGCGGACACGTGGAAGCGGTCCAGCTGTTGCTCGATGAGGGCGCAGACGTGACACTCAAGAACGAGCTTGGCCTGAGCGCTGCCGACTTTGCGCGGGCTCAAGGACATGCCGAATTGGCCCGTCAACTCGATGCGCTGCTGCGGCAGCGTCAGCGTGCAACCAACGCGCCAGACTGACGGCTGCCCGCGCATTCTCATGCCGCCGGCAGCCTTCTTCTGCCGGACCTGCGATGGCTTTTCGCCCACATCGCACCTCCCTTGATGAAACTACAACGGACTTGCCCAGTCTGATTCGCACATCCTTCGAACCAGCAAGGGTTTCGAGCGGATAGCTTGCGCGCACGCGCGCGAATCATGGTTCAGACAAAACATGGAGGTTCAAATGAAGCGTATGGCGACTCCGTTATTCATGGCATTGGTGCTTGCGGTCGGATGGGCGCAGGCGCAGACATCCCCGTCGGGCGGCGGCGTACGCGAGAGCACCGATCCCGCGCGCGCTGCCGAAGTGGAACAGAAGGCGAGGGAACTCGGCAGTACGGTCAGCCCCTCGGAACAGCCGACCGGCGAGGCGTCTTCCGGTTCGACAACGGGCAGCGGCAACGGTAGCAGCGGAGCCAGCGGCGCCTCCGGAGCGGGCAGCACCGAAAGCGGCGGGACCGGCAGCAGCGGCGACACCTCGCCCGGCATGACAGAGATGCCCATGCCCGGAGACTCATCGACGGGCGAGAGCACGCCGGGCGCCGTTGACACATCACCGGCTGCACCGGGAGCGTCGGAAGGCTCGACCGACAGTTCCTCCGGTACCTCGGGTAGCGGGGGCACATCGACGGACGCGCCGCCCGCTTATCCGGGCTTGCCTGGCATGTCCCCCGATACCAGCGGCCCGTCGGGAGGCGCGGATACCTCGGGGCCGTCGGATACCCCCGCCGGAACCCGTAGCCAATCCGGTGGCGCCAGTGGAAGCGCGAGCGGCGGCGCAGGTAGCGGCAACCGCAATAGCGGGTCGGATGCTGGTGGAATGCAGGGCACAGAGCCCTTGCGGCCACCGGGCGACCGCCGGCTCAACGAACCGATGCAGCCCGGACGCTGAGGCCTGATCCCCCGGGGGCGGTACTGGTTCTGCTACAGTGCCGCCCATGTCGAAACTTTCACTCGATCGCATTCTGCAATCGCAGGGCATTGGCACGCGCAAGTGGTGCCGTCAACTGATTGCCGATGGCGAGGTGGCCATCGACGGTACTGTCATCACCGACTACCGCAAGCTGCTTGATACGGAGGGTCTCCGCTTCACGCTGTTCGGCGAGCAGTGGCATTACCGCGAGCAGGTCTACATTGCCATGAACAAGCCCCGCGACATCGAATGCTCGCGCAAGCCCAGCCACTACCCGAGCGTGATGAGCCTGTTGCCCGACGAGCTGGGCTGGCGCGAGGTACAGGCGATCGGCCGGCTCGATCATGACACCACGGGGCTGCTGCTGCTGACGGATGATGGCGCATTCAACCACGCGATGTCGTCACCGAAGCGGCATGTGTCCAAGCGGTATCTGGCTGACACGGCCGAGCCGGTCACGCCAGCCTTGATCGGGCAGCTGCTTGCAGGCGTGCAGCTGCATGACGAGCCAGAGCCGCTGGCCGCCCAAGAGTGCGTGCAGGTAGGTCCGAACAGGTTGGAGATGGTACTGGCACAGGGCAAGTACCATCAGGTCAAGCGCATGCTGGCCGCTGCCGGCAATCACTGCGCAGCACTGCAGCGGACGACCATTGGCGGGCTCACGCTGGCCTCGCTGGGACTGGAAGAGGGCGAGTGGTGCTATCTTGAATCGGAGCAGCTGGCGCTGCTGCGCCAAGACCCGGCATAGCGCTGATTACCAGGGAATCTTTTCTCCATCCCAGGCAATAAAGCGGCCGCTGTCCTCCGACCCGGCCGCCTCGATAATCGCCATCAACCGACCAGCGACAAAGTCTGCAGAAAATAGCTTGCCGGGGGCGACATTGCGTTGAAAAGGTCGCGACAGGTGGGTGTCGGTCGTGCCGGGATGCAGCATCAGCACAATCGCTTCCGGATTGCGACGGCGTAGCTCAATGGCCAGCGTCTTGAGCAACTGGTTCTGCGCCGCTTTCGACGCACGATAACCATACCAGCCGCCCAGCCGGTTGTCGTCGATTGATCCGACGCGCGCCGACAGCGAGGCATAGACCACCCGCCGCTTCCGGATCAGCCAGGGCAGAAGTGCCCGGGCCAGCAGGATGGGGCCCTGCGCATTCACCTCGAACAGCTCCCGCAGCGCAGCCGAATTCACCTGCTCAAGCAGCTTTTCGGGCTCGATACCCGGCGCATGCAGCAGGCCGGCGGTATTGATGAGCAGGTCAATCTCGGCCGACTCCTTCTCCAGCGTCGTGCGCAGGGCAGACAGGCTGGTCTCGTCGGCTATATCTACATCGAGGAGCAACACCTTGACACTGCGCTGCCGTAGCGCCTCATGCAGCGCTTGCAGCTCGCGACTGTGCGTTGCCTTCCGCGCGCAGAGGATCAGCGTGCGCAGCGATTCTCGTTCCGCGCAATGCCGGGCCAGCGCCAGCCCGATGCCACCGGTCGCACCGACGATCAGGATATGTGAAGTCATCACCGCACAATCCGGTAGCAGGGTTCGTAGCGCATCCCGGGCAGCTTCATCCGACCCTGGTCGATAAAGGCCGTCAGCAGGCTGTCCATCCGGTCCATGATCTCCTCCTCGCCGTGGATCTCGAACAGGCCATGCCGCTCAATCTCGGCGATGCCCTGCAGTTTGACATTGCCGGCAACCACGCCGGAGAAGGCACGACGCAGGTTGGCCGCCAGCAGGTTCGGCGGCTGGTTACGGTGCAGGTCGAGTGCGCGCATGGACGCATGCGTGGGTACGAAGGGGCGCTGGAAATCCGGCTCGATCTTCAGGCGCCAGTTGAAGTAGTAGGCGTCGCTGTGCCGCTTGCGGTCCTCACGCACGCGGGCCGTGCCCGCTTGTACGGCCCGCGCTACCTGGCCCGGATCATCAATGATGACTTCGTACAACTCCTGCGCGGCCGGGCCCAGAGTGGCGCCGATAAACTCATCGATCTGGGTAAAGTAGGACGCTGAATCCGCCGGCCCGGTGAAGATGAGCGGGATCGGCAATGCGCGGTTATCCGGATGTAGCAGCAGACCGAGCAGGTACAGGATCTCCTCGGCCGTGCCGGCGCCTCCGGGGAACACGACAATGGCATGACCCGCGCGCACGAAGGCTTCGAGACGCTTTTCGATATCGGGCAGGATGACGAGCCGGTTGACAATGGGATTCGGCGACTCGGCCGCGATGATGCCGGGTTCGCTAAAGCCGAGATAGCGCCCGTCAGCGATCCGCTGCTTGGCGTGGCCGATCGCAGCGCCCTTCATCGGTCCCTTCATTGCGCCTGGTCCGCAGCCCGTACAAATATCGAGACCGCGCAGCCCCATCTCGTAGCCAACCCGCTTTGTATAGTCGTACTCGATGCGGGAGATGGAATGACCGCCCCAGCAGACAACGAGATTCGGCGTCTTGGTTCGTTGCAGTACATCGGCATTACGCAGCAGGTGGAATACGAGGTCGGTGATGGCGACCGTATCGTGCTGGCGGCGCTGGGCCTGCAGTTCGTATTCGGTACTGGTGAAGAGAATGTCGCGCAGCACGGCGAACAGGTGCTCGCGGATACCGAGAATCATGTCACCATCGACGAAGGCGCTGGCCGGGGCTCCCGTCAGATCCAGCTTGATACCACGCTCGCGATGGATGACGCGGATGTCAAAATCCGGATACGAGGTCATGAGCGCCTTGCCGTCATCCAGGTAGTTTCCGGAAGCCAGTACCGCCAATGCGCAATTCCTGAATACCTGATGCAGGCCGGTCTGACTGGTATCCAGCAGCTTGGCGACTTCCTGACGCGACAAGACCTCCAGCTTGCCTTCGGGAGCGACCAGCGCATCGATTACGGGATAGTTCATGAGCCCCATCGTGGTTGAGCAATGACAGCCATCTTACCGCGCACGAGCGAACTACATCCGGCGGCGAGTTGCTCACCAAGTTTCCGCAAGGGATTAACGGGTACGTCGCTTGATTGAACACGCGAAATGATTGATTTCCGTCAAGTGCTGCTGGCCGATCACCCACGTTTCACGCTACGTCATGTGGGTGCAATCGGATAATCTCACCGGGTCGGTAATCCGATGATGTGCAGACCAACCAACAACAATGCGGACGACGGAAAACGAATGACAGCGACCAGCAATGGGACACTGGCCAGCATCGACGCACGGGCGGACATCAGCAGTATGCGCATTGCCGGTGGCTTCGAGCGCATCGCAGCGACCAGCCCGGACATTATCTTTATCTTCGATGCGCCTAGCGATCGTATCGTTTACTGCAATGCCCGCATTTCCGAAGTCCTGGGCTGGACGATCGAGGAATTCGAATCCCGTCATATTCGCAGCGAGCGACATTTCATTCACCCTGATGATCACCCGGCTTTTTCAGCATGGCTGGGTGAGGCGCTCGACGCGCACGGCGACGAGGTGTACCAGAACCAGCATCGGGTGCGACATGCAGATGGCGGCTGGCGCTGGCTGCGCGTGCGCGTGGCAGCATTTCAGCGCGATAGTGGTGGTGCGGTCACACAACTGATCGGTACCGCTACCGATATCACCGAACAGGTGACGACGCAGGAAGCACTGCGACGCCAAACCACCATACTGCAGCTGATCCTCAACAGCATGACCGAAGGTGTTATCGTCTGCGATGCGGAGGGCGGGCTGTTACTTATCAACCGTTCGGCCGAGCGTCTGTTCAAGCTTGGCACACCACTGACCCGGTTGTCGCAAATCAAAGCCATGCACACCTCGGAGCACAGCCTGCAGTCCGATACACGTGTTTGGCACCAGCATCCGCTCAGCCGTTCTCTGGCTGGCGAGACGGTCGTCGATTACGAACTATCCCTCTACGATCGTAAGCGTGCATTGTCGGTCACGCTGAGCCACTCCGCTGCGCCGCTGCGCGATACTGACGGCGGGATCATCGGTGCGGTCGATGTATTCCGCGATGTGACCGAGACTCATCGTGCGCGGCAGGAGCTGCAGCGGGCCGAGGAACATTTCCGCCTGCTGGTCGAGGGGACGACCGACTACGCGATCTTCATGCTTGACCAGAGCGGCGGCGTGGTCAGCTGGAACCCCGGCGCTGAGCGCATCCTCGGCTTTCGCAAGGACGAGATCATTGGCCGCAACTTCGCCACCTTTTTCACCAGCGAGGATCAGGCGCGCGGCGAGCCGATGCGCAAGCTCCGCCAGGCCACGTGCGATGGTCGCTCGGAGGATGACAGCTGGCGAGTACGCAAGGACGGCGAGCGCTTCTGGTGCACCGGCGTGCTCGGTGCATTGCACGATCCGACAGGTAAGGTCAAAGGCTTCGTCGAGATCATGCGCGACAATACCGAGCGGCGGCTGGCCGAGCAAAACGTGTTCTATCTTGCCAATCATGACCCGCTGACCGGTCTTGCCAATCGTGCCCGCTTTCTCGAGCGGCTGCATGAGGCGCTGCTGCATGCTGATCGTGACGGCAGCGGCTGTGCGGTACTGCTGCTCGACCTCGACCGTTTCAAGGCGATCAACGATACGCTCGGCCACCATGCCGGCGATCTGCTACTCAAGCAGGTCGCGCAACGGCTGCTGAGCTGCGTGCGCGAAACTGACACAGTGGCGCGGCTGGGTGGCGACGAATTCGTGCTCATTCTCACGCGGCTCAAGACACTGGCCGCCGCTGAGCTGATTGCCGAGAACATCATCCGCGCGCTGTCCGAGCCCTTCGAGATCCTCGAGCACCGGCTGCGCACGGGGGCGAGCATCGGTATCGCCATGTATCCGGACGATGGCAATGAGACCGGCGAGCTGCTGCAGAAGGCCGATCTCGCCATGTACCGCGCCAAATCCACCGGGCGTAATCGCTACCGCGTTTTTTCTCCGGGCATGCTGACCGAGGTGCTGGCCCGCCAGCAGCAAGAAGAGCAGTTGCGCGCGGCCATCGCGCAACAGCAGTTCGCGCTGGCGTTCCAGCCGCAGATCGATCTTCTGACCATGCAGGTCGTCGGTGCCGAGGCCTTGCTGCGTTGCGAAAATCCGCTATTGCAGTCGCTATCGGCGCGTCAGCTGGTTACTCTGGCCGAGGAAACGGGTCTGGCCAGCCGCCTGAGCGAGTGGGTACTGGAAGCAGCCTGCAAGCAGCTCTCCAACTGGCGAGAGCGGCAGATGCCGGAATTGAAGGTGGCCGTGAATGTGTCGTCGGTCCAGCTCATGGACCCCGGATTCGTGGATCAGGTGCGCGATGCCATCGAGCGCCACCAACTGCCGGCCGCGCTGCTCGAGCTGGAGCTGACCGAAGGTGGATTGGTGGCAGCCAGTACGGCTGGTAGCGATGTCATGGAATCACTGAAAACGATCGGCGTATCGCTCAGCATCGACGATTTCGGTACGGGTATTTCTACGCTTTCCTATCTGAAGCATTATCCGGTTGACATGCTCAAGGTCGACGCTTCGTTAGTCCGTAACCTACCGCGCGACCGTGAAGATGCCGCCATTGTTTCGGCCATCATCAAGCTGGCCGGCGACCTGCGGATCAAGGTCATTGCCGAGGGCGTCGAAACCTTCGAGCAGCTCAATTTCCTGCGTAGCACCTCATGCCATCATGTCCAGGGCTTTCTGTTCAGTGAGGCTCTGCGGTCAGACAAATTCGAACAGCTACTGCAGCATCGCAAGCAGCAGGGACAGTTCTTTCATTAAGTTGCAGGGGTGAGCTCACCCCCAATCCTGCAGGTCGGTCGCAACTGCTGGCGGATTGACCACGCTGGCCGTTTTGCGATGCTGGTCGATGCCGACATCTATTTCCGCGCAGTACGCGCCGCAATGCGCGCTGCACGCCGAAGTATCCTGCTTCTCTCCTGGGATATCGACAGCCGGATGCGACTGGTGCCGTCCGGCGCGAACGACGGCTATCCCGAGCCGCTCGGGGACTTCCTGCATGCGCTGGTGTCAGAACGCGATGGTCTCAATATCTGGCTGCTGAACTGGGATTTCACGCTGTTGTATGCAATGGAGCGAGAGTGGCTGCCCTCAGTCAAGCTGGGATGGGCGACGCACCGCAGGCTGCATTTCTTCATGGATGCGCACCATCCGATCGGTGCCTCGCATCACCAGAAGGTCGTCGTTATCGACGACGCCATTGCCTTCGTCGGTGGCCTCGATCTGACCGGTTCGCGCTGGGATACCTCCGGGCACCTCGTTGGTGACCCAGCGCGCATCGATCACGATGGCAAGCCCTATCCACCATTTCATGATGTCCAGGCAGCGGTCGACGGCGAGGTGGCCGTGGCGCTGGGCGAGCTATGCCGGGCTCGCTGGGAGCGGGCCACTGGCGTGCTCCCGGCGGCACCGGTCGCAATCCCGGCACGGGATCGTGATGGCGACGGGTCACGCTGGCCAGACTGGTTGCAACCCGATCTGGTGGATGTGAACGTTGCCATTTCGCGCACCGAGCCGGCATTCAACGGGGAGGGGGGCGTGATGGAAGTACGACGCCTGCATCTTGACGCGATTACGGCGGCTGATCATTCGCTGCTGTTCGAGAATCAGTACTTCACCTCCGGCCTGATCGCGGACGCACTGGAAAAACGCCTCCGCGAGCCATCGCCGCCCGAAGTCATTGCCATCACCCCCATGCGGCAAAGCGGTTGGCTGGAGGATGCCACCATGGGCGTGCTGCGTGCGCGGCTGCATGCGCGCTTGCGCAATGCCGACCACCGCCAACGGTACCGGATGGTGTGTCCGGTACTGCCGGACCAGAATGGCCAGTGCCTGAATGTGCATAGCAAGTTATTTTTCGTCGATAGCCGTCTCTGCTCGGTCGGTTCGGCCAACCTCTCCAACCGCTCGCTGGCCTGCGATACCGAGTGCAACCTGAGCATCGAGGCCAGTGGTCCGGATGCCCTGCGCATTGCCGATGGCATTGACCGGTTACGTGCACGTCTGCTGGCCGAGCACCTCGGCACCGAGCCAGCCCGGGTACGGCAGGCGCTGGCCGAGCATGGCAGCCTGCTGCGCACGATTGACGCGCTGTACGCATGGCCGCGCTGTCTGCAGGATGTGGCGCCGAGCGTGGCACCGGAACTTGATGCGCTGATACCGCAGCAGGCCCTGTTCGATCCGGAGCGACCCATCGACCCGGGAAAACTGGTCGCGACCTCGGTTCCGAGGGAGGTGCATGCCTCGCTGCCATGGCGCTTCGCCGGGCTGGTTGCCGTATCGCTGCTGCTGATCGCGCTGGCGCTCGCCTGGCGCTATACGCCGATGCGAGAACAGTTGAACCTGCCGGTACTGATTGGCCTGGTGCAGCGCCTGCGCGATCTGCCCGCCACGCCGCTGTTGGTGGTGCTGACCTATGTTGTCGGCGGCTTGTTGATGGTGCCGGTGACCTTGCTGATTGCGGCCACCGGTATTGTCTTCGGCTTCATGCCGGGTGCCTTGTATGCGCTGGCCGGCGCGTTGGCATCGGCCGGTGCCGGCTATGCGCTGGGGGCACTGCTGGGGCGGGAGGTCGTGCGGCGCCTGCTGGGTGCGCGCATCAACCGCCTGTCACGCCAGGTGGCCCGGCGCGGCATCCTTGC
>CAZESK010000037.1:21741-24667 GCA_964515155.1 uncultured Bifidobacterium sp.
ATTTTCTGCCATGGCCACCGGCTGCGCGTGGTCGCGATCCACCTCGGCCTGCAGGCATCCGAGCGGCGGGCGCAAGTCCAGCGACTGTTGCAGTCGGTTGATACGGAAGCGATGGGGGTGGTACTGATGGGGGATGTCAATGAGTGGTTTGTCTGGGGACAGGCCCTGCGCCGGCTGGTGTCGCACTTTCAGGCCGTGCCGGTACTGGCGACGTTTCCGTCGCGCTGGCCGGTATTTGCACTGGACAGGATTTGGGTGCGTCCGCGGCACCGGCTGGTGCGCGTGCATGTGCACCGAACGGCAAGCTCGATACGCGCCTCCGACCATTTACCGCTGGTGGCCATGATCGGCGACTGAGGTCGGGCAGCAGTCCAGCGGCAGCGGTAGAATCAGTCCTCTCTTGCGAAGGATTTTCCATGACGACTCAAGGACCTGTCGTGCGGCCACTGGCACGCATCATTCCCGCGATGAACACCTCGGACGGCGCCGGTGTGCGTCTGCGCCGCAGCCTCGGCAGCAATGAGCACACGCGGCTCGATCCTTTTCTGATGCTCGATGAATTTTCCTCGATGAACCCGGGGGATTACATTGCCGGCTTTCCCGCGCACCCCCATCGCGGATTCGAGACGATCACCTACATTCTTGATGGTCACATGCGGCATGAAGACCACCTCGGCAACCAGGGTGACCTCAAGAGCGGCGGCGTGCAGTGGATGACGGCCGGACGCGGCATCATTCACTCCGAAATGCCGCAGCAGCTCGAGGGACGGATGCGCGGCTTCCAGCTGTGGATCAACCTGCCGGCCCGGGAAAAGATGAAGCCGGCAGGCTACCGCGACATCCAGCCCGAGGAGATTCCGGTGTGTGCGCTGAAGGATGGCGGTACGGCGAAGGTGATTGCCGGCCGGCTTGATGCCGACGGCGTGCAGGCCGATGGCCCGATAGCCGGGCTCACGACCGAGCCGCTGTATCTCGACATTGCGCTGCCATCGGGTGCGGGCTTCACGCAGACGATCCCGCGCGGACACAACGCGATGGTCTACGTATTTGAGGGCCAGCTGCAGCTCACCGGTACTGACCGCCTGCTGGCCACGCACAGCGCTGCCATCCTCGCCGACGGTGATCTCGCCGCATTGACTGCCGGCAGCGATGGTGCGCGTTTCCTGCTGCTGGCTGGTCGTCCGATTGGTGAGCCCATCGTTCAGCACGGCCCGTTTGTCATGAACACGGTGGCCGAGATCAAGCAAGCTATTCTCGACTACCAGACCGGCCGCCTGACGGCTGCATAGCTGTCCGACGGACTGCCCAGCGCCGCGAAACACGCATCCACGATACCCTGCGCCGCCCGACTGAAGCTGTAGGGTTCGACCAGGAGTTGCGAGCGCTGCCCGAGGGCCCGGCGGCGGCCCTCGTTGGCCAGCAAGCTGGCAGCCAGCGCTGCCCATACCTCGGCATCGAGCGGTAGCACGTAACCATTGTGCCCATGGATGACCAGTTCGCCGGCGACACCGGCCTCAGGGGTGACGATCACGGGCAGGCCGGCCGCACAGGCCTCGTTGGCAACGACGCCCCAGACATCGGCGCGTGTCGGAAACAGGAACAGGCGCGCCGACTGGTACAGCGCAGGCAACTCTCGCTGGGCAGCAAAGCCGTGGAATTCGACATCGATACGATCGGCCAGCGCGGTCGCCATCTGCCGCAGCGAGGCCTCCATGCTGCCCGAGCCAACGAACAGCAGACGTGTTTTGCGGCCCAGCAGCGTTGCGCAGCGCGCCGCTATGTCAAGCGCGACGTCCGGACTTTTACCCGGCTCCAGACGGCCGCAGAAGATGAAGTCTCGCGATTTTGGCGGCGCATCCGGACCGCTTCGGAACCGCGCATTGTCGATGCAGAGGCAGGACTGATAGCAGCGCGCCGATGAGATACCGTAACTTTGGTACAGCGCCACTCCGCCCTGGCTGGCCGCGATGAAGGCACTTGCGCGACGGTAAACCTGTCGCCGTATCTTGGCATGCAGGCGGCTCAGTGCCTGTTCCGAGTGCAATGTGCCATCCGTCATCGGTACATAGGGCCGGCGTCGCAGGCCGCACCAGGCCATCGCATACAGATGCGTGGGATTGAATCCGTTGCCAACCACGACATCGGGCCGAAAACGTTCAAGCGCCACCAGCACGTCCGGATTGTTGTGAATGTAGCGGCCCTGCACGGTGCTGATCCGCTCGCGCAGGTACACCGCGTCGAACGCAATCGGTGGCAAATCCCACCGCCGGTTCGGCTCGCGCCGGCAGCAGAAGATCACGCGCAGCGTCACACCGGGTATGGCAGCGACGCGGTTGAAGACCGGTATCCGGTACGGCGGCGGCTCATTAACGACCAGGGCGATCTTGGGCATAGCGTTGGGGGAAGTGGGCAGGGCGGGCCGCGATGGCCTCGTCATAGATGCGCATGAGCATTTCATAATTGCGCTCGGGCGTGTAATGCGCGAGATAAGTCTCATGGGCCGCCGCACCCATGCGCCGCATGGCCTCCGGCTGGTGCTCGGCCTCCTGCAAGGCCCTGGCCAGCTCATCGGGATCGCCTGGCGCAACCAGCAAGCCATTTTTGCGGTGTACAACGATGTCGCGCAAGCCGCCGTGGCCGCTGGCAATGACCGGCGTGCCACAGGCGAAGGCCTCAATCGCCACCAGCCCGAAGCTCTCGATACCGGTACTGGGCACCACCAGGTAGGCGGCGCGATGCATGCGCTGGCGCAGTATGTCGGCCGGCTGAAAACCGCAGTAGCGCATGCCCGGCGTACGCTCGACCATTTCCCTGAGCGGACCATTGCCGTAAACATCGATCTGGAGGCCCGGCACGCGCTGCAAGGCGTTGGCTAGCGTACCGATGCCTTTCTCGGGTGACAGACGACCAATGAACATACCGCCGG
>CAZESK010000038.1:0-2723 GCA_964515155.1 uncultured Bifidobacterium sp.
CCCCGGTGGCTCAGATGATCGTCATCTATGTAAAACAGCACCCCATCCTTGGATCCGTAGCACCAGTTCTCATCACACAGCGCCTCCGCCAGATCGATGACCTTGACCGTCGGGCGCTGGGCCAAAATCTGATCGGCCATGAATCGATGGGCCTTCGTTCTGGCCTCAAATTCTGATTTACTTACCGCACAAGGATTTTTCACAGCCGAGTGCAGCGCTAAGGGTCTAAACGAGAAACAGCTCCGGATATCAAATCCGAGCTCTGGCACATCATGCAAGAACGTGACCGTCTTGCCGGCCAACAGCAGCGCGTCTATGGTATTCCCCAAACCGATGGAAAACACCTCTGGGTTACTCCGGGTACCGCGTGGCTCATCTTTCAGACTGAGCACCCAGGATCCGAACTGCTCCAATTCGACCTCTCCGAATCCTTCACCCGTGGTGTACATCGGAACGCGGCTCGTCATGACCACATGTTTGACACCGGGGTCAGAAATCACGCGGCGGATCGCCTCCGAGCCTTTGCGGAGACAGTTTCTCGCATCACCACCAAGATCCTGAATGACCACATCGAGCAATGGGGGGCAGCCATCACTTGCGCCGTACAGCGCAATGTCCTTCCCCTGTGAACTGAATCGATCCATCAAGCCAGAGTAGATTGTCAGGGCGTGACTATCTCCGATGACAACCACTGAGGGCTGTGGTCCGGTTGCGTGGCAGCGGGGCCCATCGTGCTGCACACCGGCGCAGTACCAGAGCTGCGTTTCGGGCAGGTCGAATTTCAGGTCGGACATCTGCGTCTCAACCAATCGGTTCTGATACCGATGCGCAAATCCGTCTTGTACGAACGTGATCACGCCTGTAATCGCCAAAGCCGCCATGCCAACGGCGAGCCCTATTGTCTTTTTTTGCAAGTTTCGTCCGTACCGAAGCGGACGCTCGATCCAACGGTAAGTCATGAATGCGAGACCCACAGCCACAGCAACAAGCGCTGTTTGAATCTCTGGTGGGGGTCGGGTGCCGTAGATGATTTTTGCGAAAGACAAGACAGGCCAATGCCACAAGTACAACGGGTAGCTGATGAGACCAATGGCCACCAGCATGCGATGCGACAGAACCTGCCGGTTTAGCCATGAACCATTACCTGCCATGATGATCAGCATCGTGCCTAGTACAGGAGCGATAGCCCACAGGCCCGGAAAATACAGGTCTTGATTAAAAAATATCGCACTTGCTGCGATCAACGCCAGACCGATACCGGACATGATGGACTGTCTGACTGAGAGCTCCCGCTGCACGGCCACTTCACAAGGCGAGCAATTTGCCTTCAGAGACTGCAGCCTCGCCACCAGACACCCGCACAGTAGCTCCCATATGCGCGTAGCCGGCGAGAAGAAAGCATGGGTGGGTGATTGGGGCGCAATGACTACATTCAGTGCGAGAGATATCAGAATCAGACCAACGCAAAGTCTGACGATGTTTGCACCCGATCTCAGTGCCACCCAGAGCAGCACGGGCCACAGGAGATAAAACTGTCCTTCTATCCCCAAGCTCCAGAGATGGAGGAGCGGCTTGGTGTCTACCGCGTAGTCGAAGTACCCGCTTTCGCTCCATGATGCGAAATTCGATAAAAACAAGGCACTCACCAGCGTCAGTTTGCCAAGCTGTTTATACTCGTCTGCAAGCAACGCGATCCAGCCGAACACATAACAGGCCGCCAGTACCAAAATCAGAGATGGAAACAAGCGCCTGATTCGGCCTGCATAAAATGCGCCCAGTCGGAAGTCTGGTGGCTGCCAGCGTTTCTGGAGTACTTGCGTGATCAAATAGCCTGAGATCACAAAGAACACATCAACGCCGACAAACCCACCCGACAGCCAGGAGGGAAATGCATGAAATCCGATGACAGTAATGATCGCGAGTGCCCGCAGCCCGTCAATATCCGGGCGATAGGCGTATCTGATCTCTTCAGCGCGCATGGTCGATGCTTTTGAGGAAATAGGGTATTGGATGAACTGTCAGCTGCGCGGGGCAGGCGCATGAGCGCGGAGCTTATCACTACGCGTGCTGCCAATCGGCGTTGATCACGATCCGGGGTAATTCAGTTATCGGATCATGCTGCGCTGACACAAAGCGTCGCTGTTTACACCAACAAGGATGCGAGAAGATTTCACGCAGCTTTATACATCAGCATTATTTTTTGCTTCCTCCCTCATGAAATCTGAAGACGCTACCGAAACGCTGAAAGTTCTGTTCGACGGCGGTTGTCCACTGTGTCGCCGGGAAATCGCCCATGTCAAAGGGCTCGCAGAAAAACATCGGGACAGTGCACTATGCTTTGTCGATGTGAGTGATGCTGCCGGGGCGGCAGCTGACCCCGCCTACGCGAATGATCGGGCCCGATTACTCGCCCGATTTCATGTCGAACGCACTGATGGTTCCCGGCTGGATGGTGCGGCCGCATTCATCGCGATGTGGCAGCGTTTACCCGGCTGGCGGTGGCTGGCACGTTTTGCGCAGCTACCCGGCATGCCCTTCGTTTTTGAGTGGGCCTACCGGGGATTCTTACGTATTCGTCCTGCACTCCAGCGGGTAGCGGTGTATCTGGAAAAAGCACCTTCGAGCCCACACGATACAGAAAGCACGACCACCCCCACAGCCAAACTACCGATTCACCTCTTGCGTGAACTGCGCTCTGATCACGCTGGAGAGACCGGTGCTGT
>CAZESK010000038.1:2823-24111 GCA_964515155.1 uncultured Bifidobacterium sp.
CGATTCACCTCTTGCGTGAACTGCGCTCTGATCACGCTGGAGAGACCGGTGCTGTTTATATTTACCGCGGCATTATGGCTGTGGCGAGCAGGCGCGGCTGGACGGATTTACTGGCCTTCGCGCACCGCCATGGCGAAACAGAGTCCGAGCATTTGCGCCTCATCGAAGCGTGGCTGGCACCCGAGTTGCGAAGCCGCCTTCTCGGCCCATGGCGCCTTGCGGGTTGGCTGACTGGCGCATTACCGGCGCTGTTTGGTCCGCGAGCGGTGTATGCCACGATTGCCGCTGTCGAAACCTTTGTCGATCACCATTATCAACAGCAAATCGACTACCTGAACCAGCAGGGCGGATCTACAGAACTGCTGGAATTGCTCAAGCGCTGCCAGTCAGACGAGTGTCATCACCGAGATGAAGCCGCCCTCCTGGCCGGGGCACCGGCCTCTTGGCCGTTACGCCTCTGGTGCATGCTGGTCGGTTCTGGGTCAGCAACCGCAGTAAAAATCGCTCGCCGCTTCTGACTTAACGAGGGCCGTACGACAAGACTGTCGGTTTTGCGGTATCGTTGGCACGGGTATTTATTTCCACCACCGGAGATTGTCATGAAATTCATCGCCGCAAGCATCCTCTTCTGCGTCAGCAGTCTCGCCTTTGCCCACAACTGCCCAGCTGAAATGAAAGCCATCGATGCAGCACTACCCAACACCAAGCTCAATGGCGCTGATCTTGCCAAAGTGAAGGCATTGAGAGCGGATGGTGAGAAGGCTCACGCAGAAGGCAAGCATGCTGAGTCCATGAAAGCCTTGGGCGAAGCGAAGAAATTACTGGGTATCTAATGCCATCGTGACGATATCCGAGCTTGCACCCGGTGTCGCACGTTGCTTTTATTGGGCGGTGATGCGCTGACTTGATTCAGCGTCTCACACGCCTCTGTTGGTGTTGATCTTCAGGCTCCGGAGCAGAGCCGGAATCAATCCTCAAGGAGATCCCTGAATCTGATCAGCCTTCGCAAGCAGTGCCTCTGCCATGCGAATGCTCGCAATATCGATCAGACGACCATCCAGGCTCACAGCCCCCTTCCCCTCCTTGGCCGCCTGAGCCATCGCCTCCATAATGCGCCGCGCCTTCGTCACTTCGGCCGCCGAGGGCGTGAATACCTGGTTAGCCAACGCGATTTGTGAGGGATGAATGGCCCACTTGCCCTCATACCCCAGCACTGCAGCACGGTTGGCTGCAGCCAGATAGCCGTCGGGGTCGCCAAAGTCGCCAAAGGGACCATCAATAGGGCGCAAGCCGTAAGCCCGGCATGCCACCATCATGCGGGTTTGCGCGGCATGCCACGGGTCTGTCCAGAAATACTGGCGATGACCCTGCTCATCCGCATCGGTCAGCACGCCTGAGTCTTTATTCACGCCACCAATCACTGTGGTGCGCGCCCGGGTCGAGGCAGCATAATCCGCCACCCCGAATGACATGGCTTCCAGCCGCCTGCTTGACTGCGCGATCGCCTCAACGTTGGCCATGCCGAGTGCCGTCTCAATCAATACTTCGAAGCCGATTCGTTTGGTGCGCTGGGTTGCTGCTTCGATCTGGGTGACCAGCATATCGATCGCATAGACATCAGCGGCCGTGCCCACCTTGGGAATCAAGATCATGTCGAGTCGCGGACAAGCCTCCACGATATCCACGACATCGCGGTACATGTAATGGGTATCGAGGCCATTGATCCGGATCATCATGCTCTTGCTGCCCCAATCGACATCATTCAGGCCCTCGATGATGTTCTTCCTTGCCTGCACTTTGTCGTCGGGGGCGACGGCATCCTCGAGATCCAGAAAAATGATATCGGCTGCTGATTTTGCTGCCTTCTCGAACATTTGCGGATTCGAACCAGGCACCGCCAGCTCGGATCGGTGCAGGCGGGCTGTGGCTTGTTCAACGATGTGAAAGCTCATGATTTTTCCTGTTGATTAATGGTCGAGTCAGGGCAGCGAACACCGGCCGAGACGGACGATGTGGTCGATCCGAGGACCCCACATCGTTCTGGCTCAGCACCACTCATTTACCGATGCTGGCAAGCGCTTTTTTTACGGTGGCGCCCAGCTCGGAGGCACTCGGCGAGACGAACAAGCCAAAGGAGGCCATGATGTCCGCTTTCTCGCGCGCGGTATCGCCTTCCCCCGAGATGATTGCGCCGGCATGCCCCATGCGGCGGCCTTTGGGGGCCGTGAGTCCTGCCACATAGCCGACGACGGGCTTGGTCATGTTCTCTTTGACCCAGGCTGCTGCCTCTGCTTCCTGTGGACCACCGATCTCGCCGATCATGACCACGGCCTCGGTTTCGGGATCCTGTTCGAACCGTGCCATGTGATCGAGGAAAGAGCTGCCATTGATCGGGTCGCCACCAATGCCCACGCTGCTCGTTACACCGATACCCAGGGATTTCATCTGCGCTGCGGCCTCATAACCCAGCGTACCGGAACGCGAGACAATACCCACATTGCCACGCATGTAGATATGCCCCGGCATAATGCCCAGCATCGCTTTGCCGGCGCTGATGATGCCCGCGCAATTCGGACCGACAATCGTTGTCCGCTTCTCTTTCGGGTAGCGAAGCAGATACCGCTTCACCCTCACCATGTCCTGCGCCGGTATGCCATCGGTGATGATGCACACCAGCGCCAGTCCAGCATCAGCCGCCTCCATGAGCGAGTCGGCCGCGTAGGGCGGCGGAACAAATGCCAGACTCGCCTGCGCGCCGGTCGCCTTGACAGCTTCCTCCACCGTATTGAACACCGGACGATCCAAATGCACTTTCCCGCCCTTTCCGGGGGTGACACCGCCGACCACACGGGTACCGTATCGGATCATCTCATTGGCATGGAACGTGGCTTTATCGCCCGTGAACCCCTGAACAATGACCTTGGTCGTCTCATCAATCAAAATACTCATGGGAATGCTCCCTCGAATAAAACATCGGTAAGTGAGTTAGTGCGTCGTGCGAGGTAGCTTCGAGACCGTCAACACGCTGCGTACTGCCAGACATAGGCCCGACACACGCGGATCTATGAGCTCTTGGCGAGTTGCACCGCCTTCTCGCAGGCCTCCATCAATGAGTCGGCAGAGATGATCGGCAGACCCGATTCACGAATGATCTTCTGGCCTTCCTCGACATTGGTCCCGGCAAGTCTGACGACCAGTGGTATGCGCAGCTCCCTGGCCGCTTGCACAACCCCCTGCGCGACCCAATCACAGCGATTGATACCTGCGAAAATATTCACCAGAATGCATTTCACATTCGGATCGGACAGCACCAGATTGAATGCCGCCGCAACCCGCTCCGGCGAGGCACCGCCGCCCACATCCAGAAAATTCGCCGGCTCGCCGCCGCAGTACTTGATGTTGTCCATCGTGGCCATCGCCAGACCTGCGCCGTTGATGATGCAGCCGATATCGCCCTCGAGCCCGACGTAATTCAGTCCGAACTCAGCCGCTCGCGCCTCACGGGGATCTTCCTCGGCAGGGTCGCGCATTTCCGTGACCTGAGGACGACGGAACAGCGCGTTATCGTCGAAGGACATCTTGGCATCGAGCGCAATCACCTGATCATCTTTGGTCACGACCAGCGGATTGATTTCCACCATCGTGGCATCAAGGTCACGAAAAGCGCGATAGCACCCGAGGATGATCGTGACAGCCTGTGATACCTGCTTCAGATTCAGACCAAGCCCGAAGGCAATCTGACGCGCCTGAAACGGCTGCATGCCGACTGCAGGCTCAATCTCCACCTGGATCAGCGAATCCGGCTTCTCCTGCGCAATCTCTTCAATTTCCATGCCGCCCTCGACAGAGGCAATCACACGGATACGCTCGATTTTCCTGTCAAGCACGAAGCCCAGATACAGCTCTCGCTCATAGGGTGTCGCTCTTTCAACATAGACACGGTGAACCACCTTGCCTTCCGGCCCGGTCTGGTTCGTGACCAATCTCGAGCCCAGCATGGCTTGGGCCACCGCGGTCACTTCGTGATACGTACGGCACAGCTTGACCCCACCTGCCTTGCCCCGACCACCGGAGTGGATCTGGGCTTTCACGGCCCAATGAGCGCCACCCAACTCGGTAGCAACGTAAACAGCCTGATCAGCGCTGTAGGCAACACCGCCCGGGGGCACATTCACACCAAATGAAGATAAGAGGGATTTAGCCTGGTACTCGTGAATATCCAATTCAACCTCCGTAGCATTATCGACAAGAGGACAGGCGTCCCCATGGCGTCATGGAAATGAAGCAACGCGGAAAGCAAAAATCAGAGAAACGATGTGCCGAGAATGAGTGTCGGCTGCCAGCCTTGCTGTGCGACATCTGGCATTTATGGAAATACGGAATACAGCGAGCTTGAATGCCGATTGACCGGCAGGAAACGACCTGATGCCATGGCATGGTATCGCGGTCTCGAACATCCTGCAGTGAGCTACCAAGGGGCGCGGCCAGTGCGAATCAGCCGCATCGAATCATCTGCCTGTTGAGGCTGACACCGTATTCACCAATCGGCGAGTCAGCGCAGACAATTCGATGAGCGAGTATTTCGGCGTCGACTGAAACGGCGACTGATCGATCCGGTCAGGCCTCAACAGAATGCGTAGCTTGAGTGACTGACAGGAACGACCCGATGGTCTTCAAACCTCAGCGAGGCTTCGCTGGCGCCTGCGTCTCGCAATAATGAGGGCCGAGTTCACACCGGTCAGCACCATCACTGGCCAAAGGAATGTGCACACCATCGCCCAGAACACCCGACTTGCCAGCGCGTGGGGTTGCGACGAATCTTCAACTCGTGTCGGACCCTCGCTGAAAAAATGACGGATGGGGAAACTGAGCAAACCGAAGACAGCGCCTGCGACGAGGAAAGTGACGATATATGCGTTCATGACCACTCCTTGCTTGATGAAGGGAAAAGGTGAAGCCGCGTTTGTGCTCCTTGGGGAGCAGACGAGAGCGGATCCGGTCACCCCACGGCCGAGGCTCGATCCCGATGTAAATATAACCGTACAGCATTAAACGTCAAGTAAATATTACACAGGATTGCAAAGATTCATCCGGCCGCGCCCGAACACTTACCCAGCACATGGCCATGCCTCAGCAGTTGTTGACACGCTCAATACCGGACTTTGCTGCCGGCCGTTATCAAGCCGACATCTCTGCCGCCCTGACCGCGCGCGAGCACGAGCGTCCCGCTTACTGAATCGGTGCTCATAACGATATCAACGGGGGCATAGCCAATGCGAGCAATGCCTGCCGAAAGACTATTCGGCGGAAGAGGTAAAGTAGCTGAGGCGCCACCACCGATGTCTATTCACGGGTCTGGCGTCCGCCTGGGTCAGAGGCGTCATTTCCGTGCCGCGAACAAGGCGATCCGGTTGCCCTCGCTATCTTCGAACTCCGCGACGCTGCCGAGGCCCTCCAGATGCTTCTCCGGGTAGAGCATTTTCCCTCCGGCCTGCCGCGCGCGCTCGAGCGTCGCGCTGATGTTCTCGGTACCGAAGTAAACAATCGGCCCGGACTTCGACGGAATGTATACATCGCCCATGACCAGTGCACCCGAGACGCCGCTGCTGCCCGGTGCCGCCGGAAACAACGCCATGGAATAGCCATCCACCGTGGATCGTTCCAGAGTGAACTGGAAGACCTCCTGATAAAAACGGGTAGCACGATCGAGGTCGGCGACCGGTATCTCAACATAGACCACGGGGTTGCTTATCATGGGCGAAATCGGGGATGAGGAGCGGGTAGTCATCAGCAGGTAAACCGTACCAGACAGCGCGGACATCAGCAGTAGCGCCACAAGGCCTCGTTGGATCATGCGCTGCATCGGGTGATCTCTCATGAAAAAGTGGCGCTCAACCCGCTTGCTCGGCAGCCCTCTGGGCCGCGATCCATTCGGGATCGACTGCAAGGCGCGCAGCGATCTTTGATCCAGGATCGACCAGCCGCCAGAACGGTGCAACCGTGTGCAAAGGCTTGGCTTCAGCGAGTTCCTCCAGCGCAGACTCGGCCGAGATCCGGATGAAAATAGCGGTCGACACCGGGCAGGTCGCCGTACATTGGTGTTTTCGGGCGAGTTCGTTGCGTAGTCGTTCGATCGTCCTCGTCTGCCCGGGCGGGATGTCTCGAATGTAGTCGTCGATGATCCGGGGTGTGGCGACGAAGAGCCTGCTGCCCGCGGCAATGCCGGCAAAGTCCTTTTCCAGCACCACGACCTTGGGTGATTTCTTCTTTGCCAGCATTGTCCGCCACTTGCTTGCCATGTATCCCCCTGCGTTGACTATCTGCCCAAAATGAAAGATGTCCGCATGGTAGATAAGCCGTGCATACAGCGCAATAAGGCCCTTTTTTTTGCTGAAAAATCAGGGACTTGCTCCAGGAGCCGGGCCTGATGCGGGACCGCGATGCCGCGGCTTGGTCAAGTCGTTTCCGGACCGCACCGGCCGGCTGGAGTGCACGCGTCTTCACTGCATCCCATCATGCAGTGCGACTGATGAAAACCCTGGTGTTCATCGCCGGGGAGCGTATAGTCAGCTGGACCTCTTCCCCCGATGCGATTCTTTCCTGTCCGCCTGCAAGCTGATGTGGGCGCCCCTGCTGGATTCCTTTCGGATGCCTTGCCCTCACGGAGCCCGCCCCATGATGAATCTTGCCGATATCGATGTAACGACGACCGGAATACGCTTTTCTGTCCAACCCACTTTCCGCTTCGGCAGCCAACGCATGCTGTCTGATGCGACCTGCTTCATATCGAACCAGACACTGGAAGACCTGGCCGAGCATCGACGTTGTAATGGTCACTTGCCAGAGGAAATCTTCCGGCAACTCGAAAAGGAAATTACCGGTGTCGCCAAGCGGCTCGCACTCGCAGGCATCAATGAAAAGCCGCTGGTGGTGAGGTATGAGAACTTCACCATCGCCGATCGCTGATTGCCACTTTGCCCGCGCCGCAGTGTCCGTACTGTCCTTCGGGGAAATCATTCGATGGGCTGCGTCTGCGCCGCGGCAGCGGGATGCCCGATAACGATCGCTTCAAAGATGAACCATCCGTATGGCCGGGAAATACCGGCGCTTCCCGTGAAATCGGCACAATTCTCGACAATCCGGGAAAGTTTTTCGGTGCGGCGCCGAAACCTGTGTATCATGCGGGGGTCGCGGCGCTCTGCTCTCCGGCGCGGCGACCGTTGTCTGACACGGTCCGCAGACTTCCCCACCCTGCCCACCTCAGTCTTGCGTCGGTCCTTACTGATTGGCGCCCGTCAAACTTCCCAGTACTCGGCGAGCCTCACTGCACGCTGCCCCATTGCGCAAGCAATGTTGGCGTGCCCGCCCGCATCGTCCCATCCGGCGATCCGAGCCTTTTTTCTGCATGGAGCGCATGCTGCGTCTCCACCTACATGATTACGACACACGAACAAGCATTCTCAGCAGGCAAATATCTTGTCTCTCCGATGACCCGAATCAGTGATTCGGGACAGTACATCGCCCTCGTCTCGATCCGCAACGGCTCCCATGACCGGGTATTCCGCTTTACGCCGCAATTCGCCTCCAGCCAAGACGCTGTCCGGTATGCGATCGGCGAAGCACGCACCTGGCTGCGCCAGCGCACGACCTGACGCCGCCATCCTGATTTTCGCAATCCGAACCACTCTACTGAGGAAACCCCATGGCAAAAGAAGAACTGCTTGAAATGCACGGGACAGTCGATGAAATTCTTCCTGATTCCCGCTACCGCGTGACGCTCGAAAACGGCCACACACTCGTGGCCTACTCGGGGGGCAAGATGCGCAAGAACCATATCCGGATTCTTGCCGGGGATTCGGTGACGCTGGAGCTGTCGCCCTACGATCTGAGCAAGGGACGGATCATGTTCCGCCATCTGAAACCACGCACCGAAGGTTCCGCGCCACCGCCGAAACGCCGCAATTTCCGCTAAACCGGGTTCCGGTAGCAGCTCGGGCCTGCGGGCCTTGGCCGGGAGGCGAAAGACCCGGCGTGGCAGCCTTGTCCGACTCAGGACAGGCTGTTCCCTGTAGCCATCGGCTCACCGGCCGCACATGCCAGCGGCATGTCGGCCGGGATCAGGGCACGATAGACCCGCCAGGTCGCATGCCCGACCAGCGGCGCTGTCAGTGCCAGCAGTGGCAGGAAAAACACGAGGCTCACGCCAATCAGTAGCGTGATCGCCATCGCCCACACCAGCATTGCGCCCGGGTTGTTCCACAGTGTGACTGCACTGGTGCCGATGGCCTCCATCGTATCGGCCTTTCGGTCCAGCATGAGCGGCATCGATACGACCGAGATGGCGAATACCAGCGCAGCAAATACACAGCCCACGACAGCCCAGACTGCAAGGAAGACGACATTGCTCATCGACGCGATGTTGCGCACCATATCGGTCAGCTCAGGGTAAGTGTGCGTTGCAAATAGTGCGAACAGCACGACCGACACTCGCGCCCAGACGATCATGAAGAAGGTCAGCGTCGCTGCAAAAAAGGCGACCGACTTCCAGTTGCGCATCCAGCAGCGCAGGCTCGCCCGCAGGTCAATCGGCTCGCCACGATCCTTCTGGCGCGACAGCTCATAGATGCCACAGCAGACAAACGGCCCCATCAGGAAGAAAGCAGCGGTCAGGCCCATCGTCATTTGCCAGACCTGCTCGTAGACAGCGGTGATGGCATGACCCATCAGCACGAAAAGTATTCCGTAGGCCACGCCCTTGAAACCGGTGTCGCGCATGTCGCGCGCACCGTCGGCAATAAGCCTGAACACCGCAGACGGTGGTAGCGGGCGGGTCGGGGTAGTGTGGATGCTGGATGCCATGTCACCTCCTGAACATGTCGTCGTCGTGGAGGTGGTGGGTGGAGTCCATCCCCTCCGCCGTCGGAAGCAGCTCGCCTGTGCCGGTCGATGCCGATCCCTGAATGCTACGTTACCCGAAAATCAGGCGCGCACGGTGTCTTCCCGGATGATCAGGCAGATTCGGCATCCTTCATCGCGTAGATCGTTTGCCGCGGTCTCGCCATGACCCGCCGTACCATCGGCTCGAAGAAATCCAGCGGCAGCGCATCGTAGTCGGGATTGAACGCGGGCGCGTCATACTTCTCGCAGAACTCCAGCGTACGCTCGTAGAGCGGCTGTCCGAGGAACTGGTCGCGCAGATTACGGTCGAGACCGAGGTGGTGGAAGAAATAGTAGGCCTGGAACAGGCCGTGCTTCTCAACCATCTCGAAGTTTTCCTGGGTGACAAAGGGCTTCAGGATGGCTGCAGCGACATCCGGATGGTTATAGGCACCGAGGGTGTCGCCGATGTCATGCAGCAGTGCGCAGACGACATATTCTTCGTCCCGGCCGTCGCGGTAGGCCAGCGTGGCCGACTGCAGGCTGTGGGTCAGGCGATCGACCGGATAGCCGCCGAAATCGCCATCGAGCAGCTTCAGGTGCGCCAGCACCCGGTCGGGCAGACCCGCCGCGAAATGCTGGTACTCGTTGCCGATGATTTTCCAGTCGTCGGCCGTGCTGTCTCGCATGTCCGCGAAGCTGGCCTGGGCAGCGTGCGCCGTAGACTCATCATGCATGGGTTCTCCCTCTGCGGTTGCCTGTCCCGACCCTGGCGCCGGGAATGCCGCCAGCATAGCAGAGTGCGGACATCCGCCCCGAGATGCGGGGGCGCTCAGAGCATCGGGTATTCGTGCACCACCAGCGGATGGATGCTGTCCACGAAGTTCGGCAGGTCGGCCAGCAGGGTCTTGCCTTCCGGGCTCTCGAGCGAGGCTTTCAGTGCCTCGGCCGAATCGAACCACAATTCGGAAAACCCCTCATAGCCGAAGCTCTCGATCAGCTCGGGCGCGACCAAGTTCACGGAATACCGTCGCAGATTCGGCAGCTTCTTGCACAGCTCCGCGTGTACGGTCAGCCAATGCGTCTTGAACTGTTCGTAGCTCAGGTCTTTCCTGCGCTTGACGAGACCAATGCGTTTGATGGCGGTAGGGTTCATGCTGTTTCCTCGTTAGCCGGAAAAGTTCAGATTGGGTAGGCGCCGATGAATCGACGGATTTCCTTGAGCGTCTCGGCCGGACGCTCCTCGGGTACGAAATGTCCGCAGTCCAGCGCCTTGCCGCGCACGTCGGAGGCGACTTCGCGCCAGTCCTCGAGGCAGTGGAACAGGCGGTTGATCACGCCCTGTTTTCCCCAAAGCGCCAGCACCGGCATCTTCAATTTGCGGCGGCGATCCTTGCGGTCGTGCTCGAGGTCGATGGTCCCTGCAGCGCGATAATCCTCGCAGCTTGCATGTACCGCCTTCGGGTCCTTGAACGCCTTCACGTACTCGGCCAGGGCTTCCTTGGAAAAGGCCGACAGGTCCGGCTCGGAACGACCGACCATGCCGAGGATGTTGAATGGCACAATCCCCTGCAACATCTTCTCCGGCAGCGGCGGCGGCTGCAGCATCTGGAACCAGTGGTAGTAGGCCGTCGCAAAGCGCAGGTCGGTGCTCTCGAACATCTTCAGCGTCGGCGAGATGTCGAGCACGGTCAGGGTCTGCACGCGCTCGCCATGGTCCTTCGCCAGCCGGTGCGCAACGCGGCCGCCGCGATCATGACCGACCAGGTGGAAGCGCTCGTGCCCGAGCTTGGTCATCACCTCAGCCATGTCGAGCGCCATTTCGCGCTTCGAGTAGTTCGAATGATCCGGCAGACCCTTCGGCTTCGATGAGCCGCCGTAGCCGCGCAGATCGGCGCAGACGACGGTGTAGTGCTGGGCCAGTACCGGCGCAATCTGGTGCCAGCAGGCCATCGTCTGCGGATAACCATGCAGCAGCAGCACGGGCTCGCCCTGTCCGGCAGTGACAACATTGATGGTGGCGCCGCTGGTGCGGATGCGCTTGTGCGTGAATCCCTGAAAAAGGGCCATGGGTGTCTCCGAATTTTTTAGGCGTTGTTGATCGATGCGCGGCACAGTCTAGCAGGTGGCCGCGCTCCTCAAGCAATACCCAGCCGGCGTCCGCCACGGGCGCGCCCTGGTCGGACAGTGCCACGGCACTCAGCGCACTGCCGAAGCTCCCGTCAGAACGGTCGATGTCGGTGTCATCCCGACCAGCATGGCAGTGGAAATCTGCTCTCCGCCGGCAAAGCGCAGCCACTCGACACTGGTTTCAGGGGCCATGCCACCGCCGGGGTCGAAGAAATTCTTTAGGTGCACGCCACCGCTGGTGCTTCTGACGCCGATCCAGAGATCGGCCCCGCTACGTCTCGCCGCAAGGTCGTCGATATCATCGGCATCATTGAAAGCCAGGGTGTCCGACCCTGACGGGTCCGAGATCGTATCGCTGCCGTCGCCCGCATAATGGACGTATACATCGTCGCCGGTACCGCCGTCGAGCAGGTCATCCCCGGCCCCGCCTTCCAGGAGGTCATTACCAGCACCGCCGAAAAGGCGGTCATTGCGCCAGCTGCCAATGATCAGGTCATCGCCGGCACGCGCATTCACCATCATCGCGCTCCAGCCACCGAAAATCCGGTCATTCTTCTCGCTGCCCTCAAACTGATCGGCATGCCAGAGCAGCGAGCCCTCAAAAGGAATGTCCCGGTCATCCGGGGCTGTCAGGACCTCGCCACCGGAAAATCGGAGTTCGCTGACCAGACGGCTTCGGTACACGGGGGAGCCCATAGGGCCCGGTGCATCCACCCGAATCATGTCGCCCGACCAGGCATCACGGATCCTCAATCCTTCCAGATCCCTGGCGAGCTGTATATCAGAGGCGAGGATGCCCTCACCGAACTCGATCACGGCACCCTCGCCCGGTGTGCTTGATTCACGCACCTGATCAAACCCCCATCCGGTGCCAAAGCGGTAGGTATCACGGCCGCTACCACCCTCCAGATAATCGTCGCCCACACCGCCGTCGAGTGTATCGTCACCCTCATCGCCGAAGATCTGGTCGTTGCCTGAGCCGCCTGCGATCTGGTCGTTCCCCTTACCTCCCGCGATTTCCCAGTTATCGCTGCCAGCCGCGCTGAACCAGTCGTCAAACTCGGTGAACTTATGGCTGAACGGAACATGCAAGGAGCGCAAGTCGCTGAGGATCTCACCGCTGTCGAACTCGATGCGCGAGATCGCATCCCATGCGGGGTTCTTGTAGAAGTCCCGCACGGTGATGACTTTGGGCAGACCATCGACCACATCGATGTACAGGGAGTCCTGATCGCGGAACAGCCGAACATCATCGGGCGCCGCGCCGCCAATACGCAGCACGTTCACATCCATCCCATCGCCGGCTTCCTCGACGAGGATGTCATCGCCAGACCCGGCCTCGGCGATATAGACGTCTGAACCCGCACCACCGACCAGAAGGTCATTGCCGCGACCTCCCACCAGCGTGTCGTTGCCCGCATCGCCCCATAGCGTGTCCGACACGGCTGAGCCGGCCAGCCAGTCATCTTGAGCCGTGCCGATGCGCCCGCCGATCAGTCGCGTGGCCGTCTTCACCGACAGGCCCCCGGTATCGGTGGCCGTGATCGCGATCGCCAGCGGCTCCTGCAGCGCAGCGGCCTGCACTCTGCCTGACAGCGATCGCGTTTGGGGGTCAAAGCGCAGCCAGTCGGGCAAGGGACGGCCATCGGCCTGTGTCACCTCCAGCGTCAGCCCATCACCATTGGGATCATGGAACAGTGCCTCGGGTAGCGTGTAATGGGAGCTTGCATCCGTCTGCCACTGGATCAGGTCAAGCGGACTGGCAACTTCCGGTGCACGATTGATCTGGGCCGTCATCAGCGTGAAGGTGATGCGGCTGCTGGCCCCCTCGCTATCGGTCGCGGCCAGGGCCAGCTGGAGAGCGCCGGCATCGGCTCGGTCGGGTGTGCCTTCGAATGCCAGCCGGATGTCATCGAATCGAAGCCAGTCAGGCAGCGGGCTGCCATCGGCCCGGGTGGCAGCAAACCGAAGCGGGTCGTCGGTATCGGCGTCGATGAAGAAGTTGGGGGCAATCTCAAGACGGAACGCTTGCCCCTCTTCTGCGTACTGGGTCGGCAGGTAGCCGTAGACCAGCGGCGCGCGATTGCCCTCTTGCGGCGCCTCGGCCAGCTGCTGCAACAGGCTGGCCAGCTGGTCGGTACCCAGCAGCGACACCTGCTGCATAGAGGGATCCACCTCGCCGGCATCCTCCGTCTGGGGATTTTCCAGTCTGAGCCAGACGTCGGCCGCCTGCCTCAGGCTACCGTCATGCATCAGCGCCCGCGTATAGCCGCGCACGCGCACGTCGGCGCCCTCGGCCCGGTGAAGAACATTCCCATTGAGGAACAGACCGCGCACGCCCGCCTCCGCCAGGCTTTGCAACTCGCCGTCGTCGCTTGCGCCGTTACCATTGCGGTCACGCCAGATCAGGAAACTGGACCATTTGTGATCGGCGGCATCGAACACGCCATCCTGGTTCTGATCGAAATACGCCTGCTGCAATGCCTGCAGGTCGCTGATATCCGGCTGCCCGACATGAGAACCGAACGCAATTTCGTCCAGCCGCCGGATGCGACCGTCATGATCGACATCGTAAGCGAGGATGCCTTCGTTCGGGCCTATCCACGCACTTCGCCTCAAGACACCGTCGACCTCCAGCATCGCCCTGCTCTGCGCGAGGTCGATGAAGCGCAGGCCATCCTGATCAAAGTCGATCACGACCGGGTCAGTGTTGAAGCGACCGATGAAGGAAATACTGATCTGGGATTTCGCTCCTGCGGCATCGGTGGCGCTAAACCACGCGGTTTCGGTGCTCGTGGCATTACCCCTGCCGCTCTGGGTAAGGATGGTGGCGACCGTCAGCAGGCCGCCGCGGGCGTCGGGTGCTGTGGACTTTCCGCTCAAGGTAACGCCTCCGCGCAAGGGGTTACGCTCGGTCGCGAGGCGAACCGGGTTCGTCGCATCGGGATCCCAGGCGGACAGCTGCCAGCTTGATACATCCCACACAAGCCGCCAAACTCTCAGCTGGCTTGCGCCCGTTTGCTGCGCCGTCAACAGCGGTACATCATTGACCGGCGCCACCACGCCGTAGGCTTTCTGCGTCGTTTCCCCGCCCTTGCCATCAGTCACGGTGAACGAGAGCTCGATCGCGCCGTGGTAATTGGCTGGTGCGCGGATGCCGATGCGGCGGCCCTGAACGTCATTGAACACATCCACCGGCTGCATATCACGCACGCCTGTGGTGCGCGCGCCAGACACGCTGGCAACCGACAAGGCATCGCCGTCCACGTCGACCGCCCCGGACAGCAGCAGATCATGCGACAGGTAGCTCCAGGCCGATGTCGTCGGATTGGTTTCGCCACCGTCTTCAAGCATCCGGAATCCAACTGCATTGACCGTTGGCGCGTCGTTGACCGGGCGCAGGCGGATGTCGATGGCGCTGTGGGCAAGCGCCTGCCCATCTGTGACCGTAAAACGGAGCTGCCAGCTGCCATTGGCATTCGGCTCGCCCCGAAATACCAGCTCGCGGCGTGCTTCATCCCTATGCAAGCGGCCGGCGGTACCGTCCGTCGTCAGTGAGTACGACACAAGGCTCAGCATGTCGCCATCGGCATCGGAGAAGAGCTTCAGCAATGCTGATTCAGCTATCCTGATTTCCTGATCCTCATCGGCGACAGGCGTCAGCCGGGCTTCGGCAATACGGATCGGCGCATCGTTCACGCCGTTCACATCGACCACCACCCTCCCCTCGGTTTCCGCGCCCTCTCCATCAGACACCCTGTAGCTGAAACTCGCCGTACCGGAAAAGTCCAGCGCCGGACGAAAGCGTAACTGTCCATCCACCCAGGTCACGGTACCGCCTTCGCCCTCGCCGACCCGCAACAGACGAATGTCGGCCGCATCGCCATCCACATCTGTCGCCCCCTCGAGCAGGCGCGAGGCCGGCAGAACGAGATCCGTATCTTCGGTGGCCTCGAAACGCATCGATGGTAGCCGGGGCGCATCGTTGACCGGCGCAAGCGTGATATCCACCGTCGCCTGGGCAAAGCCGCCATGACCATCCGAGATCAGGTAAACAAAACCGGCCGCGCCGGCGTAGTCAGTCTCCGGCGTAAAATGGATCAGGCCGTCGCGCAGGATCACCGAGCCACCGACAGCATCCTTCACCGCGACAACCGACAGGACTTGCGGCTCGCCCCGATTGATATCGGTATCGATATCGTTCCGTAGCAGCAGCGCCGGATTGATCTGCAAGCGCTCGTCTTCCAAACCTGCGATCCGCTCACCAGCAGCCAGTGGCGCGTCGTTGACCGCATCAATGCGTACCCACGCGCGCCCGGTGGTCGCCAGACCGGACTCGTCCATCACGGTGTAGCTGAACGTCGCCTCGCCATTGAAGTCGGCTTCGGGCATGAAAATGATCTGTCCGTCACGATCCATCTGCACACTGCCGTGCTCGGCCGAACCGACAGCAGCGACGCGCAATCGGCGGGAGCCGAGGCGTGCATCGGCATCGGGGTCGATATCGTTGCGCAGCAGCAGATGAGGCGCGATACGTAGCTGCTGATCCTCGCGCGCATGGACCAGTCGCTCAGCGACGACCGTGGGCGCATCGTCGACAGCAGCCAGCTCAATACGCAAACGGCCCACGGCACTGGCGCCGCGGCTATCGCGCACAATGTACTCGAGCGTATCGGTGACACCGTACATATCTGATGGTGGCGTGTAGTGAATCTGGCCATTACCCAGCAGCTCGGCCCGGCCCAGCGCCACGCGTGCAATACCGGTGATAGCCAGCGTATCGGCTTCGATATCGCGGTCATTGGCCAGCAGTGCCCGCGGATCGATCAACAGGGGCACGTCCTCATCCGACCGGATCGACTCGGCGGCTAACAGCGGCGCATCGTTCAATTCGGATAGCCGGATCTGTACCGTGCGCTGAAAGAGCCGCCCATGCTGGTCAGCCAGTACATAGCTGAAGCCGGCCTCGCCGGCGAAGTTCTGTACAGGATGAAAGCGCAGGAGACCTGCTTCTTCGTCAAGGATTACTGCGCCCATGCTCGCGCTGCGCACACCGACCAATTGCAGGCGAATCGTCGGGTCGAAGGCAGCCAATTGCAGGCGCGCGTCCTGTACCAGCTGCGTGATACCCAGCACGAGCGGCTCGTCCTCATTAGCCGCCATGTTCAAGACCGCCAGCGGAGTGGCCGGCGTGACCAACATCAGCTCATAGGACGGGACAGGTTCGCTGCTGGCGAGCGCCGGGGCACTGTGAACCATGGCCCGTCGCGTGACCAGGCCTCCCGCCTGCGCCCCCTTGGTGGCGAGCATCAGACTCGTGACATCACCCGGTACCGCTTCGTGTTCGCCGGACATCACCGGGATTGGTGGCTGTGGCGCGGCATCGCTCAGGAGGTCGGCAGCACCGACCTTGCGACCCGGCACCCAGCGATCATCAAAAGCGCCATCGGGTTTGACCGACTGCACCTTCACAGATTGCCCGACCCGTACCACCTGCGCACCAGCGCCGACGGACAAGTCGGTGCCATCGAGCTTGCGGAAGCTGATGCGCAGCGCGGCAAGACGCTCACGCACGGCAGGATCGACCCACACGTCCTCGCTGCCGAAATAGATGACCGTCTCTTCGGATCCCAGCGAGTTGCCGGTGGCTCGCAGCCCCTGAACGATGGCCGTAAAATCCGGCGACTGCGGATTGAGCCCGTAACGCCCAGCCAGCGCCTCCAGTTCGGCACGGCGTGCCACCGTGAGGGTGGGTGACTGCAGCGCCTGCAGCGCGCTCATATCCTCGACCAATGTAATGAAGTTCTCACGCAGGCCATTTTCATGCAGTACGTTGAGGTTACTGGTGGCCTCGTCAGTGGCAATCTGTACGCCCTCACGATGAGCCAGCAGGTCGAGCTGGGTCATGGACGAGCGCTGCCCGTCAGCGAAAACCACCGACGATGCCTGCAGGTCGATTGCCTCAATCGCCATGGATGCCAACGATGCCGATGCGGTGGCGGCAAAGCCAAGTGCCGCGCTGCGCATCTGCAGATCGAACACTTCGAGCGAACCGGCGCTACCGTCGCCATCCAGATCAAACCACAGCCGCAATTGGTGATAGGCGGGGTCGTGCGACGTAATACGACCATCGCCATTGGCGTCGTAATAGGCAAGCGATGCGAGCCCGCGCTGATCAAAGGGAATATCCCAACCGCTGAAAAGCTCGCCACTACTACCGAGAAGCCCGTTGCCGCTGCGGTCGATACCAAGAATGGCATCGGCTGGTGCCACCCACTGCGTCGCCTCGCGGAAACCGTCACCATCAATATCAACACGTGCCACGCGCTGCGTATGCAGGCTGTCGAGGTCATGGCCGACAGTGCCGGGCAGGTCGATGACCTGTACGCCATCGTTGCCGAGATCAACCGCCAGCACCCGGTGCCATTGCAGTGCGACGACTGTGTGCGACGAGCGAGCAAGGGCAAATGCCTCCTCCTGCTCCGGTGTGGCACGTGCCGCCTGTAGCGGATCGATCGGGTGCGCGAGGCGGAAGGCCTCTATCTGGGCACGGGCAGAATCCATCTGTTGCAACGCTACATCGACAACGGAGGAAATGATGTTCAGTGCTGCAATGTTGCCACGCTGTTCGATCATATCGGCGGCAGGTGCCAACGCCAGACTCAACTTCGATGCCGCTTCCCAGCGGGATGTCGCCTCGTCAAGCGCAGCCTGTAATTGTGCACGTTGCTGCTCGATCGGGCTGCGGGCGCGCAGCCACGCTCCCTCGGTCAGCCAGTGCGATTCATCAGGGCCAAATGTGGCTTGCAGATGATCGACCTCCCATTGCTGCACCAGCGCCTCGGGCAGGAGCAGGGTTTCTGCATAGAGCTTGACGAGATCGAGGCGGGAAACGCCCAGCAGACCCGGATCGTTACGCAGCGGGTCCGTCTGGGAGAGAACAAAGAAGTAGTTGTCCACACCGTTGCCATCGTGACTCGGCCAGGCCGAGATCTGGATGCTCGGCATACGCGATGCGACCAGATACAGACCATGGGCATCATCGTCAATTGAGGCATTGGCCTCCTGCAGCTGCGAGGCGAGCTTGGGCAGCAAGCGGTCGAGCTCGCGACGCAGAATGGCCTCGCCCAGCGGGTTCGACTCACTGATACGGTAGCCGATGCGTCCGTCGGACTCGCGAACAAACATGGCCAGACCCTGTGGCGGTGGTGGCGGAGGATCGTCGCCAAGGAGAGAATCCAGAACAAAGGCGGCAACCACCATCGCGATCGGATTAATGGCGATCAGCGCCCCCGAGCCCATCAGCGCCGAGCTGGTCCCGGCAAGATAACCGACACCATTGATCGCTGACACCACGGTCGCACCGGCCGACCCGATCTGGCCGGCTTCGATCATTTTGCCGAGGTTGGCAAGGTTGGCCACGGCGAGCATGGCACCGATCTGCGACAGGGCTGCCGTTTGCGCGCTGCTGAGATAGCCGGAACCGGTCAGCTTGCCGGCAAAGTGATTCGTGCTGTTAAGCAGGCCGACGGCCCCACCCGCCCGGGCCAGCGTATCGCCCGACTGCAGCGAGCGTAGCGACTGTACCAGCGCCAGCCCGTTGGTGAAGCCCCCGGTCAGCGCATCGTGGCGTGCTGTAACTGAACCCTGCGAGCGCGCGTAATCGAGCGCAATGCGGGCGGTAGCCAGCAGAATGCCTGCGGTGTCTTTCTGGCGCAGGGCAGTGAGAAAGTCGGCGATATCGTCATGCAACTGCTCGCGTACAGCCTCTCTATACGCGACCGGGGTTCCGTTGACATCAACCGCCTCAGATCTGCGGATAAATCCTTGTGAGTCGCGTACCGTCAGCAGACGCGTCCCCTCGATCGAGTCGATATGGTCTTCCAGTTCGAACAGATCACCATTGCGCCGGTAGCGCTGGACGAGCGTGGACTCGAGAACCTCACCCTCCAGACCTTGCAGGGTCGTCCGGGTGGTATCCGCATTGAGCTGCTCGACGATGACGCGCCTGGTCACCTGTCCCTGCCCATTGCGATAGGTCGTTTCGGTGCGCCATGGGTCCGTAATGACATCGACCGTCTGCAGCGTGCGACGGTCTTCATCACGAAGAACGAACTGCACATGGTCGTCTCCGAGGCGAACAGCAACCCGTTGCATACCCGGAGCTTCCGTCTGTAAGGTGTCGTGAGTGGGAAATGATTGGACAATCGCTCGGGACCTGAGGATCTTATCGGTCGGCTTGCCGTCGGCTCCGAGCTCGAACTGAATCTCGGAGATCGAAGCCTTCGTACCCACAAACTGTGCCGACTCATACAGCGCCTGCGCCTCATCGAGCGGCTTCAGGAGATGCCAGCCTCCCTCCTTCAGATCGAGCATGGCACCACGCGGAATGGTGACGGTGGCCGAGCTGAAGTCACCCGACCTCTCGTCAATACCTTTCAGGAACAGAGTGCCACTGCCATCAGCACGCAGTACGGCCATGCCATATTCGGGGTGGGTTTCAATGCGGGTCCCGTCCGGGTGAGTTTCTATCGACCGGCCATCGCTGCGGCGGATGACCTCAACCCGAGTCTCAGGATTGCGGTCGATCACGAACACCGGTACCCGGCTCTGCCCGGCGAATACCTGTTGCCGTGTCCATCCCTCCGGGACAGGACCGAAGGCCGTCACCACGTCAAACACCGGCATCGGCGACTCGCTCGAACCGATCAGCTGGCCTGCGACGTAACCGCCGAGCAGGAAGCGCATCGCCTGCGCTGCCTGAGTGACAGGAAGCGCGCGAAGGACGACTTCACCCACCACACCAAACACATCGGCCAGTGGCTTGGGGAAGCCCGCATACCGGTGCAATCCATGACTGATGGTGGTTGCGCCTTCCCCAGGCTTCGAGAACAGCATCGCGACGTAACTGGACCACGAGAGCGATATCTTGTTGTTTGCCAGCGGAATAGCGGAATCCAGCAGGAAGGCATTACGACTGATCGTCTCGTGATTGATGAGCGGCACCTCGCCGGAGCTGATGCGTGTCAGATCGCCGTAGACGTTATCCAGTCCCTCGGCCACACCAAAATTCAGGCGATGCAACTCGCCTATGGATCGAGACATTTCAGCATTCAGGATCCAGTTCGTACCACCGAAGCGCCCGCCTAGTTGCGAGATCAGGTCATAATTGCCGTCGATGGCATTACGAACGACGATACGATCCAGCGAGGCGCCCGAGTAGAATTCTTCGATCTGTGCCGGTGTGAAGCCGGCAAGTTTGGCGCTGTACTCGCTGCCGAAGCCGTTGACGGAGACGATGGCGATATCGCTGGGATCGAGCTTGATACGATTTGCGTTACTCAGATCGCCCGATTTTTGATCTCCATGTACAAGCATCAGGCCCAGGGTGGTCGCGACCCCGCCACCCAGGCTTTGACCGGCAATCAGCAAACGAAAAGGGATACCGGTTTCTGCCAAAAGAAACTTAATGTCTCGAATGTGCCGCTGAAAATCAGAACTGTCATATAGCGACTTTGCCTGCCCCACTCCCAAGGAAACGATATCCTGTTTTGTGTCGGGAGCATCA
Organism: uncultured Bifidobacterium sp.; assembly: GCA_964515155.1. Taxonomy (GTDB): domain Bacteria; phylum Pseudomonadota; class Gammaproteobacteria; order Burkholderiales; family Burkholderiaceae_D; genus Pernthalerella. Next base: position 23,399 of record CAZESK010000038.1, read on the forward strand.
TTACCAAAGCCATTCGTCCCCGCGAAGCCGATGACTACCTCACCGGTTGTCTTGTTGAACGCCAGTAGCGCATCCATGCCCGTTTTCTCGTCATTGAATGTACCTGTAACGACAAAACCTTCAGGTATCGAAACCTTTAAGGGCCGCGCACCCGGCGCGGACATGAGGGCGGAGTCTTCAAGAAAACTCAGCGGCTTTCCCGGTTGAATTCCAAAGCCGTTATTGAGCTCATAAGCTGTCTGTGAGAGCGCAATTCCGAGTTGTAAATCACGGACCTTCTCAGGTGTGGGATTCACTGTTCTAGCAATTGGGGTATGGGTGTTTGTCATTGCATTATTCCCGAACAGATGTCAGTGATCATGATGTGCTGCTTCCTGTCCAACTTGAATGAATCGCCAAGAAATGCCGCCCAGAGGACTTTGCATCCATTCGGAGAAGTGATCATGTCCCCGGTGACTTTTCCCTCACCCACAAGAATCAGTTCCTTCCCCGTATCCAGATACACCCCTTGTTTTCTCCATAAACCACGGCTCTTTTGCACGCCCCATAGAATGCCGGCTCGGCAACCGTAGCCTCCTCCAGTGGCGACATGACGACTTTTCCAAAACCTGATCAAGCGCGGCATGGAGTGAACCTTGTAGTCACCGGATGGCATCAGGCTGGTTGGTGAATGGCTTGTTGTTCCGTTTTCATAGTAAGTACTACTCCAAGGA